>JADHNP010000025.1 GCA_016779445.1 Luminiphilus sp. | reverse complement strand
GTTACGCAAAGCTTGCTTTACCATCCAAAATCTCAGCTCAGACACAATTCGAAATCATTGAATTAATGAGTCACTTGTTGTGTCTGAATGGTTCGTGAAAACCATCCCAACAAGTGCCCACACATCTGTCTTTATCTGACTGTTAATCAACAAACCGACCGCTTGGGCAGGTCTTTCGCCGAGAGGGATCCCCCCGCCGAGGTCGCGCATTATACGTACCGACGGATGCTCTGCAAGCCTTTTTTTCAAAAAGTTTTGAGCCGTCACTCGTGGTGCCTAATGAGCGCCGCCGACCTTAGGCCGGGCCAAAGATGGTATCAACGAAAGGTACTGCGGGCAATGTACTCGCAGCGCACTCACCCATCACCCCGCCCGCGGGAAAACAACGGGGCCGCAATGAGCTGAAGTCCCTCAGGGCCGGGGTGCTAGCCCATCCGAACCCGGCGCATTCGCCAGACCAAAAGCCCGACAAATAGAGCCCCGTAAATCAGGGCCTCAGCAATATCAGATCGCGCCAACCAGTATATATGCAACCATGCCAACACCGTGGCAGGGTAAACCAACCTGTGCAGTAATCGCCAGCGCCGCCCCAACCAACGCCTCGCTGCGTCGGTCGATGTGAGGGCAAGGGGCAGAAACAAAGCCCAGGCCGCAAACCCCACCAGCACATAGGGGCGCTCTTCGAGCTCCTCCATCAGCAGCGGAGCGTCCCAGCCCACATAGACCTGCGCAAATAAGAGCAGATGCAGGGTTGCGTAGACAAACACCGCTACGCCCAGGGTGCGCCGAAAACGAAATAGCCCTCGCCAGCCCAGTCGCGCAAAGGGCGCCGCACATAACACCAGTAACAGTCCTCGGAGGGCCCAGCTACCCGTGCCCTGCATCACATATTTAGCAGGATCGGGACCCAATTGCCCCGCAGCTAATTGCCACGCCAGTAATGCCAGGGGCACCACGCAAGCGGTAACGACGACACAGGTTATCAGTCGGGGCGACATCACCCAGCGCACACCCTCTGCGCCTCACAACCATCCCGGACTCCTGATCTGCCCCCCCGCATCCGGGAAGCAGCAAGTCCCCTCAGGCACAGCGCTCTAGTAAAAACGACGCAAATCCATGCCGTCATACAAACCCGCGACGCGCTCGCCGTAACCGTTGAAAGGCACTGTCGGCACACGGTTTGGCTTAAATATAGAAGAGGGCAAGCGCCGCTCAAAACGCTGCGACCAGCGAGGATGGTCAACGTCGGGATTGACGTTCGCATAGAATCCATATTCCTTGGACTGCAAAGTTTGCCAACTGGTGGCGGGCTGCTGGTCGGTCACATTGATTTCAACGATCGATTTGATGCTCTTAAAACCATACTTCCAGGGGACTACCAGCCTCAACGGCGCACCGTTCTGATTCGGCAGTGTTTTGCCATACAGACCCACAGCAAGCAACGTGAGGGGATGCATTGCCTCATCGAGGCGTAATCCCTCCCGATAAGGCCAATCTATAATGCTGCCGAAGGAGCGGGTGCCGCGCATCTCGCTACGGCGGTAAAGGGTCTTGAATTCAACGAACCGGCCCTCAGATTTTGGCTCAAAGCGGCGCAGCAAATCGGAGAGCGGGAATCCGATCCATGGCACCACCATCGACCACGCCTCGACACAGCGAAATCGGTATATACGCTCCTCGAGATCAAACCCACTCAGCAGATCCTCGAGATGAAGCTCTCCCGGCTTTTCGACCAAGCCACCCACAGATACAGTCCATGGATCCGTGGTCATCGCATGGGCATGCCGCGCAGGATCCGACTTATCCGTACCAAACTCGTAGAAATTGTTGTAAGAGGTAACTGCTTCTACTGGCGTCTTCTCGGCCTCCAGGGTTGAATCAAAGTCCGGCGAGTAGGCCAAGTCAGCTCGATCCGTCGCGCTCTGGGCCGCACCTGCCGACCAAGGCCATGCAGATCCCGCAGAGGCCGCAATAAAAGCGCGGCGATTGAGGAATACGGTCTCGGGAGTGATCTCCGAGGAGGCAATCGTGCCGTCAGTGTAGATCCGTCTTCGCATGGTCTGCATCCCCTTCCCGAGGAACAAGTTGGTTATTTCGGAGATGTTGTACCGGGCCAGAAAGCGCGTAGATCATCGAGAGCCCCCAAATGGCCACAGGCGGGTCCAGCGCAATCAGCCCCAACAGTGCCACGACTAGTAGCATTCGAACAAAAGGCACTCGCCGGTCAAAGGCAATGGACTTAAAGCTGGAGTAAGGAAATCGGGAGATCATCAAAAACCCCAGCGCGGCCAACAGAAGTGCGTGAACCCAGTCGAGCGTCGGGCCCGCCCAGCCATGGGTTTGGCCCATCCATACCAGACTGGTCGCAGTCGCCGCAGCGGCGGGGCTGGCAAGCCCCGTAAAATTTGTTTTATCGTCACTCTCCATGTGCGCGTTGAATCGCGCGAGGCGCAGCGCAGCGCAAGCCGCATACACAAAGGCCGCCACCCAGCCAATCTTGCCCAATCCGGTTAGCGCCCAGTTAAACGTCAGTAGCGCAGGCGCCACGCCGAAACTCACCATGTCCGACAAGCTGTCGTATTGCGCCCCAAAAGCACTGCTGGTGCGGGTCAGTCGTGCAACCCGCCCATCCAGGCCATCGAACACCATCGCGGCCAAGATGGCGACTGAACCAGAGTAAAAATCACCTTGCATACCCGCGATAATGGCGTAAAAACCACAGAACAAGGCGGCTGACGTCAGCAAATTGGGGAGCAGAAATATGCCAGGAGCCCGGGCCATCTGGCCGGCTCCTGACTCCTCATAATCTCCTATCAGGCTCGCCAGCGGTGCCTCAATCTGTTCGGCTGCTCGCTCGAGTTCGTCGGTGTCGGGTCTCTGATCATCTTTCAAAATAGTCTGTGCTCCGCGAAGCTGGCCGGTTGGCGCGCAAATTAATTATAACAGCGCCGTTTACCCGGGGCACGATGTCCGACACAATACGACCCCTTTTTTTCAGGACCCCGATAGAGGTATCGCCAGTGAGCAATTATTTCAACTCTCTCCCCCTTCGCACGCAGCTGCAGGAACTGGGCAAGTGCCGATTCATGGATCCGAGTGAGTTTGACGCCGGGATCACCCCGCTCGCCAATAAAAAGTTGGTCATAATCGGATGTGGCGCTCAAGGCTTCAATCAGGGCCTTAATCTGCGGGACAGCGGGCTTGATGTTGCCTACGCACTGCGTAAAGAGGCGATAGCGGAGCAGAGGCCTTCTTGGGTGAAAGCGACCGAGGCCGGCTTTAGGGTAGGTACCTACGAGGAGATGGTGCCCGATGCAGATATGGTGCTGAATCTCACGCCCGACAAGCAGCACAGTAATGTGGTTAAGGCGGTGATGCCTCTGATGAAGGAAGGTGCCTGCCTTTCCTATTCTCATGGCTTCAATATCGTCGAAGAAGGCATGAAAATTCGGGAGGATCTCACGGTCATCATGGTCGCGCCCAAGTGCCCGGGTACCGAAGTGCGAGAGGAGTACTTGCGCGGCTTTGGCGTGCCGACATTAATCGCTGTCCACCTTGAAAACGACCCCGAAGGCAATGGCTTGGAATGGGCCAAGGCTTATGCGGCGGGTACCGGCGGCCATCGCGCCGGGGTACTGGAGTCTTCATTCATTGCAGAAGTGAAATCCGACTTAATGGGTGAGCAAACGATCCTATGCGGCATGCTGCAAACGGGCTCGTTGCTGTGCTTCGATCGAATGGTGGCACTGGGCGTTAACGGCGCGTACGCGGCGAAACTGGTTCAGTACGGATGGGAAACGGTAACCGAGGGCCTCAAGCAAGGCGGGATCACCAACATGATGGACCGACTGTCCAACCCAGCCAAAATCCGCGCCTTTGATTTGGCGGAGAACATGAAAACGATCCTCCGGCCGCTGTTTGAAAAGCATCAGGACGACATCATGTCCGGTCACTTCTCTCGCACGATGATGGCCGACTGGGAGGCAGACGACACCAATTTGCTCAAGTGGCGAGCCGAAACCAATGGCACGCCGTTCGAGTTACAAGCCATCACAGATGATTCGATTGATGAGCAGGCGTACTACGATCAGGGGATCCTGATGATAGCCATGGTTAAGGCGGGAGTGGAGCTGGCCTACGAGACAATGGTATCCGCCGGCATCATTGAAGAATCGGCCTACTACGAATCACTGCATGAAACGCCGCTCATTGCCAACACGATCGCGCGGAAGAAATTGTACGAAATGAATGTGGTCATCTCTGATACTGCAGAATATGGCTGTTATCTGTTCGATCAAGCGGCGCGGCCGCTACTCAAAGCGTTTGTGGCAAATCTCGATACCGATGTGATCGGTGGTGGCATCACCGGCAGCACGGGTGTCGATAACCGTCGCCTCATCGAGGTCAATGAGGAGATCCGATCCCATTCGGTGGAAGTGGTCGGTTCGCGCTTACGAGGCTTCATGACGGGCATGAAAGCAATTTCTTCCGGGGCGTAGCCATACGCGGGCAATTTTTATCGTTACTAGACGTGCCCATGCAAAGAATCCCATTGATAGGGGCTCGGTCGGTGGTTAAACTTGCGCCCCTCTGAATTTTGAACTGCACCCACCAGGAAATCTTATGAGCTTTGATCTGATGTTGCCGCCCATTCTTGGGGCGGTCGGACTCGTAATCGCCTTTGCAATTTATACCCTGATGTCTCGCGCCCCCGCGGGGGAGGGAAAGGTCCAAGGTATCGCCGAGCAAATTCATATCGGTGCAATGGTCTTTATGCATCGCGAATATAAATTGCTGCTGGCCTTCGCTGCGGTATTAGTGGTCGGCATTCTGGCCTCACCACTGGGCACCAATACGGCAATTGCCTTCGTAGCGGGCGCTGTGTCTTCTGCCACGGCCGGATATCTCGGCATGTATGCGGCCACCAAGGCAAACGTCCGCACCGCGGTAGCTGCCAATCAAGAGGGTGCCGCAGCCGCACTCAATATCGCTTTTTACGGTGGCTCAATCATGGGCTTATGTGTTGCCTCTCTTGGCTTGCTGGGTTTGGGCGGCCTTTACTATTACTTCGGAGGTGACCCCGAAACCGCCCACGCGATCCACGGCTTTGGTATGGGCGGATCTGTAGTGGCATTGTTCTCACGCGTTGGTGGCGGCATTTTCACCAAGTCAGCTGATGTGGGCGCGGATCTTGTGGGCAAGATTGAAGCTGGCATCCCCGAAGACGACCCCAGAAATCCAGGTGTCATCGCCGATAATGTCGGCGACAACGTTGGCGATATTGCGGGAATGGGATCAGATATTTTCGAATCCTACTGCGGCTCAATGATTGCCTGTATTGCCATCGCGTCTACCATGGCGATTACGAGTGAATTTACCGTTGCCAATCAAAGCGCCATGATGGCATTCCCGCTCGCTCTAGCCAGTATTGGTCTTATTGCGTCTGTCGTGGGCATATTAATCGTGCGCTTGCGCTCCTCTGCGGCACCAGAAGCCGCTCTGCGCAGCGGCACGCTTGGGGCACCCATTATTTTTATAGCCATGGCTTGGTTTTTGGCAGACATGATGGGAATTGATCGTAATACGTGGTGGGCTGTTGTATCCGGTGCCGCAGGCGGCATTGCTATTGGTCTTATCACTGAGTACTACACCGGTGGAAAGCCCGTGCGGACCATTGCCAAGTCAGGGGAAACAGGCCCGGCGACAGTGATGATCACGGGTCTAGCGGTCGGCATGCAGTCGGTAGTCGCGCCCGTACTGTCACTCGCCGCCATCATTTTTGTGTCGACACACCTTGCCGGTTTGTACGGTGTTGGAATCGCGGCGGTAGGCATGTTGGCAACAGTCGGAATCACGATGGCCATTGATGCTTACGGACCAGTAGCGGACAACGCAGGTGGGATCGCAGAAATGGCGGGAATGGGTGAAGAGACACGCGCCATCACCGATGGCCTTGATGAGGTGGGGAACACGACCGCCGCCATCGGGAAAGGCTTTGCCATTGGTGCAGCAGCTCTCGCCGCGCTCGCCATTATCGCGGCGTTCGTCGAAACCGTTACTGTCAATAATCCAGGCTTCTCACTGAAGCTGTCAGACCCCATGGTGCTAATCGGCATGTTTATCGGTGGCGCCATTCCTTTCCTTATCGCGTCGATCACCATGACCGCGGTGGGTGAGGCTGCGTTTGACATGATTAACGAGATTCGGCGTCAATTTCGAGAGATCCCAGGTCTTCTTGAGGGTAATGCCGAGCCGGATACAGCCCGCTGCGTGGATATCGCCACGACTGCGGCGCTGCGGCGCATGGTCTTGCCGGGCGCAATCGCCGTATTCGCACCCGTTGTCGTGGGCTTAGGGCTCGGTGCAACTGCATTAGGCGGAATGTTGGCCGGAGGCTTGCTGGGTTGCGTCTTGATGGCGCTGATGATGGCTAACGCCGGTGGCGCATGGGACAACGCAAAAAAATACATTGAGAAGGGCAACCTCGGGGGCAAGGGGTCCGATACTCATGCCGCCGCCGTTGTGGGGGATACCGTAGGCGATCCCTTCAAGGACACGTCTGGGCCATCTATGAATATTCTCATTAATGTCATGGCCATCGTCAGCTTGGTGATCGCGCCTCTACTTTGATCTCGTCAACCACAAAAAAAGGGGCGTCAAGCCCCTTTTTTTGTGGTCATTTCTCAAGTCTTTACTCGTCGTAAAAGCACCTAGGGTGCCAACACCTTCTCTCCCCGCGCCATGCCAGCAACACCGGAGCGCACTACTTCCAAAACCTCGGTTTCACCCAAGGCCTCTATAAAGGAGTCGAGTTTTTCCGATGGGCCAGTCAACTGAACGATATAGGTCTTGGGCCCCACATCGATAATTTGCCCCCGAAAAATCTCTGTTGTGCGCTTGACCTCATCACGCTGATCCCCCTCGGCACGCACTTTAACCAGTAATGTATCGCGCTCAACGTGCGCTCCCTCGGTGAGATCCACTACTTTCACCACATCGATGATTTTATTGAGGTGCTTGGTAATTTGTTCGATCTTAAGGTCATCGCCCGTTGTGGTAACCGTGAGCCGAGATAATGAATGGTCGTCGGTAGGCGCCACATTCAGCGTTTCAATATTGTAGCCACGCTGGGAAAACAGCCCGACAACACGTGACAAAGCACCCGATTCATTTTCCAGCAGCACAGAGAGTATCCGTCTCATCAGGTTCTCTCCGTTTTGCTGAGCCACATATCTTTCATTGCGCCGTTAGGGGCAACCATCATCGGGTAGACATGCTCATCAGGGTCCACATGAATATCCAGAAATACCAGCCGGTCCTTCAACGCAAAAGCCTCCTCCATTGCTGGTAGCAGGTCCGCCTGCGCTTTTATCTCCATCCCCACATGGCCATAGGCCTCGGCAAGCTTCACAAAATCCGGCAATGATGCCGCGTAGTGACTTTCGGAGTAGCGGCCCTCGTATTGCATGTCCTGCCACTGTTTTACCATGCCCAAATAATCGTTGCGCAAATTGATGATTTTGACGGGACAACCATACTGACTGCAGGTGGAGAGTTCCTGAATATTCATCTGGATACTCCCCTCACCCGTTACGCAGGCGACCTCGGCGTCCGGCAGCGCAATCTTAATTCCCATCGCTGCAGGCAACCCGAATCCCATGGTGCCCAGGCCACCGGAGTTAATCCAGCGCCGGGGGTAATCAAACTTGTAATACTGGGCAGCAAACATTTGGTGTTGGCCCACATCCGAAGTCACATAAGCCTCGCCTCTTGTCGCCTCATACAGCGCCCTGATGGCGTCCTGAGGCTTGATAGCGGTAGACTCCCCATAGCGCCGGCCATGCCAAAGCCCGTGTGCTTCGCGCCAACTGTCAATTTGCTGCCACCAATTAGCCAGTGTGTCAGCATCAGGTAAGGCGCGGTCCCCGGCTCCCATTTGCGAGGCAAGTTGCTTGTCCAACTCCTCAAGGATGGTGTCGACCGGCCCTACAATGGGAACGTCAACCGGTACGATCTTGGAAATAGACGCAGGATCAATGTCGATATGAATGATCTTTGCCCCGGGACAAAATTTTGACACGGTATTCGTCACTCGGTCATCAAATCGGGCACCTGCAGCCAAAATGACATCGGCGTGGTGCATCGCCATATTGGCCTCGTAAAAGCCATGCATCCCGAGCATTCCCAAAAACTGCGGGTCGCTACCGGGGTAGGCCCCCAGCCCCATGAGCGTATTGGTGACAGGGAAGTTGAGTCGGCGCGCGAGTGCCGTCAGCTGTGTCGAGGCCTCGCCTTGAATCACACCACCCCCTGCATAAATGACGGGTCGCTTGGCGCTCAATAACATTCTTGCGGCTTTACGAATCTGTCCCGAGTGGCCCTTTGAAGAGGGTTGGTAGGAGCGAAGGCTCACAGTCTCTGGGTAAATGTACTCAAACTTGTATTCGGGGTGAGTCAAGTCCTTCGGTATATCTACCACAACGGGGCCAGGTCGCCCGGTCGATGCGATAAAAAATGCCTTTTTAATAGTCGCTGGAATGTCTTCAGGCCTTTGCACCAAAAAACTGTGCTTAACAATTGGCCGAGATACACCAATCATGTCAGTTTCCTGAAACGCATCCTCGCCAATCAAATGACTCTGCACCTGCCCTGAGATGACCACGAGTGGGATAGAGTCCATGTAAGCAGTGGCAATCCCTGTGATCGCATTGGTTGCACCTGGCCCCGAGGTGACCAAGACCACACCTGGCTTGCCCGTAGCACGGGCGTAGCCGTCGGCAGCGTGCGTTGCCGCCTGCTCATGACGAACCAAAATATGCGGGACTTTCTCGCCCTTGAATAAGGCATCGTATATGTGAAGCGCTGCTCCACCGGGGTAACCAAAGATGTAATCGACACCTTCGTCTTCAAGTGCGCGGACGATCATTTCGCCGCCGGATAGCATTGGCATAGCTATTCTCCATCTCATTCAACAAGAGGGTGGAGAGACGCCATCGCGTCGCACCACCACCTGTCGCACGAGACACCGGCCGGATCGCTCCGACGCCCGTCAGATCACGACCACGAAACCCGTGTGTCGGTGACCTGCGCGGTAGCGCAGTGTCGAGCCCGAGCAGTAGGAGCTAAACTTCTACCTGACGGAACCCGCAAACAGCCTTGAGAACTATCCCGTCCTGAAGGTAGGCCAGAGGGTAAGGGTACTTACCAATCGCCGTTGCCGCTCGCGTGACAGCGCGGATTGTCTCGGCGTAACCACCGCAAAGTCAAGGAAGGATGACAAATGACCAAGATCGGCATCGCGATCGATCGCCACCCGCGCTGCAGTCGTTTGTTATTTCGGAGTTGTCCTCGTTATATAGTACCTGCGGGCGGGATCTTCTTGCTTTTATTCGGCGTCCACCGGCACGTTCGACGAAAATCTCGCGCTAGTTGCGATTAAGCTGACGTTAATAATGCGTCCTGACACGCTCTCTGGCACAGAAGAAAACCCAATCTCCTTGGCTAATCGAACGATGACGCCCGCTGCTGCTTGCACCTTAATAGTAGCGCCTCAACTTTTATAATCGCCCATGTGTGCGGAATTTTTGGCTATAGAACATGGGTAAATCCTTCCGAAAAGCCTTCTTGTCTTTAAGGAGTGTTTTGGTTGGCGTCCAGTCGATAATCAGATGGATCCTCGCTTGATCAGAGTCATTACGTACCGCGTGCACATGCGCGTTATTAATTTCCCATACTTGGCCCTCGGCCATATGAAGCGTCTCCCCGCCCACGCTAAAACTGACGCCAGGGTGAGTCATTATCGGAATGTGCACGCGGTTGCAGTTAATAAGCGAGTAGCCGCTGTCTACATGAGGCCGTATTTGCGATCTTGGATTGAGCTTTGCAAACAATATTCTTATGAACGTGCCGCCAGACCCAAAGTGACTAGCGAGTTGCGTCAGGATGGGGTGGATGAGCGCTTCAAACTTGGGGTGCTGAGGCCCCTTCACTGGATACGTATGGGACATGTCATCCGTTAACAGCGGGATACTTTGCGTCTCATGATGGATATCAAAGACCGTTTGGCGGTCCGATTCCGCCCACACGGCGTCTGGAAGTTCGCTCAGGGCCGCCGCCAACCCTTCGGTTTCGCAGTTATCGCCGATTTTTAGAAAATTGGCAGCGCTGCCGCGCAATTTGGGAACGCGTTGAATCGCGTCAATGTTGATCAATGGCTGGGGCGTGGAGGTATGCTCGAAGTCGTAGCGGAAACGTTCGAGGACTCGCCGCTCTCTGGTCCGCACCAGCTCTTGAAGCTCTTGATCGTAGTAGCGCGAGTAGTGACTATGACGCGATGTATTCATTAATGCTTGGCCACCAAGGTATGTCCTCACCGCTGATGCCTCAACGACACCGAGCCGTTCCAAGGTGACGCAAAACTCCTCTACCACGTTTTCGAAGGACACCAACAGCAACTGATGAGAGTCAAAGCCAAACATTCTCTCTACCAACATCGTGTAGTAACCGTGTGTATTACTCTCCATCTTCTCTACGCACTGCTTGGTAAAGCCAGAACCACGCTCATCAGAAAACCGATCAGGCAACAGGGACTTATGAACCGATTTATTCAAAACACTGGTTTCGGATGAGTCTGGGTAGTTAATGAGATTCGTAATCGTGTCCTTGAACCCAAGTTGCTTGCCTTGTGAAACGATGTTGAACAGTGGGTTCCTGACCCCTCTCAAGTTATTAAAGGCGTACCAGGAGACGTACCAATCCCAAGGGTTTCTCACCACACCGATAATGGGGAGCGATGAGGCACTGACAGGCAACATCTCGAATGGATAGTGATATCCGACTTCTAGAGCACCGGGGATACAGTTGAGTAGGGCATCGCTTAAGGACTGCCCGGCCGTTTTATGTAGATGAATAAACGTAAATTGAGATGTGCAAATCATCGCGGCTTCTCACCTAACCCCATAGGTTTGGCAGACTGGTGCAACGATACTACTGGCACAACCATAATGAGTTGTGCGACCAGCTACACACGATCACTCTGCGCCTGACATTCCAAGTTTGATCCCGCTCCTTACACTGCAATGCGGGAAGAGACTGTTTTCCTAATCGCGCTGACCAAAACGGACCAAGCATGTCATTAGCTGGCCCCGTGACGGTGTTCTTGACTCTACCTCAATATTAATGAGGGTAGAAGCGACAGCCGCGCGCCGACGGTTAGCTGGACGCCGCCGAAGATCCGGTATCGCGTGACAGGCCGCTGTGTTCGGGCACAACTTGCTCGGTGGTGAACTCAAACCGCACGCGACGTTACCATCCGGCGACCGACCTGACGCATGTGAGTCAATCAAGCCATGCAGCCAATGAAAACATCGAAGCAGCCGACATCTCGCTCTCTGCCTTCTCATCCTCAAACGCTGACTCAGTCAAGTGTGAGCATGCAAAAGATAATCTTGCCAAACTACCCCAATACGCCAGAACGCGCGCAGAGCAGAAAATTGCTTCGCCGCGCTTTATCTCAATCGCGAAACCTGTCGCTACCGCCAACACCGTGGCGTATCAAACCTGCTTTTGAGTCCCATTAAGGTTTGTCGATATTTTCGACGCGAAAAGCCTCCCGCACTTTGCTGGGTGGCGAGGGCGTAATGTCAACGACTTCAAATCCCTCAAGGCCAATAATGACCGATATCACGTCGTCGGTAATGCGCCCTGGCCCGCAATTTTCCTCACAAGGCTCGTCGGCATCCGATAATCGCACGGTAACAATAATCGGCGGGATAGGTATGCCCTCTCCAAATACCCTACCTTCTGCAGCCTCGGGAGCAAAGAGTGGAACGCGATAGGCCTTTGCCGTGCCCAAGTCACTACAAAACCCTTTGTTCGATCCTTCTGCCTGAAAGGAATTAAAAAATACGTAACCCCCTCCGATTGCGGCCTGATTCACGACCTGCTCACCCCGGTCGGCTAGATCAAGGTACCAACCGTCAAAGTGAAGGATATTTTCAATCGGCTCGTCTTGATTAGCGCCCGCTGCTAACCCAGTTGACGCATCCAAGAGGGTATCGAGGTCAATCCCAGTTGCACGAGGTGTCAGTGGGGTGTCAATAAAGGTGTAGAAACGATTTTTTACGCTTCGGGCGTAAGGATAATTTTGTTTCAGTGGTCGCTCACGATCTCCCGAACCCAGAGCAATGAAAACGTTATCTCCAACCTCGGCGGCAATTGGTTGATTTTTGAAACGCACGCCCTCTCGGTCAGTAAATGCAATCGGTTGATCCGGCCAGACCCACTCTTCGGGGGATAGGGCCACTGAATGATCAATCACACCATCGGTAATGCGCGACAATGTAATTCGGTACAAGTGACCGGCGACATCTGCAGCATAGGCAAAATCGATATAGCCATCGTAGTCAAAATCAATGGCCTCGATGTCCGCAACGACAGGCGCCTGTGTCGGAAATGCGCGCAAGACTTCCCCGGTCTTGCCATCGAGTACGTAGATGTACTTACCCTTTTCACATTCAAGCAGGGCAAGAGAAGCTTTGTCTTGATCGAGACACGGGTCACTACCCCCGCCCATCAGCAGCACCGGGTTGGGCTGCGCCGCCGACCCTCCCGGTCCAAAATAACCCCGTACAAAACCCGTCACGGGCGTCGACCAAGTGTGTCCAATGCCAACCAGATCTTCATCGGTGCAGCTTAAATCAGAATCATCGGTGCAACCGGCGCGCCACAGGAAACCGGGCGTTTCCGGTGGTGCCCCGCTCTCGAGATCGGAGGGACTTACATCCAACGCATAGACCATGCGCCCCCCCCGACGCTGGGTCAGATACAGATACCCCTCTACCAATTGACTCCGGTCATTGTAGCGAGTGAAGGAGCCTGTCGATCCGTCAAAAAAGTATCGCTTGGCTTGTGCATCAATGAACTCTGATTGTGCGGGAGCCAGCCCAAAGTAGTCGACACTAGGGGTATTGGCATAAAGGCGGCCGATTGCGTCCTGATGCTCCGGTGCAATAAAGGCCCACTCCTCGCGTCCATCATCGGGATTGATTGCCCGATAAAGGCCATCGTTGGTGCCGTAAAATACGCGAAACTCGCTGCCTCCTTCTGGTTTAGCGCCATAAGTCATAGTCAGTGGTCTGGAATGTACGATGTCCCCATGAATAGTCGGTCGCCGTCCCTCAAACGGTTTAGCCTCGGGCTCCGATAGCAGAGGATTATCAATATAAGAAGGATTTTCATTACCCTCCCCTGATAAGTCCGCCACTTTGAGATCCCCTCCTTTTAGCCCCGGATGGGTCCCCAGCACATAATTGAAGATGTCGGCGTTATCGCCAAAGTCGCCAACGGTGACATCACGCACTCCCCCTGTTAGCGAGTCCAATGTGAGAACCCTGCGCGAAGCCTGACGCCGTAATTGCTGTGCTACCCCGCCCTTCTCTACAAAGGGGCCATCGGGCGCGTCTGACAGCACACTGCGATCACCGCGAAACTCTGGCAGACATTCGCTGGTTGGATTGGGCTCCAGCTGCAGTCCGTCAAAATAGGGGCCCACCGAGCCCGACGCATCTTTTGGCACCGCCGAAGTGTCCTCGGTCCAAAAACTGGTCGCGCAAGATTGCGCAAAGCCGGTCTGAGGGTTTATGGCTCGATTAAGCGAGACATCGGCTAATCCCACTTTCCCATCAAATACCGCTAACTGATATTGCTTGAGGTTTCCAAGCCATCGTGGCTTCCGCTGCGTCGCAGGCCTGAACATTCCCACAAACACCTTGTTCTCGGCTTGTGCGCGGTTGGTCGCACTTAACGGTAATGTCACCGCAGCAAACGAAGTATTGATGTCGATAATGTCACCAAAGATGCGTGCCAGCGCCAGCTCGATCTCGGCGGCATTGGTTGCTTCCTGACGATACCCCCCACCTGCTTCTGCCGCGCTATCCATAAGTGACGAGTGCACTTCACTGGGCTGAGCGCTGAAGACATCAATCGTATAGGTTGTTACTGGCACGCGCGCTACCGTCTCAGAAGCATTTCCATCCCCCGGAATAACCAAAGGAACCCCATAGTCATGCAAAAATTTTGTCCAATCATCAAAATTGTAACGGGCTCCATCAATCTTATCGGCGGTGGGGCCATATCGCTCTCGCGTGCCAGCCGCAGGCCTCAAAACCTGAAATTGTTTGCCTTGGCTACAGGCATCTTTCTTGAGCGTCACTTGCGAACAAAAACAATCCCCACCGGCGGGACAGCTCTGCGCAATGGATGTCAATGCGGCCGTTTCCGTCGGGTGCCCATTAATACCGGCATCGCAGGCGTTGCTATTAGCAAAACAGGCTAGTGAGAACCCAAGAGGATCCGAGTTGGAGCTGCTTTGATTATCCTTGATTTCCTCGAACTCTCGCATCATGAGCCCTGCAGTAGTGTCACCTGCCAATCCATGACGCAGAGATTCTCCCATCCCACTGTATAAAGATTTCAACGCATCACTGTTGGCATCAGTATCCACCTCTGGACCATTACTGTCGGGATTACTGACAAAGATGATATAGGTCTCCGAGCATATATCGCTTTCAATGAGCGGTGACTGGAACACGGAGAACGGCGTTGAGTAAGCGTGCTCCCTTGCCTTGGTGGGTGGCGTACCAGCGCCATAAAAGCTCTGCGCCTCACCAGCCAGATACCCATAGAGGTCGCTAGCCAAGTTACCGTAGGCCGAATTGGCGTTTCGTTTTTCGATCGGTGAGTTGATGTTGTTCTCGATGTCACTCAAGACAACCGCCAACTCATCCCAATGATCCAAAACTGATCGCAGCTCGAATCTCACATAGCCACCATCTTCATTCGCATTACCTAGCGTCGTAAATTCCACTATCGCCACATTGAGATCTTTATTTTGCGACCGTGCTTTATTAAGCGTGTTGTATATGGCCTGCACTTCCGACTGACCCTGAGTACCATCGGGCCACTTTTGGCTCTGCCGTGACCAATTCGAGGTGTTGTCCAAGACAAAAATCACATTCGGGACGGCTGCCGCTGCCGCACCATTGACTAAACCACTGGCGAATAGATCAATATCCTCAGCCCTGAGGGGCGCAATCAAACCAAGACAACAAACCAATAAAACGTATTTTTTTATCAATCGGTTCATTGTTATCACTTCCCAGTAGAACTCTGCTTCGAACCCAACGTCATGCCGCATTTCCGGGACAAATTGATTGGACCGCCTGTGCAGTAGTCTGCCGGGAGATACCCTGCCTTATCTCTACTCGCGCACCGGTAACGTCATCCACAGCCGTTGCCAAAACCTCGAACAGCGCATTGCCGCAAGCCGAGTACCGCTGTTTACGCACTTGACACTCGCGATCATCCGGATTGTCGACATAGTTAAAAAATACATTTGGGATCAGCACAAAAGAGAGGCATTTCGGCGCGGTCATCGTGACCTTTACATCGTCTTCAATTTCATCACCGGAAAGATCCAGGCACCGCGTGTAAAAGCTTCCCTCGCAAGCCCGCAAAAAAGCGCGACGGGCTTGTCCTGCAGCATAAGGAGGCAAAAACCCCGGCGTCGTAATCGCTTCCTGAATGGCGGCCAGCGCTGCAGATCGAACCGCACTCCGCGCTTCGATATTCTGTACTACTTGCATGTTGGCCATAATCAAGTTGGCAGACATTGACGCCATCAAGGTCACTAATAAGAGCATCACTAGCGCCACCACCAACACCAGACCGCGCTCCGCGCGAGGCGCTTTCATCGCCGTCTCCCCGCCACGTTAATCAACTCGACAGTTCGCGATCGCCATATCCGCAAATACTGATTGTTCTCATTGGTCCAAGTCTGACCGGGTAATTCATAGAAGTTAGTATCTTGATACCCCGTCTGGGGCGTGCTGGAACGAACAATCATGGTCATGTTCACACCCACCACATTTTGCCAATCACTTGCCCGCTCTGCATGAGACCAGCTCTCGTCGGCAACCGAACGTACGACATCGTAGCTACCGTCTGAAGAACGATCGATCAGCCACTCAAAGCGCAGTGCCTCAACTCCTTCCACCATGATTTGCTCAACGTAGGTATTGGACTCTCCCAATTCCAAACGCACCAGCTCATCGCGGTCGTTTACATAATAAATGCGCGACACATAGCGGTAGATCGGCGCTCGTCCTGATAGCGCGCTACTGCAACCAAAACTACGGTAATCCAAAATACTGGCGGCATCAGCATCGGTGACCCGATACAGCTTGATTTCACCGCCAGAAAGGCCAGCGTTGGGGTCATAGCAACCATTCGCCTGAAGATGAAAAAAATTGCCGATTGGGGCGCAATCAGCACCTCCAGATATGGCGGCTGCGCAAGTACTCGCGCGACGAATCGCGACAAACTCCTCAGTATCTTTCGGCAGAGAGATTGTGGCGTCGCACGCTGAGGACGCCATTGCTACCTCAAGGTCAACACCGAGACCAGAGACAAGTGGATACTCCATTGCCCAACCCAGTTCCACGCGCGGGTTGAAACCCCCTTTACCACTGCCAACACAAAGTAGTGGCGGGGAGGGGTACCCTGCCACGGCTACCCCCGCCATTTCGGAGGCTCGCAGGGGTCCAAAATTCGGGTCATCAGCGATCACGGGATAGTCTGCCTCTCCCCAGTAGCCCACCAATGCCAGCTCCCCTGCGAGCAGGTCCAGCGCAAAAAGACTGTTTTCCAATTGTCTACTAGTTCGGCTGACGTTCCCTTGAGTGCGACTGCTGTCGACAAACAAGTCTGTCACGCCAAGGATAATCACCAATCCCAGCGCCAACGCGATCATGAGCTCGACCACACTGAACCCCGCGCAAGGTCGGCCCGGACTCGACAAACACATGGCCTTACCTCACCACGACATCCCGGTAAACCACCCGGCGAAAAGCCTCGTCAACTGTCGGTGCGACAGAATCCGTATTGGTGAATTGACCGGTGCCACATGTTGCAAATGGCGCTACTTGAGCAGTCAAGCCCTGCCATGCCACGGCTACCCGAACCACAGTCTCGTCACCGGGGCGGATTTGGGCATCGAGGCACCCCATCGCCCCGATAGGCGCGCCGATTCCACTGGTATCGGCCTCAGCAGTTTTAACAGCCAGACCCTTGAGCATCGCCGCCCATTGACACTCATCGAGGGCAGCGCGCACCTCTGGACTCATGGTCGCTTGGCCGTCGGCGGTGACACCCGAGGTTGGACAAGGTATTTGAGGGTCAAAGGATTGGTAGTTCTCCGACCTGACGCCGACTGGATTCATACGCAGCCGTTCCGCCATATCGTCCACCAACGCCGTCACCAGCGCACGCTGCTGCGCCTCAAAGGCGTTGTTGATGGTGGTGACCTGCAGCGCAGCGAGGCCCAATAAACCAGTCGCGATCAACAAGAACGTGACAAGCACCTCAATGAGCGTAAAGCCGGTTTGGAAACGTTTTTCGGTCACGGGCAGGCTCCCCTCCACGCAGGATCGCCGCTCGAGTCGGGACAGTAGCCACTACAAGATCCTGGCTCAGTCACTACGCGTCCATCTGTGCTTATACTTAAGCAAACCTGACAGATTTCGCCCGCTATGGATGCACTCAGTGCCAGCTGAGGGCAACCTGATACGCGGCCCCAAGCGTTGAATGTGATGGCATCGGCTGTTGCGAGGGCTATGGATTTATCGGGAATAAACTCCTGAATCACGCCGGTGCCGCAATTGTTGGCAGAGGCATTGGACTCTACACACCAACCATCGCTCCAGCGCTGCCCTTTGGGCAACACGGCGACCGATTCGCCGCGTTTGATTGCCTCGGCTCGTGCGGTGACCACCGATATTCTGAGCTCATTACTCGTCTGACGAAGGCGCTGTTCGGTAAGCATTCTGGAAAATGATGGCGCGGCGAGGGAGACCAATACCGAAAGAATGATAAGCGCAGTCAGCAACTCAATGAGCGACAGTCCCCGCTGTGCTGTCGTCACCATGGCGTCTTCTCTGCGGCGTCATCACAATATCGCCATCGCGCTCCGGTATTGGATAAGCAAAGCGATCCGTCGCCAGCCTGAATGGAGTCCGCCATTGGGGTAAGAACTATATTGAATTTAGGCGGTATCGCGTCTGGTACACCCATCGATACATTAGCGACATCATAGGATTGAGCCACGTCTTGAAACGCTGGCTCCAGTGCGCCGCCATTGCCTGTCGAGTAACCTAGCTCCTCAAGAGAATTGGCGTAGCGACGCCGAATCATAAGGAAATTCTGCTGCCTTTGCGCCCACTCCATCAGCAGCGCTTGGGCCTTAGTGCGATGTCCCTTTCGCACCTGCTCGAGGTACGAGGGGTATGACATGGCTGCGAGAATGCCGATAACAGCGACAACCACCATCAACTCGATGAAGGTTAAGCCCGACTGCGCATTGGCCCCACTCCAGCGCGGCGTTTCTGGCGCAGGACCCAGACCACATAATAATGCCGCTCCCACATGTGCTCTCCCCTCGTCTCGATTCGCATTGTAGCAATATGCAATTTATTTGCAAATTGCAAATAAATTGCATATTTAGGGTGAGAGTGCGCGGTTTTAAATTCGAAGGCTACCGCCCAGATCCGGGAACTTCAGTCATGTCGGGCGCCGCCTCAAGAACCGTTTGCCAGTCAACCAACGCCCAGTTATAGGCTCCCATCAAGGACAGTGCCGCCACTACAATTAACACCGTAACGATTGCCAATATAAAAACCCCCTGCTGCCTGCCACGGTGCTGTTTTGATATGCATCGGCAACGCTCACCCATTTGAGCCGACCACTGAAGGGAGCAATAGGCGTGTCACGGGAAGGTCCTGCGTTTTATCGGCAACATGATCCGATGTCACACTCAAGTCCACTGCCAACAAGTAATGCGCTGCCTCGTGGCCCTCGCTGGCGTAATGCTGAGCAGATGCGGCCGTAATCAGCTTGGGCTGCCAATCAGCAATGCCGGCAACCAACGTCTCTGCCTGCTGCCATTGATAAGTGGATGCTCTGGATAAAGACTGCAAACGGAGCGTTGGCACGCCCTCAATACTGTTCTCATCACTGCGGTAAGTCAGCAACAGGCGTTGTAAGCGACCCCAAGGCCAACCCGCATCGCAATGAGCAGGCTGAGACATATCTGGCCTCCATTCCACCTGCCACTGCGTCAGACGATTGATCGTGGGGCTTTCCCCAGAGCATGTCGTTGGACTGATGACATAGCCTGCGCGCGCGCCACAGTTGTGGGGACACGGCTGTATCTGCTCTATGTACAGCCCCCGCGTTGGATCCGTCAAAGCAAGACATGGCTGGCCTGCTGTGTCGATCACATCAATACCGCCCCACTGTGGCGACCCACTGATGGTTTCGGGTGAGGCACACAGTGGCGATGGCGTATGCCAACCTTGCGAGGACAACGAGATCTCATCATTCATTAACCACTCGGCTGGCATCCGCGCCGACGCCAGTGCTTGCTCAATAAATTGAATCACCTGCCGGGCCCGCATGGCCCGATCACTGAGCACAGAGGTCGCTCGCGCCGCTGCAATCAAATCTGCAGTCGCGGCGAAGAGTCCGGCCACGAGCGCGAGTGCCAATGCGTTGACAATCAGGCATTCCACGAGAGAATAGCCTTGATGAGGCCGAGCATCGGTATCCCGCTCGGGTAAGCGGCACCGAAGCAAATTCCTGCTGGCAGAGACAACCTTCACCGAGTCCATATCGGCTGACTCAGCTCAAGATACTCCCCAGAAGATGAGAGCCATCCAAGGATCACTAGCCCCTCGGGGGTGATCCTAAGCCGGCTTTCCATCAACGCGCCTAACCAATCGTTCAAAACATCGCAATGACGATCGCGCAGCTGCTCGGGCAGTGCCGCACACCATTCGGACACCGGCACACCATCAGTGACTCCGAAACGGGAGAGCGCCACCGCCTCGCTCAAGGTCAATATCCCGAGCGTAATCTCGTAAGCCTGTGTGTTCAGCATGACGATATCAAAGGTGAGCTCAGACAGACCCAAAATACCGGCACATCCCACCAGCACTGCTAAAAGATAATCCATCCAGATCACTGGAAAGCGGCCATCGGTGCACCCCACTGACCCAAATCGTTCAGCGTTAATTCTGGTAATTCATCTTCCGGATCAATAAGTATGAGTCGGTAGCTAGAAGAAGCTGATTCCACTCGCAATTCGTAACGCCTCCCCACTGCGGCTTCCAATGACGCTAGCGTCGGTAACTCATGCTGCTCCGCAAACCGACCATATCTTCTCCGAAACTGTTGCTGTCTTATAGCCAGCCGATGCAACACGAGCCTGGCGTGCTGAACCAGCGCTTCATTGGTGGTTGCGCGCAACGAGGGCATGGCGATCGTCGTGAGCACCGCGACGATCGCCATGACCACTAAGAGCTCAAAGAGCGTGAAGCCGCTTTCAAGGAAGTTGTGCCTGGACACCTTTTCACCACCTTTACTGATCGCTAAATCGGTAAAGTTAACAAAGGGAAAGGCTTAACCCGACCACAGTGGCTGTATCAGATCATTTGTTGGCAGATTCGATAGATGACGGGCTCAGGCGGCTCGGGACACCTCGCCAACTTTGCCAAACATAATTTGCTCGCCCGACATGGAAGCCTCAATCACATCTCCAGGTGCAAATTGGTCAGTCAGCAGCGCTTGAGCCAGCGGGTTTTCAATCAACCGTTGAATCGCTCGCCTCAAAGGTCGAGCGCCATACACGGGGTCAAACCCCTGCTCCGCGAGATATGCTCTTACTGCCTCGTCGACCACCAATTCTAGCGATCGCTCTTTCAGTCTCGCCTTCAAAGCATTTAGCTGCAACATGGCAATGTGGCTAATATGCTCCTTATTCAGCGCATGGAACACGACCGATTCATCAATGCGATTTAAAAATTCGGGTCGAAAATGCGCAGTTACCTCATGCATCACCGCGGTTTGAATATCGGACTGCGGTGCGTGCTCCACCGCATCACGAATGTGCTCAGAGCCCAAATTGGAGGTCATGACGACGACCGTATTGCGAAAATCGACGGTCCTGCCTTGTCCATCGGTGAGTCGGCCATCCTCTAACACCTGCAGCAAAATATTGAAGACATCTGGATGCGCTTTTTCGACTTCATCTAGCAATAGGAGTGAGTATGGTCTGCGACGCACTGCTTCTGTCAGATACCCTCCTTCCTCGTACCCGACATAGCCGGGTGGCGCGCCGATCAATCTAGCCACCGCGTGTTTCTCCATGAACTCAGACATGTCGACGCGCACCATCGCCCGCTCACTGTCAAATAAGTAATCCGCCAGCGCCTTGCACAGCTCAGTTTTACCGACACCCGTTGGCCCCAAAAATAAAAATGAACCATTGGGCCGCTGGGGGTCAGCCAGTCCGGCGCGTGCTCTGCGTACCGCATGGGAAACTGCTGTCACCGCTTCGCTCTGTCCCACCACGCGAGTGTGCAGCGTCTCTTCCATGCGCAGTAATTTTTCTCGATCGCCCTCCAACATTTTGGCAACTGGGATACCAGTCCATCGAGACACCACTTCAGCGACTTCGTCCTCGGTCACACGCGAGCGCAATAGTGTGGGTTCTGACTGCGCCTCATCCGCATGGACCAATCGTCGCTCAAGATCGGGCAGCACACCGTGCTGCAGCTCAGACATTCGTGTTAGATCACCGGCGCGTCTGGCTTGCTCAAGGTCGAGCTTTGCTTGCTCGATATCGCTTTTTACTTGGGCTGTGTTATGTAACGCGGCCTTCTCGGCCAACCAGACCTCTTCCAGGCTGACAAATTCTCGCTCGACGTCCTCTATTTGCTGGTCAAGCTGGGCAAGCTCCCTGCTGGCAGCCGCAGTCTCGTCTTTTTTCACTGCCTCACGCTCTATTTTGAGTTGGATCAGGCGGCGCTCCAGCTTATCCATCACCTCGGGCTTTGAGTCTATTTCCATCCGAATTCGACTGGCAGCCTCATCAACGAGATCGATCGCTTTGTCGGGTAATTGACGGTCGGTAATATAACGCTGGCTCAACTTTGCAGCAGCGATAATGGCACTGTCAGTGATGTCCACACTGTGGTGCACCTCGTAACGCTCCTTCAGGCCCCTCAGAATCGCGATGGTGTCTTCCTCGCTGGGTTCCTCTACCAGCACCTTCTGAAAACGCCGCTCAAGCGCCGCGTCTTTCTCGACAAATTGTCGATACTCGTTCAGTGTTGTGGCGCCGACGCAATGCAACTCCCCTCTTGCCAGAGCAGGCTTGAGCATGTTGCCGGCATCCATAGAGCCCTCGGCTTTTCCCGCACCCACCATCGTGTGCAGTTCGTCCACAAAGAGAATAATGCGTCCCTCCTCCCTGGAAAGCGCATTCAGAACCGCTTTTAAACGTTCCTCAAAATCACCCCGAAACTTGGCACCAGCCAGCAGCGCGCCAAGGTCCAGCGCCAGTATTCGCTTGTTCTTGAGCCCCTCGGGCACTTCACCGTTGACGACCCGCTGCGCAAGACCCTCGATAATGGCTGTTTTTCCCACGCCTGGCTCACCTATTAGCACCGGATTATTCTTTGTGCGGCGCTGAAGCACCTGAATAGTGCGACGGATTTCATCATCACGGCCGATAACGGGGTCAAGCTTGCCGTCGGCCGCACGCTCAGTAAGATCCACGGTATATTTGTCTAACGCCTGTCGGATTTCCTCGGATTCTGCGCTCGTCACCGACTCACCGCCGCGTGCGGCTTCAATCGCGGCTACAAGGGTTTGCCTGGTGACCCCGGAATCCCCCATCAGCTTTGCAGTGGCTTTGACGTCGAGCATTGCCAGCAATATCGCATCAATTGAAATGAACGTGTCGCCAGTCTGCTGGGCTAACTTATCGGCCTGATTAAGCAGTCGTTGCGTATCCGCGCTGATGTGGACCTCTGCGCTACCCGTTACCGTTGGCATTGCCGCCAACTGGTCGCTCAATACGCTATCCAGCTGACTATAGTCGGCACCCGCTGCCCGCAGCAGGCTTTTGGCGGGCGAGCCAGCCGTATCGAGCATTGCTCTGAGCACATGCGAGGGCTCAATGAATGTATGATCGTGACCTAAGGCGATCGATTGAGCGTCTGCAAGAGCCGCCTGTAATGAATGGGTCAGCTTGTCCATGCGCATCGCTATCTCCCGATACCCGCGACACCGCGGGCTAGCGTCTGTCCTCCTATCAATATGGGACCCTAAACCCTTTTTTCAAGTGGGGTTATTACACGGTCAGCAATCCTGGTTCGGGCCTGTTATGAGGCCATTATGGCGCCGAACGGCAGCCCGCGCCTCAGAGGGGCGCGACTCGCCAAACCAGTGTGGCAAACCGCCCGGTAGCTGGACCATCTCTGCGGTGAGAGAAGAATCGATCAGACTCTGCGTGGCTGCAGAGCCCACCACCGAGTATTGACTCAATACCCGCATGTTCAAGTGCCAGCCGTGCCAGTGAAAAAAGGTCAGCCATGAAATGGCCAGGTTGCCGTAGCGACGGGGTAAAGCAGACCGCACTGCGATCCCCCATACTCGCCTGAAACGCCGCACTTACATCGGGCCCGACCTCATAGGCTGCTGGGCTAATCGCTGGTCCCAACCACGCACTTAGATGCGATGGTGGCACAGGCATTGCTGCTATCAAGGCCTGCAGTACACCCCCCGCGAGCCCTCTCCAACCCGCGTGCGCGACTCCCACACAAGAGGCATCATTCGCCACAAGCACCACCGGCAGACAATCTGCGGTGAGCACCGCGATGGGCTGTTCCATCGCCGCAGTCCATTGTGCATCTGCCTCTGGTATCAACTCGGGATTGGCCGGCACCACACAGCAACCATGTACTTGCCTCAGCCAGGCCACCGGAGATAGATCCAGCGTTGCCTGCAATCGTTGGCGATTGATCCGCACAGCATCGACACAGTCATTCACATGTTCGCCTAAATTAAGGGAGGCATAGGGCGGCGCGCTGACCCCACCAAAGCGTGTTGTGACGCGGACCGCGACACCGCCAACACCCATATCAGGCGTCATCAGGTGTAACGGGGGCATCAAGGCGGATCCTCTTCTTCAAGGCAGGCGACCAGTGCCGACATATCCGCAGGCACTTTAGCAGCGAAATTCAGGACTTCACCCGTCTGCGGGTGTTCAAAGGATAACTCGCGGGCATGCAAAGCTTGACGGCTGAATCCGTCGAGCATGCCCAATAGTGCTGCGCTCGCTCCTGCGGGTCGGAAGGCGCGCCCACCATAAATAGGATCCCCGATCAAAGGATGCTTTCGCCAGGCCATATGGACACGGATTTGATGGGTACGCCCAGATTCAAGGCGCACCTCCAGGAGGCTGTGGGCGCCAAACCGCTGCGTTATTCGATAATGAGTGACCGCGGGCTTCCCTTCGGGCACTACCGCCATTTTAGTACGGGACGTAGGATGACGCCCAATCGGTGCATCGATTGTGCCGCCCCCGGAGAAAGTGCCCCGACAGACCGCCGCATAAATCCTCCTCACTGATCGATCCGCCAGTTGCGACACCAGATGCTTATGCGCAAGCGTCGATCTGGCTGCCAGCATCACCCCAGAGGTGTCTTTATCGAGTCGGTGCACAATCCCACCGCGTGGCAAGGACGACATTTCGGGAGCATGTGCCATAAGGCCATTCACCAGAGTGCCACTGTGATGCCCCGCCGCTGGATGCACCACCAATCCCGCGGGTTTATTGACCACAATCACATGTTCATCCTCAAATAGGATGTCAAGAGGCAGGGGCTCTGGAGCCCAGTCAACACGATTATCCGTCTCAGGAAATACGTGCAGTTCATCGCCTAGCGCCACCTTGTCGCGAGGGCGCCCAAGCTCGCCATTACGGGTTAGCCTGCCGGCCCGGATCCACTCGGCAAGACGGCTGCGAGAAAACTGCGTAAAGACTGCCGCCGCAGCAGCATCAAGTCTGCTCCCATCCAGCGTTACAGTAACCGTTGCCGAGATCACTTCGGCTTCATCGAAAAGTTCTTCAGACAAGCGCTGTGACTCCCGCCCGGTTGCGTTTACACTATGGGATCTAAATGTACCATGGCGGATAATAGCTCTTGGCCACTTCCCCTTTCGTCTTCCGAACGGCGCTGTTGGTGTTGTGCCTCATGATCACTGGCTGTTCCTGGTTTGGCGGCGACGATGACGACCTCGTTGCGGATTCAGGCGAACAACAAATGTATCGTGAGGCCCAGCGGCATCTCAGAAACGAAAATTTCTCTCTCGCGGTGAGAACCCTGCAGATGCTGGAGAGCCGGTATCCTTTTGGTCGCTATGCCGAGCAGGCGCAGTTGGAATTAATCTATGCGCACTACGGAGCGTACTCGTTTGCCGCAGCAACCGAGGCGGCTGATCGATTTATTCGCTTGCATCCTCGGCATCCCAACGTGGACTATGCTTTCTATATGAAAGGCTTGGCAGCCTATGACATCGAGCCCGGATTTTTTTCAAGATTTATTCCCTCCGACGACACCAAGCGAGACATCAGTCACATTCAGATCGCCTTTGGTGAATTCGCCCAGTTGCTCGCTCGCTATCCTGACAGCGCTTACGCACCCGATGCGCGGCAACGCATGATCCATATGCGGAACATGCTCGCGCGGCATGAAGTTCATGTCGCCAACTATTACTTCCGCCGAGGCGCCTACCTGGCCGCCTTGAACCGAGGTAAATACGTGGTGGAGCACATGCAACAGACACCGAGTGTTGCCGATGGACTTGCCATCATGGCGCAGGCTTATCTGTTACTGGGCATCGATGATTTGGCCGAGGACGCGGTAGACGTGCTGTGCGAAAACTATCCCGATCACCCTAACTTGAAGGACGGTTGCGCATTTAACAGTGTCTTCACCGCAGATGGCCTACAGCGGTCGTGGATTAATCGGGCAACATTGGGACTCTTTGATCCACCCAAGCCACCCCAATTCAATTACCGATCCAAATCATAAAGCGACTCAGTCGCCGGAACGCCATGCCCATGTGATGGGATAACGCCGATCGCGACCAAACGCGCGGCGAGAGATACGCACTCCGATGGGCGCCTGCCGGCGCTTATACTCATTCAAGTCAATCAATCTGACCACCCGATGCACATGCTCAGCATGAAAGCCCGCGGCGATGATCTCTTCTTTTGAAGCATCTCGCTCCACGTAGTACTCAATAATCTGATCCAGCGTCTCGTAAGGCGGTAAGCTGTCTTCGTCTTTTTGATTCGGAGCCAACTCCGCCGAAGGCGGCCGGGTAATGACTCTCTCGGGAATACACACTCCCAATCCATTGCGATAGCGCGCCAGTGCGTAAACGAGCAGTTTGGGACAGTCCTTCAGCACATCAAACCCACCAGCCATATCTCCATACAGGGTCGAATAGCCCACTGCCAGTTCACTCTTATTACCCGTTGTCAGGACTAACCGATTCTTCTTATTAGAAATAGACATGAGCAGCACGCCCCGACACCGAGCCTGAAGATTCTCTTCGGTGATATCGGCGGGTAAACCCGCGAATTCCGACGATAGCGTAGCCATAAAAGCGTCATATAACGGCTCGATAGACAGGTTACTCAATGAGACACCCAATGCGTCTGCCTCTGCCTGAGCGTCCTCAATACTGATCGATGCCGTGTACCGAAAAGGCATCATAATGGCTTGAACGCGATCCGCTCCCAGCGCGTCCACCGCGACCGCAAGGGTGACCGCGGAATCAATACCGCCAGACAACCCGAGCACAACTCCAGGAAAGCCATTCTTGTCGACATAATCTCGCAGACCAATCACCAGCGCCGTCCACACGGCCTCCAGATCGCTCTTGGTAGCCACCTGCTCAGCAGGCTCCGGGGCACCGCTGGAATCCACAGCGATGGTCACCAGCGCTTCCTCAAATTCAGCAGCTCTCGCGACCAGAGCCCCTGCTGCATTTACCGCAAAAGAGCCCCCATCAAAGACCAGCTCATCTTGCCCACCTACCTGATTCACGTAAAAAATGGGCATCTCATGGGATCGGGCACGCTCCGCAACCAGTGCCAAGCGCTCTGCCGCCTTACCGCGGTTAAAAGGCGATGCGTTGAGATTAATCAGTATCTGTGCGCCGGCTGCTTTGGCGAGCGCCGCGGGCTCTGGGTGCCAAATGTCCTCGCAAATCGTCAGGCCGACGCGCACGCCTTCAAGCTCGATTACGCATGGCTTGTCGCCAGAATCAAAGTACCGCTTTTCATCGAAAACTTGATAGTTGGGTAGGCACTGCTTGTCGTACTCTGCGATCAACCGGCCCCCAAAAATGACGCCCGCGCTATTGAATAAGCATTCACCGTCACCTCGCGGGTAGCCCACGATTACCGCCAGCTCTGCCGGTAACTTCTCACGCAGGACTTCCAAGGCGCCAGCTGTCTGTTTGATGAGATCGGATCGCAGTAGCAGGTCTTCGGGAGGATAACCGGTCAGGGTCAACTCGGGAAAAATCACCAAGTGTGCGCCCTTGTCGTGCTGATCCACACAGACCTCAAGTACCCGATTGAGATTACCGCGAATATCGCCCACCAAGGTGTTGATCTGCGCCATGCAGATATTCATGTTTGTCTCCCCTGCGTTAAACCCGCGTCGTCGGCTCACCCGGACGCGAAGGTTACCGTATTTGCCGGTCTATAGGCTTCCCCAGAAGCTGACTACGACCTAAAAAACTGCACCGTCGGGAACCGTGCCACCACGGCCAAAGCTTTGAGAATCAGCTGGCAACGCTTTAGTTATCGATTGTAAAAACTGGAGATCGAGATTTAAGCACCAACGGCATCTGGACAGATCCCGCCATCGTCTACTAACCGCGGTCTGCCAAGACGGTTTATCACAACTGCCCAATTATGGCCTCCGGCACATACTGAAAGGGTGACATTGCGCCCGCCGATTCCATCAGGGTGCCATTGAATCTCTCCCGTCACCGGATCTAACCCGGACCGATTGCGGACAACAACACCGCTCAGGGGAGACCATATCTGGAGTATCCTTGGTCCGTTCGCTGACTCTTGATAAGCGACAAGAGACTCGCCAAAGTGACCCCCACACAACGTGGTCGCATCTGCCTTGGAGGAGCGTGGGCAGAGCGTCACCACTGTATCCAAAGTCTGGGCCATGCTCCGGGCGTATTGCACGGCGGCGTAAATCTGATGTGCGCCATTCAGCGCTCGGGCAGCATTCAGTTGGCCAAAAAGCGACGGCGTGGCGAGCGCAGTCAAGATGGCTACTATCCCCAGCGCAACCAAGCACTCCAATAATGTCAGGCCGCGCTGCCACATGTTTTTTCTCCTCGCTGCGGCAACTAGTTGACAGCAGCACAGGAGCAAACTTCGAGGCAACCGTCAGTCAATGCCCATTCAGATTATCACCCCTCAGGCATGGTGCCCCGACCCGACAGCACTCCTATCGGTGTACCTCGGCGCCATTCACTCTAGGGGAAAACTGCGGTGCACATCTTCTGACAAATCGGTAAGGTCGAAAATAGCTGGGGCCAATTGGGCGGGATGTCTGCGCGAAATGATCTCTCGGCGAAAAAGCGCACTGTTCAAGCGGAGAGGTGGGCCCCTCGTCAGTCGTCCACCACCACGGCAGGTATGCGCAGTGCCTTCGGCAACGAGAACGTGATGTTTTCCTCGCGGCCATCGAGGTTTCGAATATCATCAGCGCCTCGCTCTCTGAGGGCGCTTATCACTTGCTCCACGAGAAGCTCCGGCGCCGAAGCCCCCGCAGTCACCCCCACGGAACGCGTGCCAGATAGCCAGTGACTCTCAATCATAGTCGCATCGTCTATCAGGTAAGCCTGCGCGCCGCAGCGCTCGGCCAACTCCTTCAATCGGTTAGAGTTGGAGCTATTGGTCGAGCCCACTACCAACACTATGTCCACTTCATCTGCCAGGGATTTCACGGCATCCTGGCGATTTTGAGTGGCGTAGCAAATATCATCCTT
>JADHNP010000024.1 GCA_016779445.1 Luminiphilus sp. | reverse complement strand
AAATCTTGCCTTATAATGATTCAAGTTGACAAGAATTTAAAGCATTCTAAAGGCATTCATCTATTGCTCAACACACTGAGCCTAACGACAGGCAGCGCAGCGACGCCCGTCGTAAATCAGGCGCCTTTCCAAACGCGCGTCTTTGCGTTCGCGGGCGACAGATTTACCTTAGAGCGCTTACATAAGGCCCAGAACGAGCTGACAATCAACAGCGGTTAGCAAGAATAAACACCCTTTTTCATCATTCAGAAAAGTATCGTTGTACTTAGAACTTACTTTTAATCCTCTCTTTCGGACGGCTTTAGCCAAGGGTTGCATGCGTTGGGCATCAGGAAATAGGCGCATTGCCTCTTGAGTCAGTCTCTGGCAGATCGCGACCGTCATCGATGTGTAGTCGATGTCACGGAAATCAGAATAGCGTCGATTGTTGGTCGTTCAGATCTAACGGCGGTGAACGAAGCTCTGGATCACCCAATCGAACTAGGTCCGAGTGCTTTAGTGCTTTAGGTGCTTCAGGATCTTTAAACTGCTTGCGCGGAAACGACGACGAAGGTCTTAAGGCTTGGTTGCGACGACAAAATGTTCGAGTCTGAACAACTCGTTTTCAGGTAGGGCTCTACCCACCGGGCTAAAGTACAAGGTGTTGAGATCATCTATAGTGATATCTTGTCTAACGCTATACCCCCCTTCTGCAAGCAGGTTTTGCATTTCCTCTGCTGAGTAGAATGAAATCCATGGTTCACCGACTTTCGCTGATAAATCTTTAATTCTCTTCGCCCGTTTTTCAGCATTCGGGTAACCCCGCCCGAAGCACGCCTTTGGATCATCATTTAGCAGTCTATCGACATAAGATAGAAAAAAGGTTGAATGGACATTTTGAGTCAATGGCGACAGTTCCTGGAGCGTTGAGCGAACGGCATCTTTTGTGATGTATTGAGAGACGCCCTCGAGCGTGAAAACGGTAGATTTGTCTTGCTCGAAGCCGGCCGCTACCAGCGATTCTGTTAATGACTGGTAAGAAAAATCGACTGGGACATAGATCACGTTTTCTCTATAGGCTGAGTCCCCATTGAGCTTAGCGCGCTTTCTTGTCTGAACTTCGAGCTGATCGACTTCAAAAATTTTGAGCGAAGGTGGTAACTGAAGGCGGTGGCCTCGCATGTCGTACCCGGCGCCCAAAATCACATACTGTTCGACACCCTCCCCGGCCGTTTTTTCAATCAGATCATCGATAAAGCGAGTGCGCGCAATGAGGTGCTCATGAAAACCTGGCGCAAGTCTTTGTCCCAACCAGACGCAAAACCGGTGACCCATAAGCTTAATCAGGCCAGCGCCCAAAACAAATTTCGCGGCGTACGGATCGTTGATGACTCGCTTGTCAGCGGCGGCTAAAGATTCGATTAACCGTTGTTTGGCGACGCCTTGAGCAGTGCCGTCTTTTGTGAAAATCGAGTTTTCCATCGTTATATCTGGCACTGAATTGTCGGACTTGTTGAATTCTTATACCTCAGAATCGATGGAAAGCCTAGCCAAAGTCAAAAGCGACGCCTAGATCGAAGGCGTTTACGCATTGATGCTAGCCATAAGCCTCCAGTTGCTGGGTCAGAGGTTGTTTGTCTGCTTTTACGGCACTTGCAAATTTACTCACCAGCGAAGTTTTCAAAAATGTTTCTCACAGAAAGCAGGCTACGCCATCAACGAATGGCGACAGCACGACAACGAAGTGAGGCCGCACAGCTCTCTAGGCAAACTACCACCACGACAATTTGTAGAACAGACGGCATGAGAATAGAGTTCAGATTCCCATCTAACTGGTGGTTTAGTTCTATAGGCAAGGTCACCACCTCATCTTAATTAATTCCAATGCAGGTATAGGGCTGTCTGGGGCATCCTCTGCCGTCTCAAGCATCTGCGGGGAAGACACATCATTACGCATGTAGTCTTGTATCTGTGAGCCTAAACAGCAAAGAAATCTTGCTTAAAGAGGAGCTTGGTTGCAAAAGGGGCAATGGGGTCTGCCAAGAGACCTGCAAAGGATGAGTTTTAGTTTCGCACTAGTCAATCTTGATTCTAATGTCGCCTAGAGCCTGTCCCCATTCAACTTCGCGCATCCCATCTCTACAACCATCCCAACCAAATGGTCTAGATCGTGAAATTAAGCCAGAGACTCTGTTTTCTAGTGCTTGCGGGCTGAACCTTGTTTTTTTACGCTCAGAGAGTATCAGCCAAAGTATAAAAACTTATTCGCTATCTTGTCGGCAAGTGAAAGGTCGTCCTGATAGATCAGCTCCTCACCGTCAACGACTGCAGCCTTTACACTGAATGCGCCTGAGAAAAACACCTTTACATTTCCCGAGACCAATAACGGCTTTTTCGGTGAATGTCTCATAGTGCGGGAGCTATCTACCTCCACACCATCAATAAACAGATGAGCCGCACCAACCAGCCGCCGCAATGAATACCAATTTATGACTCTAATCGTTCTTCCATGGTGCTGTACTGACCACTCTTTAAAGTTAGGTCTCTGTTCAAGAGGAACTTCTGCAAAGAGATTTTCTTTTTCGCTATTTCCGTCTCCGCCTGTTTCAGCTTCTCTAGGTTTTTGCTTCCAAAGGAACTTCAAACCCAAGTCAGCGGCGAGAAGTACGGGTATTAGGATAAAAAAAACGTCGCCGATAATGTCATTTTTTAGGGTGAACGAGTTTGTAAGCGAGGCCACTACGCTAAGCCAAAAGAAGTACGTGATTGATTTTCTGAACATCGCCGATTCCTGTGATTTTTCCGCTGAGTTAGACCCATTAAATATTCTAAGCTGCCCTCTCAGTAAAGACCACTCAGGGGACGGTTATGGCACATGCGAGCTACTGAATCATTTCATATGTATCTACTTGCACTAGTTGAGTGCCTATATTGGAGCCGCAAAGGCTTCAGACACCAGCCAATAACCTGATTTTTTCTTGATTAAAAACCTACGAATCCACTGTTTACGGTTGTTAAGCCGTTAGTAGTAGTCCCTTTTTTAAGATTGGCTTCTTTTGTGTCGGGCTGGTAACTACAACTCTCTACTGAGAATAAACCGCCCCCGTACCCCAACAGCTACCCCGCAGCACCCGCAATCGTCTCGTAAATACTCTGCGGGGCGATAATCATAAATGTAAGAAAGATATAGACTTCCGACAGATGACAGTTTTTAAGCATGAGGTCTTCAGTCTTTTTCTTGGCGATGGATATTAGGACGATGACTGCATAAAAGCCGATTGCATACATCAGAGGCATGTGAGTAATCAGCTGACCAAAAACAAAATCCTAAAGTGTATTTGAGCCGTCACCAGACACGCGTTTTTGAATCCAGTAGTTGTCATAGAATCCAATGTTGTGGATGACGGCGATAGCAGCAGAAAGTATTGCGCCGTAGCAAGTTGCGAACTGATATCATCCAAGGCTGATTTCGGCTTTCCTTTGCAAGAGCACCAGTCCTGCCACTATAGCGACAGTCATCATTAGCTCTGGTGGGTAAAAGTACATAAGTAGGGTTCGTTACAGCGAATTCCATTCTTTAGCAGAAAGAGCAACTCATTCTGGTTACGAAGAAGACCTAACCCAGTGAACGACTTTCTTACTTACCGAGGGCTATCTGACGCACGTACCCAGCAAGTCTGTTCATGCGCAGAAGAGGGATTGCAACGGCAACCTCATCGAACAACTCCGATCACAAAACAGTGAGCGTCATAAGGAAAGTTGCGCAAAAGGAGCGGCAAAAGAATTGCAGGTAGAAGCCTAGGCTTTATATAAAACGCCTTCCCGGATGGAACTACGACTGTACCGAAAATTATCAATACCCAGGTAGCTCATAACTTCGAGCATCACTGACAATCCTGCCCCTAGTAACTCTGAGCGTTTGACACCAATTCCATAATCCAGTCGATTAAACTCATTAGTGGCTGTGAGCAACTCGGCTGCAGCCTCTAACCGTCGACGATTTACACAGTAACCAACAAGCTCATTATCGGTGGGCGAACAACAGCCCAGCGCTAATTTGGCAAGCGCCTTCGCGGTTCCCGAAGTTGCAAAAACGTAGGGTTGACCACTCAAGCATTTTTCCGCGAGTGGACTCTTCTGCAAGAGGAGCCTGACGTATGCTCTTGCCGATGCGAATTGATCCGGATGGTTAACACCCTCAAACTGGTCCCTTAATGTAACGCAGCCCAGAGGGAGGCTGGTGCTGAAAGATGAACGCTTAGCAAGCGGTTCGCCCAAAGCAATTTCTGTGCTTCCGCCCCCTATATCTATTACCGCCAAGGCATCAGTAACCTGCTCAGTAACGGCCGTACCCAGCAAAACTAGTTCTGCCTCGCTGGTGCCATTGATCACCTCACAGGGCACGCCCAGCAATTGCTCAACTTCCTCAGCAAACGATTGTCCGTTGCTCGCAGCTCTCAACGCATGAGTGGCGACGACCGCGACAAAATCGGGAGCTAATCTGTCTAGATCCGCTTTGACCACCGCTAGAGCCTCTAGTCCCCGCTCAATAGCATCTCCGTCTAATTCGCCGTCTGGACCCAGACCAGCTGCCAGTTGGCATTTCAGTTTTCGTTCATGAACGACGTGAACTGGCCTGTCCGCCCTTCGAAACGCGACCTCTAAATGGATGCTGTTTGAGCCAATATCGACCACCGCCAATAGAGGGGCGTTCAAGTTCCGGCTACCTAGATGTTGGAATGTGTTCAGAGGAGCTATACCCAAGTTTCGATAACGCGTCTTAACTCTACTTGGCTTTGTATCTTACGTTTATTTCCCCTTGGATGGTATCGGTTAGATTGGTCTTGATCGATAACCCTTGCTTTGGTTGTGTCTGACCATTGAGTCTCGAAAAGCGCTTCGATTTGTGATCCGATTTTGGGGTCTAGAATTGGAGTGGTAACCTCCACACGATAGTCAAAGTTCCGAGTCATCCAGTCGGCGCTGGATATATAAACTCGCTGGCGATCGCCGCGACCAAAAATCATCAATCTTGCGTGCTCCAAGTACCGATCAACGATAGAACGAACTTTTATGTTTTCACTAAGTCCCTCTACACCAGGCCTCAGACAACACATGCCGCGTACAATCATTCGAGCTTTAACACCGGCCTGGCTCGCTTCATAGAGCTTTTCAATAATTTCGGGATCCTCAAGGTTGTTTAATTTCAACGCAATGAAACCATTCCCTCGAGCAGCTGCTTCGATTTCTTGATCAATTTCATCCATAAACCTCTGCCGGGTCATCAGGGGTGACATCACTAACTCTGAGAGCTTTGGGGCTACATAACTCTTCGTCAGAAACTGAAACACCTGCTCGATATCCCTACAAATCACCGGGCTCGAAGTAAAAAGGCTCAGGTCTGTATAGGTATTGGCCGTACCTTCGTGAAAATTACCTGTTCCGATGTGCCCATAAGCTCTGAGTCGCTTATCCTCACGGCGTTTTATTAACAACGTTTTACTATGATTTTTGAGATTGGGTACGCCGAATTCAACTCGGATGCCCTGCTCAGTCATGTCCTTTGCCCACTCGATGTTAGCTTCCTCATCGAAGCGAGCTTTCAATTCGATGTAGACAGTAACTTTCGTGCCATTTTCAGCTGCATCTACCAGGTATTTTACGACCCTGCTGTTATCCGCGAGCCGATAAATACTGATGCTAATTTCTTCAACCGTTGGGTCTGTAGCGGCCTGCCGCAAAAGTTCGGTGAAGTAGACAAATGAATGAATAGGATAGTAAAGCAGGATATCTTGAGCTCGAATGGCGTCAAAAGCATTTCTCGCGCTTTCGAAGGCCCTGCTGAGCACTGGTTTATGGCGATCGTACTCAAGGTAAGCCCGGGAAACGTTCGGAAATCTTATGTAATCCCTAAAGTTGTGGTACCGCCCGCCCGCGATGGTTGCGTCAAGCTCAGTAATACCCAATTCCTTTTTAAGAAGAGCAACCATTTTAGCTGGCATTTTTCTATCGTGAACCAACCGCACAGGTTCTGCGGTTAGCCGTTGTTTCACCCCCAAAGACATTCGATCCAAAAACGAGGCATCGATATTTTCCTCAAGGCCAAACTCAGCGTCGCGCGTCAACTTCATTGAATAAGCATCATGGCTATCGAAATCAAGAAACGGGCCGAATATCTCATGAGTGTTCGCTCTTATGACGCTATCGAGCAACATGATTCGCTTCTTCTTCTGACCTTTTTGTCTAGGCAGCACTATGAATCTAGAGGTTTCATTGGTCGGCACCTCGACCATCGCATAGGTGTAACCTTTGACCGATTTAAGCGCATAGAATAAGTAGGTAAGCTCCTCTTTAAGCACCTTTGTCAGGCTGACTCTTTTGGTGAGAATAATCGGGGTGACAAACGGCTTGACTGAAAATTTAAAGTATTCTTCCACCCATTTGGACGCCCAAGACGGGATACTTAGTTCGTCCACCATTTCTATGTGTCGCTTAGCTAGATCTTTCAAAACCTGGTTATAAGCAACGTCAAACTGCTCCTGGAGCTCTACGACCTTTTCCTGAACCTCTGCCAAGAGTTTCCTCGTAGCTTTGCTGCTCTTGCCTTCGAATTCTTCAAGGACGATATTCCTTTTCAGATCCGATACACGAACCCTGAAAAATTCATCCAAGTTGTTCGAAAAAATACCTAAGAAACGAACTCGCTCAATCTCTGGCACATTGGCGTCGAGCGCTTCCTGAAGCACTCGCTCGTTAAAACTTAGCCAACTCAGTTCCTTTGGGATCAGACGTTTGCTTCTTTTCATGATCAGTATCTTTGACAATTCGGGCAACAACTTACCTATTGATTGACTAGTTCGCACACGCCGACGATGTTTTTTAAGCGAATTTCATCGATTTTTTACACATTTTTAACCGCTTATTCACAAGTTGGAAGGGCGCTCGTCCTTTTGAAACTGAAAGCGCTACCCTCTCTCAGCGTGCAGCTTCAACCGGCTAATACACCACCAGTGGTCCTACCCAGCAGTGACAGTAACCTTTCAAAGTGGTCGCCCTAACTTTGCCTATTCTTCACTAACTCTTCATCTGCAATTCATATCAGCGGCTCATAATTAGTCCAAATTTCGTCATAAGTATTTTTATATGTTTGACGTGATACACAAATGGGATACGCGCTGGCTATTGAGACTCATCCATTGGCCAAAACGAGTTAAGTTTCTCCATCTTATACGACTTATATCCCGGACTGGCGATGGCCACTCTTACCCAGTCATTGCGATTGCCCCTTTCGCCTTAGGGTTCGATCCTACTTTTCGACTCTTCAAAATTTTCTTAGCCGGTTTCTGCATTGAACGCTCGGCCTACTTTGTCATGAAAAACAGCCTCCGGAGGAAGAGGCCTACCGAACATCTTTCTTTCGAATCTGCGGTTACGCCGGGTGACAGGTTTAGTTTCCCTTCTGGGCATACGTCTGCCGCATTTCTTGTAAGCACGATCTTAGCCTTGGGATTTTTCGACTACTCCGCGTTCGCACTCATCCCTCTGGCTTGGGCATGCGCTATCGGTTGCTCGAGAATTCTTCTTGGCGTTCATTACCCACTGGATACCATCGCCGGCTGTCTACTTGGGTCAAGCGTAGCAGTACTGGTTTCAACCAATACCTATTTCGCAACGGGCTAAGTCTTCACTTACCCCACTGCACCTGGCCCGGGCTTGTGCGGAAAGCGCGCCTGACTCTACTGGAAAAGAACCAAGATCAGGACTCTGGCTTTTGAGGGATCGCCTGTCACTACCCAAGTGGTGCTCGTCTCTTCAACTCCCGGCCACTTGCACGCTTTCGCCTAATTCCTATTGTGCGGCCCCTGCAGGAATCTCACGATACCATTCCGTCATATCATCATATCGCTCACCTCTCATAAGAAAGAGCGGTGCTTTGTGATAAATTTTTATGTCATGAAATGGATCACTCAGTATTTTTGTCATCCAAACAATCCCTGACTGGACGCCCGACGATTTGAAAAGTTGAACTACCCGAAACATCACAGCGATGACTCCAAGCCACAGCCACACTAAACCAGTATTTGTGACCAACTGCCCGAATGAGTCCGTTGGTTCCAGTAATCCAAAAACAGTGATCGGCGTGTAGAACAGCAATATAGGAATCCCAGCCCAGATACACAGCAAGATAGCTTTCTTTGACAGGTTATATCCTACCTTAATCATCTCCTTGTGCTCATGACTCGCCTGATTCAAATGATCAAAAGATCTCGATTCGAAAAAGAAGTGGCCGATCTGCCTAACCACCATAGCAAGTGTCCACCCCACGATTGCGGCAGCTGCAGGATTGATCAATAGGAGCAGATAACTTGTGATGAAGCAGCTCGCACTGATCAAGTGACAGGTCTGATTAATTCTGTCCTGGTGATAGAACCTGTGATCATCCCACCGTTGCAGGTGTAACTCGTCTCTAAATTTCATATCCGTTCCTCTCTTTTTGTGTTTCTAGACGAAATATTGATTGCCCCATATTGATTCTGTGTCCCTCGGCCCAATCGCCACATTTTTTAAAACGCGCGTCGACGAACAAAATGATAGTGCTTCCATGTTGAAAATAGCCGAGCTCTTGCCCCTGCCGGACCTCCGCTTTCAAATGAAATGTTTTGTTCTCGCCCAGTGACAGATCCAATGGCTGGTTAATACCGTGGATTTGTAAGCTGGCGACCAGCACTGCAGCGATTGGGACGAGCACACAACTAAATTCTAGGCCTACAATCTCCATCGCTGCTCGCTCGTTGCGGCAGTAAAGTTGCTGGACTCGCTTGAGCGCGATTGGATTCACGTTCCAGGTGTCTCCATACATATACTCGACCCGATCAATGCTTCCCGCGATCGGCGCGTGGAATCTGTGATAAAAGCCTGGCTTCAACCGAATCGCGACATAGGTGCTGCCCTTATACCTATCTGCGAGATCGGCGTTAGGCATCAGGTCACTAATGTAGTAGGGCATGCCCTTTGCCTGAAACAACTGACCGTCGGCCACCGTACCGAAGGACACCACTATTCCATCGCACGGGCTGGTCAACTTGTCTTCGCCAAAATCAATCGGTCTAAGCTGGGGTTTGATCGGCCTGATAAAACACTCATTCAGGCTCCGAAAATTTGACGCCGAAGATTCGTCAAGACGGAGATCAGCATCAAACCATTGCCATAGCCTGATTAAGCACCGAGCCAGCATGGGAGACTCGATTCGTGAGATCCTCCCCAGCACACGAGTGGCAAGACGTCTCGGGATCCTGTTGGTCATCAAGAAACTTAAATGTTCAGCTATCGATAGTGAAGACACGTTTGGTCCTAGGAGGCAGCAATATCTGGAAAGACTTTTTCGGCTGGCGAAGGGGATCGACCAACCCCAATGTGCTCAAGGAACTTCGATAAGATTGGTTCTGGTTGGAAGTCCTGGACTCGAGACACAGCTCCTTTCGAGAGAAACTTTCTCAATTCACGATCCTTCAGAATCCGAACAGCCCCAGCAGCCATCTCTTCTGCGGTATCGACCAATAGCCCACTGACTTCATCTTGAACGATGTCGGCAGGGCCTTTGTTCCGCATTGCGACCACTGGCATTCCGTAAGCAAAGGCTTCAAGAATGACATTACCGAAGGTGTCGAATCGCGAGGGGAAGAGGAACAGGTCAAGTGACTTATAAAGACTTGCTAACTGGGTTTTATCCACCCAGCCTAAGAATTTTTCCTCTGGAAGTAGGCCTTTTAACTCCTCTAAGTCGGGGCCTGTCCCAGCTAGCACTAGCTTCGTTAAAGGGAGATCCTCTCTGATTTTTTTAATAATGAGAGGCAAGTCGAAGACACCTTTTTCTCTGCTCATGCGGCAGGCGATAAAAAGGATAGGCGTGTCATCATCCGCGCCAGGGAACAATTCAGACCGAAGTAAGGTCGGAGTCTCTTTCAAAGCCGGTTGCGCATGGTGAGCCGTAAGGAACACTCTATCCTCTGGTAAACCGATCTCAGACCCGGTGAGCCAGTCGCGGTGCTCTCGATTTAAAGCAAACACGCCGTCAAATTGCTGGTACAACCCTCTCATGAGCCTTCTAACCCTATCTTGCTGCTGCCGATCCAGCGGCGTGTTGTGGCGCACAAAATCCATCCAGTCGGTGTGCATAAAAAAGAAAGCGGGGACCTTGAACTGATACTTCAACAGAAGCGCTACCAATGCCATCGGCCCCTCGGTGGAGCAAACGATTCGATCGTATCCGCCTTCGTAGAAAATTTTGGTAATTTCCATGAAATCAGGGACTCGGATAGGTTGGTGCTCGTAGCCCGGCGCATCAAACGTCATTAAAGGCTTAACCACGTGTAGGTGAGGCTTGTTACTGGCCTGATCGTGGCAGATCAAAAAGTCAACGTCGGCATCCCACTCAGCGAATTGGCTGAGCTTTCCTGACAAAGACGTCGACACCCCATTTTTATCTAAAAGCGTGTCAGTCAGGTATAGCACCCTAGTCGGATGCTCTGATGACCCAAGAGACTTGGCGAAATCATTCAAAAAAGGTCGACGACTGAATAGGGAGCGTGTACCGATGATCTGAGCACCAATGAGTGCGGCATTGATCAGTAGTGGAATCTGCGCCGATTTTAGTGATCGCTTCAGAGCCGGCGTACTATTTGAACCGATGGTTTGCGCCCAATCCAAGACCGCAAGCGGAATTTCAAACGCGTCATTTCCCGAGGGTTCAAACAAGGCACGAATGTCCAATCTTTTCAGTTGATCGAGCCGGCTTCCCAATTCTGTGGAGATCATCTCGCCAAACTTACGAATAGCCTCATAGAGACACCGCTCTACGGTATCGAGAAAGTCCTGCTGTGACTGCTGTCTGGATGTGGCGATTTCATCAAGCATCTTAAGTGCGAATCGGTAACGTTTAGGAACCACCCAGACAAGCCCCGGATTGGGTTTCCTCCCATGAAGCGCATCGTGAATCAAGGAGAACAGATATCTCGCGCCACGATTACGGTTTATTGTTAGCATCAGGTTTCCGATGCCGAAGCAAGCCAGTTTGTCGAGCGTTGTCCCCCGGTGAAGGAGCAGTCGTAACAATCCTGGGTCCTTAATCTCGATCGCTATCTGACAAATGTAATCCAAGATAGAAATAGTCAGTTTCTGGTTCTGAGACGCTGATCCAAAAGGGATCATCCGGTTTTCTCGAAGGGCCTCCAGTGCGAGGTCAGCAACCCCTTCATGCTGACGGCGTTCTCGAAGATTTGGGACGTATAGGTAAACGCCTGATTCTCCAGCGAAAAGCCCGAGATGATCATCAGATCCGCCTGTGATGCCTTTCGGCGCGTCAGGATCTACGCCGTAGACCGTGGGATCGACACCGTATTCCCAAGCCAGCGTTCTCATTGTCTCTGGGCAGGCGGATCTCACCCAAGACAAAGTCAACGCGTTTTGCCAAGCATCTCTCTGACCATTGACAACTTCAAAACGCTGAAACATCAGAAGGAACCAATCATAGATCCGTGGATCCACGTCTTTGTAGAGGTAAAGTGGATGCGGCAGCACAGTCACGATACCCTCGCTCGCGCAGTACTCTAGGAAATCATGGACATTTTGCCGTAGCAGTTTGAGTTCCAGTTCTTGCTCGCGAGAAAAGCCGTAACACAAAACGTGAAAATGGATATCAAATGTTTCGAAGTAACACGTAAACTCGGCTCCGACCAACACATCGTCTCTGCTTTTCTTCAAATCCCAACACGAGCGAGCATTATTGTGATTGGTTACCGTAATGAGATCGCATCCGGTGCCTCGAAGCTTCCTGACCAATTCTCCGGTCGCCAGCCAAGATTCGGGTAATTTCAAAAGCCGTCCCCAAAGCTCGTCCGGCGTATCAGAATTCCAATCGTGGCAATGGAGATCGACTTTTAAGCAATCTTCAATCGGATATTGCTGTTTGAGCCTGTCGATTTCAGCGTCCAAATTAATCGATATCCCATGATTAAAGGCTGACGGCATTGTCGTTCTCCTAGGTTCGATGTATCAGCGCGGATTCTTGAGTTCTAATCTCTGTCTCAACAACATTACAGGGCGTTAGAGCGGGCTTAACTTGAGGGGGACGGAGCTTCGATAGAAGCGCGCGCTTAGCGAGGTCCATCTGAATCTTGCGCTTGGACAGGTCTTTTGGGGCATCCCAAAAACCATCGGCAGCCATCGCTTTCGAGGCACACAGGAATCTTGCGCAGACCTCTGACCAATCGTCTTCGGTATACCCGAGCGACATTATGAACCGACCTGTGCCAACCCAACCCAATTCAAGTCCCTCTGCTCTCAAATAAAACTGAAGCAACCAGTTATGGCAACCGACATTCAGGTAATTCACTGTCAAAACTGACTGAAAATTCACCACCCGAAGTGGTAAATCAGTCGCAACGAGAGCCTTATTCAATTGCACAACGCGGCGATCCCAAGTCGCGTGGGAGTCCGCATAAATCGATGAGCAATCACTACTATCGATTCGTCGCAAAAAACTATTCATTGCGCCCATCACTTCTGGATGGGAGTTAAAGGTGCCCCGAGCTAGGCAAACATCTGCAGGACGATCAGGCTTGAAACGACGCATCAGTTCGGATGTCCCGCAAACCACACCAACAGGCAATCCCCCACCCAACGTTTTTCCATAGGTGATCAGGTCCGGGCGGACCCCGAAATATTCTTTCGCACCACCGCGTGCGAGGCGAAACCCTGTAAAGACCTCATCCAAAATGAATACAATTCCCCGCCGCGCACATACCGCTTGCAGCTGATGCAGCCAGTTTCGGTATGCATCCGGTTGCGGCTTGTTGACACGCTGGCCAACTATTAGGGTTTGATCTGAGGGTGCATCCTTGTTCAGATGCATCAACTGCATCGGATTGACTAAGACGCACGCAATATCTTTTCGATCTTCGAGTACTTGCAAAGTTCTGGGGGACCCCTCAGACAGAGTAAGCACATCTTGGTTTGTTCTCTGGTTGCCGATCCCAGGTTGTACTCCGTCCCACCAGCCGTGATAGGCGCCGCAAAAGCGCACCACCTTGGACCGACCCGTGTGATAGCACGCAAGCCTCACCGCTTGCATTACGGCTTCTGTGCCAGACATATGGAAGCTGGTTTCATCTAGACCGGAGATCTCTGCCAGTCGACGAGCGTTATCCAGTAACGATGGGTGGTATGGGCCTAGCACGACACTAGCACCCGAGTTGAGCTCACGCCCCTCACGCATGCAACGCTGATAGAAATCGTAGCCAAACACGTTAACGCCGTAGGACCCCCACAAGTCATAGCGCCAGTTTCCATCTAAGTCTTTTATTCTCACTCGATCCGTATCAACAACAAGACTAGTCCTGGTGAGTGCCTCCGGAACGAGATCCGTAAACATAAATGGCACCCGGTATCTGCGGGTAAACAACGCATCAGAGACTTGCTTCTCTATCTCCTCGCTCGCGTTGAGCGTTGCACTACTCAGCGAGTAGCTAGATGCCACCAGCCGCGAAAAACCTCGTTTTCGTCGTTCGACAACACCGTCATCCGCACCATCGCAACTAAAAAACGAAGACGCATCGTGGGAAAAAAAGGGAGCAATGCCGGCTAGTCGGCGAGACCATCTAGAATGCCCGGCAAGCGTCGGGTGCTTTGCAAGCGATAGTCTGACTCGAAAAAAGAGCTTTACAGCAAGCCAAGCGCCGATAAGGGCTATGCTGATCATTAGAAGTTCCGTATTCAGCCTTGGGTCTCCTGCTAAGCCTTGCCGGACTTTACCGCATCCCAGATTTCCAAAAAAAAGGATTGAGTTAAATTTCCTTTAAGATATGGGGGGCAGGTCTTGAAATAGCGGGTCGTCAGAATCATCAAATTTGCCGCAACACGTCAGCGGGCGCGAACAGAAACTGACATCGAGCACGCTTTTTGGGGTGTTTTTGGATCAACAGATTGGGTTGGACCCCGCAAAGCAACTCGACTACGGTAGTGGAAGGTCAATGAAATAGTTGATACCAATACTGGGGCAGCCTGATGGCGACACATCGAAAAGTTGAACGAAAACAGTACCAACCCTTAAAAGAACAGATGGTTCTATGGCCGAATATTTCCGGCAACGCCATCAACGGCTTGGCCGAGCCAGAAGTCAGGCCACCCAGTCCCAGGTGCTTCAGGGTTTGGTATGCGCGTCATTCATCGCGGGCTTGATACTACAAAGCGAGAGAGTAGTCCGGTTTCGCGAATTAGCTGACTAATCCAAAAGGTCTCGCTCGGTATTATGATGGCTCGGGGAGGCCAGCCTAGCGTATTGGAGTGACAATCTTCCAATAGAAGTTTTCTCACCACTATCCAATAAAGTAAGGCTGTTGAAGGCTGACTTCTTTATAAAGCTGCCTCTTCCAATCCGCATCGCGATACGTGACAATCGCGCGGCAGAAAACTTGGAGCTGCTATGGAAATTATAGCAACCTACGGTATCGTGCTACTGGTCCTAGCAGCGGCTTTCGGGTTTTTTATGGCCTGGGGCGTGGGCGCTAACGATGTCGCTAATGCGATGGGCACCTCGGTCGGTTCGGGCGCGATTACGATTAGGCAAGCAATAATAATCGCGGTAGTTTTCGAGTTTTCTGGTGCATTTCTCGCGGGTGGTGAAGTCACCAGTACAATTAGGAAAGGGATCATAGATCCTCAGTTGCTCTCTGGTACGCCCGAGCTCTTGGTCTACGGTATGATCTCAGCGCTGCTAGCGGCTGGGATATGGCTTCTAGTAGCCTCAACATTTGGGTGGCCCGTGTCTACTACCCACACAATCGTGGGGGCCATTGTGGGGTTTGCTGCCGTGGGTATCTCAGTAGACGCGGTAAGCTGGGGCAAGGTACTTGAGATTGTCTCGAGTTGGGTGGTCTCCCCCGTGCTCGCTGGCGTTATCGCCTATACGGTTTATCAGAGCGTACGGCAGCTAATTTTGAAAGCTGAATCGCCGGTTCGAGCGGCAATGCAAGGGCTCCCCATCTATATTTTTTTGGTGACGCTCATCATCACGATGGTATCCCTTGTCAAAGGACTAAAGCACGTAGGTCTCGAATTATCATTTATTGAAGCCATTGCCTACTCGGGATTAATCGCATTAGGTTTTGCTGTGGTCGGCGCGATAGCGGTTCGTAAACTTTCCCTTGCAAGTGGCTCCCGAATCGAGGAGCAGGAAAGTGTTCAGCGAATTTTCGGTCTTTTAGGAGTATTTACTGCTTGCTCCATGGCTTTTGCTCACGGCTCTAACGATGTGGCTAATGCCGTAGGCCCGCTCGCGGCGGTCAATGCTGCGGTTCAATCCGGGGGGCAACTTGCAGCAGAGGCAGCCATGCCTATTTGGCTTCTTTTGCTTGGTGGAGCAGGCATCGTATTCGGGCTGGTGACCTATGGTCACCGGGTGATTAGAACCGTTGGTACGAAAATAACCGAGCTAAATCAAAGTAGCGGCTTCTCTGCAGTCCTTGCGGCTGCAGTCACTGTCGTTATTGCGTCGGGCGCGAGCCTGCCGGTCTCAACCACGCACACTTTGGTGGGTGCCGTGTTGGGAGTAGGGCTCGCTCACGGAGTTAAGGCGTTGAACTATCGAGTGGTAGGTACTATCGCTACGTCCTGGCTGGTAACACTGCCTGCTGGCGCTTCGCTGGCAATTCTGTTCTTTTTTATACTACGGTCCATCTTTGGCACGTCCTAGGCTGAAATAACCGAGAAAGGTATTTACAGTTCATGCCAACACGAGCGTCTCTGCTAGACCCTCGAGACCGCGACAGGGTTATTTAAGAAGGGGATGAGCTGTTAGTGGCAGCCATGGGGCCACAAGGGTTCCGCCGGGATCCAGATACCGCGGACGCAGAGGCGCTAGCATCCTTACAAAAGTGGCTGTACCAAAAATCCTTGACCATCGCTGGTGGGACCAAAGAGGTACAACCCAATATTATTGCCAAGCGGGTGCTGGGATTGCCGGATTGATGCCTCAGTCAGGGCAGGGCGTAGAAGGAAACGGGTGGCTCGCTCGATGCTCAAGTGAGAAAACGCCTAGCGTGCCCGTGTACTCAAACGATGCGACTAGCAATCCACGATCAGGATCAGTCTCGTCGGGTAAAAACACCATAGATTCAGGTCCGCGGTGGCGGCGATCCTTAAAAAAGATACCGCCGATGTATTCGCCTTGTTCTGGTTGTGTGAGATCGTAAGCGAGAATGCCATCACCGCGCTCCAAGCCAACGAAGGCAATCAAGCGCTCGCCAGATTCCCAGAGTTCGAGGCTTTCGGGTTCTGCCCCACGCTTGGTGCTTCGTTTGTCATATTGTTTTGCAGGCAGACAGGCCGCGACAACCCTGGAAATGTGATCCCCGCTGTCCCAAATGAGCGTTTCCTTTTCGAGATCCCATACCGATATGGATCGTCCGCCAAACGCAGTGATTTGCTCTGGGCAACCCATTGGGTGCTCCAAGATGGCTAGTCGATCGACTTCGAGCTTACTGAGTTGCTTTAGATTTCGGCGCGTGTGCCATGTAGGTAATGTTGATCTTACGTCGCAGTTGATATCGGATACCTTGATCACGTCATTTTGAGCGGTACCACCTCGCGTGTCGCCCTCATTAGCGGTGACTAAGTAGGAATTACCACGTTGCTCGAAAGTCGCGATGGCGTCGGGCATGAAGTAACTTTTGATTGGCATCGCTTTGAGCTGCCAAGTTTTGTCGCTTTTGATTGTGTCAATTGTGTCGTGAGGCTTGCTGTGATCCTTTACGCCTAACGAAAACACTCGAATGACTGTTTGTTGATTAAGATCGATGGTCGCGATGGCATTGTTTTCTTGAAGACTGACATAAGCGTTAGATCCATCACGCGAGACAGCGATGTACTCTGGTTCTAGGTCTTTTGGCCAATCTTCGCGCGGGTATTTGGAGCGAATGGTTCCAGTCACCACCGTTTCTGGATTGATGATCGACAGTTGGTGGGTTCGCCACCCTTCGGGTGCAGTTGGTGGGCCAGTCCCGCTACCCATTTCGATAATCGATATGGAGCCCGATCCATCATACCGGCCAGTTGGATGGGGTTCGCCCTCATTAGCCACCAGGAGTTCAAGTCCTCTTGATGGAGTATGAAGGAATCGAATCATGTCCGGGTGATGACCTACTTCCACGCTATGAACCAGTTCACCAGACGCCATCTTGAAAAAGAGCACCACGCCGTTGGGGGGAAGGTCTGTTTGATCATCGAGCCTAGCCATCGACACCGCCACGAGATCTGCGTCGGGCCAGACGTCAACGCTTGTGGCCATGGCCAATTTTGAAGTGGTCGCCGATGGTCTTGCGTCGTTCCTAAGCGGAACCGAACCAGCTACTAAAAGGGCTTTTCCCTCACCCAAAGAGAGATTGATAGGAGAAAGTGGCCTCAGTTCGTAGGATGGGTCGGGTGTTCCTTGACCAATCTGCAGGAGAGTAAAGCGCTCTAGGGTCGAGTTTTCTGAATTGATGACGTAAACAGTGTTTGAGCGTTGATCGATTGCAAGAATCTCAGCAGACGCATCGCGTCCCTGTCCATCAAGGGTTACGGCTGCGACCTCAGTGAACCCTAGGTCGGCCCCCGCAGCACTAAAAGTAGCGCTAAGAGCAGCACTAAAGCAGGCTACGAGTAGGGCGAAAACCCCAGAGGCTTTGATTCGGTGGGTTGTCCCTCCAGTGCCGGGGTGCGCTAAAAGAAAGGATTTCTGTTTAACGTGCGGTGTCAGTATCTTGGGTTGACCTCGTTCTATCATCTATTACGACTCTTTGAGCACGTTAGCGACTCCGCTATTGCTGGTTTAGCGGACCTACAGAAACTATAGCGGTGCAACTCCAGCACCCAAAGCTCAACTGGGCACTGCGTCACCATATTTAACGAATCTTAATTCAAAGCGTGACTTTTTTAACCCAAGCTACATTCTATCTTTAATTTCTAATCTTAAATTACGGAGGTTAAATTCTAAGGAAAAAAGTATGCGTCATTTTGGTGTGTTGACATTGGGCATCGGTCTTTTGGGTATGAGTCATCTCGCGCTTGCCGAGGCGGTTATGGAAGAGGTGAAGGTGGTTGGCACCCGCGGTTCTCTGATTTCTGCTGTGGGCAAACAAGCGGATTCAGATGCCCTCATTTCGGTCGTTGACTCGGATGCGATCGGTGATTTCCCGGATACGACCGCAGCAGAAGCGGTGCGAAGACTGTCTGGGATCTCTATCGAGAACGATCAGGGGGAGGGGCGATACGTCACTATTCGAGGAATGTCCTCCGAACTGAATGCGTTTGCCATCAACGGCGCATCAATGGTCGCACCCGAAAACGGGCGATCGGTTCTCCTTGATGGAGTCCCTACCGAGTTGCTTGAGTCGATCACCGTCTCTAAATCGCTGACCCCAGACCAAGACGCTGATTCTTTGGGTGGGCGAATCGAATTCAGAACGAAGAACCCTTCTGATTTAAAGGACACACTCATCAAGTTTAAGGTCGACACCACCTATAACGAGCAGACAGAGAGTGCCGCAAGTCCTCGTATTTCTCTCAATTACGGAACAAGGGTAACGGATCAGTTCGCTCATGTTCTGGGTTTGACTTACTCAGAGAAAGAGATTGTTAGCTATAACAACGAGACCGGATATGGCTGGGATTCAGACGGTTTCATGGATGACGACTATGAGATGCGCTACTACGACATCACCAGAAATAGGGTTGGCCTGACTTATGACGCCGACTACCTTGTTTCCGATAGCACAAGATTATTCGGAAACCTCTTCTGGAATCAGTACACCGATGAGGAGCTTCGCTGGAAAGACGAGTACGGAAAGATTGATCGGGTAGAAGACCTGCAAGATGGTTTGGTTTCAAGCGAAATTCGCCATGATGCAGAGACTCGGGTGCGCGAGGAAGTCAGAACGATTTGGGCTGCCAACCTTGGATTTGAGACGACGACGAATAATTGGATGATTGACGGACAAGTCAGCTACTCCTTTGCTGAGGAGGATGATTCGGACAATGCTGACGTAACGTTCAGAAACTATGACAAAGATCTTGGCGGGACCTTTAACTGGAGCGACCCGCAAAGACCTGTGGTGACACCCCTTGACCCGAATCTACGCGACCCTGCGTCAATGGAGTTCGATGAAGCTGAATTCGAGGACTCGGTTTCCCAAGACAGCGAAGTAGCGGTCTCCCTGAACTTCGAGAGAGAACTCGGGAACCAAGTCATCAAATTTGGCGGTAAGTATCGATCGCGGGAAAAGGATCGAGACAACAACAAGGAGTTTTATTCATTTGACGGCGCAACGATGGCCGACTTCGATCCGCAAACATTGGCGTGGCCCTGGGCGGGACAAACATTCGGTCAGCAGGCCTCACCAAGCATGATTTTTGCGCTACAGAATAATCGATCGCAGCTTACATTCGAGGAGGCTGAGACTTTCTTAGAGGACTTTGTGACACAAGAGGACATCTTTGCGATTTATGCGATGAGCACTCTGGATTTAGGGAGCGCTCGTCTTGTTGTGGGCGCGCGATATGAAAACACGAGCATGGAAAGCAAAGCTTTTGACCAAGATGGGACGCCTACTTCAGCAGACAAAGATCACAGCTTTTTCGCACCTTCTGTGACCCTCAAATATTCTCTGAGCGAGTCCCTGGCCCTACGAGCGGCCGCTTGGCGTTCTTTATCCCGCCCTGGCTTTAGCGAAACCGCTCCTATCTTGGAGCTTGATATCAACGGGGATGACATCTCCGGCAAGTATGGTAACCCTGATTTGGAGCCCTACGAGGCGACTAACTTTGATCTTGCGCTTGAGTACTATAACGGAGATTTCACTTACGCAAGCGCGGGTGTCTTCAGAAAGAACATCGATAACGCGATTTACGCAACGATCCAGAAAAACGCCACGATTAACGGTGTAAGTTTCAATGATGGCGTTGAAACCTATATCAACGCTGACGATTCAACGCTGACAGGACTCGAGGCAAGCGTTCAATACGGTCTGGAAAACGGACTTTTCGTTGCAATCAATGTGACGCACATGCTTGATAACGAATCGACGTTCTCGTTTGAGGATTCATTGCAGTACACGACGTCCTTCAGGAAGCTAGCTGATAACGCAGCCAATTTCAGCGTCGGATATGATCAAGGGCCATGGGATGTCCGATTGGCGATGAACTATCGTAGCTCTTACCTCGACTATCTGGCTAATGAAGAAGGTGACATAGATTCGGTCTCCTCGGAAAATTCGCGCTTTACCGACGATCATACCCAGTGGGATCTCACTGCTAAGTACAAAGTGAATAAGCAGCTGACTCTGAAGTTTGAGGCCATTAATATTGGTGACGAACCTGAATACTATTTCTGGGGTCGATCGGATCGGCTGAGTCAATACGATGAATATGGCGCAAGTTATACCCTCGGGTTGACGTATCGATTAGGCGGCAAATCCTGAGGTTGGTGAGAAAACTCAGGTTTATTGGGTCTGCCCCACAGCACAACCCGCCTTCCCGGCGGGTTGTTTATCAAGTAGCTGATGAAAAGCTCCAGTTAAGCAGTTACCAGGGTTTATGGTCCGCAGTGAGGAACTCTGGGTATTAAGTATCAGGTAGAAATGAAAAAACGTGATCAATTGCCCGTAGGGAAATGGGCATCCCTTTCAGTATTGATTCTGTTGATGTCTGGATGCGGTGAGGCCTTAGACCTACCAACGCTGACGGCCAGTCTTGAGACATCGCCTGTCACAAGTGAAGATGACGCAGCTGATGACTCGGTGGTGATACCGCTTGCGTCAGGCGTCCTGTTGTTGGGAACAAATAAACGAAAGGGATTGGAAGTTTACGATTCCAGCGGCGACCTTGTACAGCAGCTTGACCGGGGCCGACTGAATAATGTCGATGCTTATTTTGATACGTCGACCTCGACATACAAAGTAGCCGCCTCAAATCGAACAACTCAGACCGTTGATGTGTTCAATGTCCCTGGTGAAGGTTCGCAGGTTAGTTTCGTCAGCGAGTTCGCTGTTCCTTTTGCTGACCCCTATGGATTGTGCGTCAGTAGTGCGTCGATTTTCGTGGGTGATAAAGAAGGACTGGTTATCCAGTACAGCTGGGATGGGCTTGAGCAAGACCGCTATCAGTTTGATACCCAAACTGAAGGATGCGTTGTTAATGAGCAGGATGGACAGTTATTCGTTGGTGAGGAGGGTCGTGGTATTTGGCGAGTAGACCTGGCCTCGTCCGAACGTCGGTTGTTTGCGGCGATCGATGGTGAGGCTCGTGGGCTGGTAGCCGACGTTGAAGGGCTGGATATCTACGAGTCAGAAGACGCTCGATATCTTGTAGCATCAAGTCAGGGTGATAATACGTTTATTGTCTACGACCTTGATACATCGGCTCAGCTGACCAAGTTTAGAGTTGGGCCGAGTGAGCAGATAGATGGCGTATCTGAAACCGATGGAATAGCGATTTATGAGGGAACCATGCCAGGCTTCCCGAATGGTGCGCTAATCGTCCAAGACGGTGCCAACGATGACGATGGAGTTTCGATGAATCAAAACTTCAAGTGGATCGATTGGCAGCAAATCCAAGCATTGCTAGTGTCAGCTGGGGACAAGGCCTCTTAATCCTTGAGTTGTCTACTGGTGGCCCTCACATCTGCTTGGCTTGACCAGCGTTCAGGCTAAAGCGCCCCCATCATCGAGTATCGAAAGTCAGATTGTCTCTTGGCCCCAGAGTGCTACAGGTTACTCAGTGAGTGATCTACTGAGATCTCCATGACTAATCTATGAATGTAAAATGAGGATCCAATACGTCACTGAGTCTTCGCTTATTATCAGAGCGGAGCTTTCAAACTGAGTTATCGGTGCGTTTGCTTGGCCTGAAAACTACCTGCGCTCCAGCTGTTAGACGCTAACCCTGATGAGAATTACACCAGAGAGGTTGTGAGTTAAATCGCGTTTTTTAATCATTGCTTAGCGGGCGGTTAGTAAAAATAAACACTCTTTTTCAACATTCAGAAAATTATCGTAATCCCCGGGAGTCGCCTGTCACCCCCTCTTTCCGCTGCCTCATCTACGAATTAAATGAGTTGAGCATCAGAAATCCGGCCATATGTCTCTAGAATCGAAACTCTGGTCGATCGAAATCGTCATCGATGTGTAGTCGATATGCCGGAAATCAGAATAGCGTCGTTTGTTGGTCGGCCAGGTCTACTGGCGATGAGCGATATCAAACGATGGTGGCTGCACCAGGCGAACATCAACATGAATGAACTCAATACCCGGCGCTTACTTGGCCGGAATCCGAACCCCGGTGAGGCTTCCGTCGTGCTGGACCAGTACGCCAACACGGCATCGGCAGGGTCATTGATTGCGTTCAAGCTCCACCATGAAGATTTAGGAGCTGGGGATCTTGGGGGTCATTTGCTCTTTTGGCGCAGGCTACGCTATCGGCAGTCTAGTGCTCAGAAAGCTGTAACCCCTTTAAGACTGGTTGCTCGGGACCGGTAAGAGGGGCGCCACGCGCGCTCCGTCGCTCAGGGCTGTTCACAAAAACGGCTCAGGGCTGTTCACAAAAGCAGCTCGGGGCTGTTTACAAAAGCAGCTCAGGGCTGTCCACAAAAAACGCTCAGGGCTGTTTACAAAAGCAGCTCAGGGCTGTCCACAAAAAACGCTCAGGGCTGTTCACTAAAAACGCTCAGGGCTGTTCACTAAAAACGCTCAGGGCTGTTCACAAAAGCAGCTCAGGGCTGTTCACAAAAGCAGCTCAGGGCTGTTCACAAAAAACGCTCAGGGCTGTTCGACCACTGTTATGAAATGCCTGATCTCTGAGCCGTATTAGTCGACGAGCTCGATAAAAACAGGGTTACTGTAAAACCAAAGGTCGGACCAAGGATCCTCGCCCAGTGGGTCTTTTTCCGGTTCGAGTGAGTCGGTATTCGTGCCACGAAGCCGTAAGTATCCGTTTGCATCTGCGGTTAACTCGGCGCGAATCAGGTACTGTCCATCCCCTCCCTCAAAGGCTTTTCGCGAGACCCGCTCGACCACCGCGGTCGTCGGATTCCGCGCTAGATCGGCATTCGCTTGCGGACCAGTCACTGCACCCATGATGAGATCAATCCGATTGAGCGAGGGATTTCTACCCGCGGGGTTCATCCCCTCTGGATCCGTCACGGCGATCTCAAGGGTCAATTTTGAACCCTGCTGGGTCTTTAGCGTTTCGCCCCACCCTGCTGAGGACACCCCGTCTGAAAGGGTCACGTCCAGGGCCGTGATCAACCCGCCTGTGACCACGAACATTCTCCCTGCACGTAAATTTTCCAGTATCGAGTCGTGGGTTTTCTCGGCATGCACAAAGGTTTTTGAGTACTCCCCAGGCCAGAAGTCGATGCCGCCCTCAGTGTAGTGAATATGCGAGTCTGAATTTGCAGTGATCCACCATCGACGGCCTTCGCCCAGCATGGCGTCCCAAAGCCCACCGACGATTGCGGTCATCTGATCAAACCCGCCCATTGTGGGAAATCCCCGCCCGTATGCGCCTCTTGCGTACACCCACGCGGGATAACTCCCTCGGTCGTCAGCCTGCCGTAATTCTGCCGCTTGGTGCCCAGGCGCACCCTCCATCCCCACTGCGATGTTGGGCGCTGCATCGTTCCACCGCCGCAGTTCCGCGGGGGTTGTCAAACCAAACACGCCTTCTTCTTTTGCACTTCGACTCGGGTGATGCGCAATGACCACAGGTTGAGGATTAAGTCCCTTGGCAAACTCGAGCGCATCAATCATGCGGGCCTCTTCATTTCGGCTAGGGTCCGATGGCCAGGCCTCGCGACTATCGAATCGATACTCATAATCAGCAAGGTCTCTCGCTTCATTAGGTGATTTGGGCATGATGATTGAGGAGTGATCAGCACCCGGGGTGTTGAGCTCAAGGCCCATAAATTGGATGACCTCTGGGACGGCTAATCGCGCAGCCAGCAGCGCGGGATACGTGCTCTCCATACTCAGCTTGCTATGGTTTGGGCCGCCGTGGTCGGTAGCCACCATCCAAGACAATCCAAATTTATGCGCCATCTGGGCGTTTTTTTCGATGGTGTAAATCGCATCGCCACCAAAAATAGGCTTGGGCGGATTGCTCTCATCCCACCCCACGCTGTTGGTACTGTGGATATGGTGGTCCCCTGCCAGCCAAGTCGCTTCGGCCATCAGGGTGACTGGCATGAACAGCATTGAAAGGGCTACCAAACAAAAGAGCGGAGCCCCACTAAGACCTTCAACCCGATTTCGTTTCTCGATCATCTAAACCCCCTCGCCATTTCTTCGTTCCAAAGTCACTTGCCGCCTCGAGGCAGCGCGCAAATCAGGGCCTTCACCCTCACGAACTCACTTCAGGACCTTTATCAAACCCCACACAAAAACCCTCACCAGGGACCTGAAGCTGTCGCTGTGCCAGCCGCTCGGTAACCTGCTGCTCTGAGGGTGCTTAATCCGTTCACTTCTTATCAGCAACGCGCCCCATAAAGACATCCATCATAGTTGCGCAGGTCATCATAGTTGCGCAGGTTTTATAGCCATGCATGCTAGCGTCAATGGATTAACAATTAATAAAGATTGAGTAACGATTTCGTGATGGTTATGACTGAGTTCACCCCACATCTCACCACGCTGAAGAGCAACCGCTCACCTCCAGCCGACTAGCCCTGCTGCAAGCGCTCAACCCAGTTGCCATCGGGATCTTCCATCATACAGATCCGCACTCCTGGCCGGATCTCAAGACCACTGATCACGATGTTGCTGCCTGCCGCTTTACACGCAGCTCCAGGTTACTGATAACACATCGGCGACGGTCGCGATCGGCCAGGGTCTGGATTCGAGGCCAAATCACCAAGTTTTCAATCGTTGCACCAAAGTTTTCGATCACACAACACATGTTCAGATGGGCTAACAGGGACGCCAGCTAACTGGCTGGAACCAGGATACTTTTCTCAGGGTGGGAAAAGCTTGTTTATTCTTCCTAACCGCCTGTTGGTCTGATTGCTTAACTTAACCATTTGGCTAGGGTTTTCTTTATCCAATCTTTGCAAGTTGATCCTAAGGTGTTAAGTAGGTGTCTGTACTAAAAGAAAGCAGACAGGCTTGTGTTGTTTGGCGCTTTCAACCCGTAGGTGATCGGTTGATCCTACAGAGGGTTGCTAAGACGGCTATTGGATGAAAATTTAGGTGGCAAGAAGCTTAACCAAGCTTGCCTGCAAGGCTTCTCATTCCCAAGAGGAGGGAGCAAGCCTGCTGCTAGACACTTTGCTGCAAAAAATGTTGGAGGAAAATCGATGCGCTTTTTAGGAGTGGTATTACTTTTGACTTTTTGTCAGTCAGTAATCGGAGAATTGGCAAAGGGTACAGTGTTCGTCGATACGAACCGAAATGGAGTGTTTGACGCATCAGAGTCAGGCCTCGCAAATGTTCGAGTGAGCAATGGGTCGGATGTAGTCCTGACAGACGAGGCTGGGCGATATGAGATCGCGGCAGAGGACCCCTCTATCATTTTCATCACGAAGCCTCGGAACTACGCTACCCCAGTCAATGGCCACATGTTGCCGCAGTTTTATTACATTCATCATGTCAGTGGATCCTCGGCTGCGCTTCGCTACCGAGGCATTGATCCTACGGGGCCGCTTCCCGACCAAATTAACTTTCCGCTGATCGAGCGAGCGGAGGAAAATTCATTCGAAGCGATTTTGATGACCGATCCCCAGCCTCAGACAAATAGAGAACTCGATTACATTAGGGATGATTTGGTCAGTGAGCTGATCGGAACAGAAGCGGTCTTTGGGATGACGATGGGAGACATCCTGTTCGATGATCTCTCGATGTTCCCTCGATATAACGCGCTTATCGCTCAAATAGGGATTCCCTGGTACAACGTGCCTGGGAATCATGAGCTGAACTTCGAAGCGGAAAGCGATGAGGGCTCGCTGGAAACATTCAAACGATTCTTCGGGCCCCCTTACTACGCGTTTGAATACGCAGATGCGTACTTTGTTGTGCTCGATAATATTGAGTACAAGGGGCATGGTAAGGCGGACCCTGGCGATGTGCGCGGTAGCGGTGGATACGAGGCGTCGATTAGTCGCAATCAACTCCGTTGGCTTGAGCAAGAATTGGCTTATGTGGACGAAAATCGGCTTGTAGTGATTGCTACCCACGCTCCGCTGGGGAGCGAGAGCGGGATCTATGAAACGCGCAATCGTGAACAACTTTTTCAGCTGTTGGCGGGTCGTCCCAATCTTTACTCGGTAGCGGGACATACACATACAACAGATCACGTCTATTTTGGCGAGAAAGACGGGTTTTCTGGCCCAGGCACTTTTCACCACCATGTGCTCGCGGCAGTATCAGGCAGTTGGTGGAGTGGGCCGTTCGATGAGCGCGGCGTTGCGATTAGTGACCAGAGGGATGGAACGCCAAAGGGCTATCATGTGCTTGAAGTAGAAGGAACGGGCATGGCAGTTCGCTATAAAGGGTCGGGTAGGCCCGTTGGCGAGCAAATGCGGATTATGTTTGACGTCGCTCATCATGGCCTAAGGCCTGACGGTATCAGAGACTTTAAAGCGGGTGTTCTACTCGATGGGAGGATGAGCTCTGATGAGGTTGCAGCCGCATCAATCCTTGTCAATCTTTTCGATGGCGGTCCGAAATCGAAAGTGTCCTATAAGGTTGGAGATGGTCAATATCGCCCAATGAAACGGGTCCTCCGCAAAGACCCATTCATCGTTGAGCAATTTAATCGGCACCGAGAGAGTAAAAAAAGTTGGGTTGAAGCCAGGCCATCGACGCACCTCTTTGAAGCCGACCTCGATGATACGCTTGGGGCCGGGACCTATACGGTGACCGTTCGTGCGGTGGACGAGTTTGGTCGTGTTCATCATGGGCACACGGTTCTGGAAATTTTTGGTGGCATGACCGGTAGTGAAGCGGGGATGGCATATCCCTAGCGAGTGCACGCCTTTCGAGCTTCAGACAGACAGTCGTCATGGTTCGAAGTTAATGCATCGACTTCAACGATCATTATGTAGCTAGGGGCTCGGCTAGAGCAGGCAGTGGATTCGAGTCATCTATGCAGGCGAGTGATTCGAATGCGCAACCGGGTTCAGATCATCGAGGTCGGGTGCGGAATCGCTTGGCGCGAGTGATGACACCACGCGCTCGAGGAAGTGCGTGACCTCAATGCGCGTGCCAACAGCTGCGATTGCATCACCATCGAAACGTTGTCCTATCGTGATGTTGAGTCTTGTGCCGAACCTCAGCCTAAGCTCTCGCATGAGCAAAGCAAGCCGCAGGGACTGTGAAAAACCACTTACAAAGTGAAACAGTCGGCTATTTTCGCCTTGGAAGTAGACCGGGACTACGTCTGCTCCGCCTTGCAAGGCAAGCTTAGCTACGAAAGTGGACCACGGAAATTCCTTTAACTCGCCCAGGCCGAACCTGGGGCGGGTGGCCACGCCTCCGCCAGGAAAGATTGCGATACACCCGTTCTCGCTAAGCGTACGCAATGCCTCGTTCTTGGTTCGAATATTGGTCTTTCGTGCGGCTTTGGTGTCACTGAAATCTACGGGAAGAAAAAAGGGATCGAGATCTGGATCACGACATAGTTCTGAATGAAGGAGAATTTTAAAGCTAGCACTGGTCCTGGCGGCAAGCTCGCACAACGCGAGGCCGTCAAGGATGCCGTACGGATGGTTGGCGACGAGGAGCGTCGCCTTATCTGACTGCCTTTGCGTAACACCGGGCTGATGAACGACGCGTTCGATGCCTGCGATATCTAGGGCATTTCTGAAAAAGTCCTGGCGCACTTCAGTGGCTGCCTTGACCTGCCAATACAAGGACTCGAGCTGTGATCGGCCAAATAATCGTTCTAGCCCATCAATGGCAAGACGGGTTGGAAGGGGACTGGTTTCGCCCGCATAACTGAGTATTGATGAACGCAAGAGGCTGCCTCGTCGAAAAGGAAATTGTCGGAAAGCTGCGTTTAGATCTCGTTAAGAATTGGGCAAAACTAGGTTAATTCTGCAGTCGGGCGGAAATTACTGTTGACTCTGCACCGTAGTGGATCACAAAGGATAGCATTTGGTTAACGACGTCAGCGCGATGGAAGGACTGCAGGACTTGACGAATCAACCACGGGGATTCAAGGCTTGGCCCAACCTCTTCACTGACTGGAATCAGGATACTTTTCTCAGAGTAGAAAAAGCGTGGTTTTTCTTCCTAAACTCACAGAGTGGAGGAATCGGTCATCCCATGGTAGCTCGATAGACGAGAGGATAATGGCACGAGATAACACTCGTACCCGCCTACTCACATTGCTCTTCTAAACGATAGGTAACGAAAAGATGTAACTTTCGCCTTCTTAGTGACGCTCGGGAAGAGGAGCGATGCTTGATGGCACCTTTTTCGCGGGTTCGTTCTCAGAAAGATGGAAGCGCGGGGGGACTAAAGTGGTGGCCCGGTATGTCGATCTAGTGAGCAATGGAGACATGAGCCTTTATATAACGAGCTTCGATGCGACCCGTAAGCTCCTCAGTGGTTAAATAGGTGTAGCTCATGCTATTCCCTCTTGATCTGATTAGATCGCCTGTGATTCATATAGCTAATATATGAATCATGATGGAGTCAATCTAATCTTTCAAAAACTAGATAGATCATATCGTTTAAGGTGGTTGAGTGTAGTGATTCGCATTCTTTTCAAGCAGGCATTGGATGAGAAGTCCTTCAAAGAAGAACGTCGAATTACTTTGAACGAGGTGAGTGAAGAAACGGGAATTTCCCGTCCAACATTGACCAGGATTTCAAACGCGCCGGGTTACAACACAAACACGGTTACGATCAGTGCGTTGTGTGACTACTTTGAGATTGAGCCGGGTGAATTGCTAAAGAGGGTGTGACTTTTGGGCGCGAGTTAGGCAAGGTTTGGGCACAACTGAGATTCTAGGATTCGTCTCTCGCGATTTTCACCTTTGGTGAAAACGCTGTCAGCCTCGACTTTCTTCGCTTTGCGAAGAAAGCGAGTTGGTAGCTACGGGTGGACTTGAACCACCGACCCCAGCATTATGAATG
>JADHNP010000023.1 GCA_016779445.1 Luminiphilus sp. | reverse complement strand
ACCTGACGTGAGATCTCCGTGGTGATATCAAACACCGTGTAGTCGAATTCCGTCACATCCATACCAAAAGCCTCATACAGCTTGGGACGAGCGTGATCACGGACGTACATTGTGGAATACACCGCCACCAGAAAAAACCGGATCCATAACTTGTTGAACCCGGTAAGTAACTTGGGGTCAGAGCGCATGATCAGCGCAAACCCTTCTCCATGGGCGAACTCGTCGTTACACCACTCCAAAAACCACTTGAAAATCGGGTGAAAACGCTTCTCAGGATGGCGCTCGAGATGCCGGTAGATAGTGATATATCGGGCGTAGCCGATTTTTTCCGAGAGATAGGTTGCGTAGTAGATATATTTGGGCTTGAAAAAGGTGTACTCCTTTTCTCGCTTAAGCACGCCCAAATCAACCGCCACTCCCAGCTTGTTCAGGGCCTTGTTAATAAAACCGGCATGTCGCGATTCGTCTCGCGCCATGTAACGCATCAGGGCCTTCACATCGGGATTACTCACATGCTTCTCGATTTCCTGATACAGCACGCAACCCGAATACTCCGCTGTAATCGATGACACCAACAGATCCAGAAATTCTTCTTTCAATTCGGGATCAGCCTCGAGGACATCGGGATCATATTCGTAGTTTTGCTTGAAATGTCCTCGGTTTTTATCGAGTTCAAAGTCCCGCATCATCAGATCCCATTCAGCGCGAACCGGCGAGATGTCAATGTGCTCCATCGCGGCATAGTCAGTGCAGTAAAAGCGGGGCGCTAGCGCTCTGCCCTCAAGTGCCTGCTGGGTGGTGAGATTCACCGCCGAGTCAGTATTTACGGGCTGATTCATATTTTCCCTCATAACCAATAGCGCGCTAAGAGACCGTTTGGGCAGGCTCCACGCGCCATGTGTCCAGTTTATTTGTCACACAATTGTCAATTTTATTTGACTATTGAGCAGGTAGCAAGCAATCTGATCAGCGCCAGCGGTTCGCTATCAAGCAACCCTTTCATCCGGGAAACACCATTATGTCTAACTCTCATCGCCAATTAGCCAGGTCTCCCGACCCCGACCCCTTCCGACTTTTTCACCTCGGCTACGTCAGCACCGGAAGGCAGCTTTTCTCAGCTGACGCGCTCATCGCATTGCTTACTGAAGCGAGAGAGGCCAATGCCAAACGAAACGTAACAGGCCTGCTTCTGTATCGCGAGGGCTCTTTTTACCAGGTTCTAGAGGGCGCTGAATCCGAAGTCATGTCTACTTTCAATGATATCAAGCAGGACCCACGGCACGACTCAGTCCGGGTGCTATTCAAGGGTGAGGCCAGCACTCGGGAATTTGCAGATTGGCAAATGGGTTTTTTAAATTTGGACGGCGTGGATATCGAATCCCTAACCGGCTACTCCAACTTTTTGTCGAACGATGCCCAGCCACAGGAGTTTCTGGAGAACCTAAGTCGCGGTAAAAGGCTTGCCCTGATGTTTAGGTCGATGCTGTAGTTTTTGCTCTGAACTTGGGCCGCCACACGCCCAGCGCCACATTGACTGTCGCTACCAGGCCAATCAAAACTAACGACATTTGCTCTGCTGATATGTTTTGCGCCAGCTCACTGATGTGTACCGGATCTAACAAAGCCTTTTCTGCTAGCACTGCCTCGCGCTTGATAGGACTTTGAATACCCAGCAAACTGCCTTCCAGCATCAACACAGTGGTGACCAATTTTGCCCATGCCCACGGCGCACCGTGGAATCCTGGTACCGCGGCCATCGACGCCAAACCAAAAAGCAGACTCATCAGGAGCGAGGGCATCAGCACCAGTGATGCAATCCGTTCCATCAACTGTCTTTGGGCAACGTAGGTGTTCAGCGCCGCCTCCGGCAAGGGTAATTGATCAATCATTACCCAAAGCACAATGACGGCACCCAAAAAACTGATAGCGGTCATCGAGTGGCCGAATTTTAACCAATGCCTCATGGGCACACTCCGGCTTTGCCTATCAGGCCATACACCTCCCGAGCAATTGTGTTGCAACGAGGCTGGATGAGACAATTGCACGCACCCACTCTATTTACTCCCGGAAGCGTTCACTATGAGTACACCTTATGCCACCCTTCAGTACGGTCACAACGAAGAATTGGGTTTGCTGAGGGATACCGTATACCAGTTCGCCTCCCGCGAAATTGCGCCTAGAGCCGCAAGCATTGATCAGGACAACCAATTTCCTTCAGATCTGTGGAGCAAGATGGGAGACCTCGGATTATTGGGTATCACCACCCCTGAGCAATACGGGGGCAGCAACATGGGCTACCTAGCCCATGCCATCGCTATGGAGGAAATCTCCCGAGCGAGCGCTTCGGTGGGTCTCTCCTACGGCGCACACTCCAACCTGTGCCTGAATCAAATAAAACTAAACGGGTCAGAAACGCAGCGCAGTCATTATTTGCCAAAGCTTTGCAGCGGAGACCATATCGGCGCGTTGGCCATGTCAGAGCCCGGCGCGGGGTCCGATGTGGTTAGCATGCGACTCAGGGCTGATCGACGGGGAGAAGATTTTGTGCTCAATGGCAACAAAATGTGGATCACCAACGGCCCCGACGCTGACGTATATGTGATCTATGCCAAAACCGACCCCGACGCGGGATCAAAAGGCATTACGGCCTTTATTGTCGAGCGCGATGCCGCCGGTTTTTCACGCGCTCCAAAGCTCGACAAACTTGGCATGCGAGGCTCCAACACCTGCGAACTGGTTTTTGAAGACTGCCATGTACCCGCCTCCGCAATATTGGGACAAGAGGGCGCGGGCGTAAAAGTGCTGATGTCTGGATTGGATTACGAACGAGCAGTGTTGTCGGGAGGCCCCGTTGGCATATTGCAAGCTTGTCTCGATGTCGTGCTGCCCTATGTTCATGAGCGCGAGCAATTTGGCCAAGCCATTGGCGAGTTTCAGTTGATTCAAGGCAAGCTCGCAGACATGTACGCCCGCTGCTCTGCAAGCCGTGCCTACCTGTATGCTGTTTGCGAGGCCCTCGATCGTGGCGAGCAGAGTCGCAAAGATGCTGCGGCAGTCATTCTCTACACCGCCGAAGCTGCGACTCAGTCAGCGCTGGACGCTATCCAGCTACTGGGTGGCAATGGGTACATTAACGATTATCCCACCGGGCGCTTACTGCGCGACGCCAAACTCTACGAGATTGGCGCGGGCACATCAGAGATTCGCCGTATGCTGGTGGGCAGAGAGTTATTCACCGAGACCCGCTGACGCTCACATCAGCCGCGGTCAACTCACTATTGGGCTAAAGACAGGACGCTGCCTAATGCCGGCACACCCGGCGGCACACCCGCGTGGCCGCTAAGCGCCAGAGACTGCCGCAAAGAGGAGGCCAGTGCGGTGGTCAGCACGCGCTGCTGGTAGGGCAAGCGCCTTTCTCCTTGACGCAACAACGCCTCCCAGCTGCCGGACTGCAGCAACTGCTCACGGATACCTTCGAGGTATTGCACAAGTGCGGAGTGCACCAAAGAGCCCTCCTGAACCGCGTCATCAAAGGTCAGGCCCCAGGTCATATCGTGGTGAAGATGGCAATACCCGACATACTCTCCGGGCAATCGCTGGCCCCAATCCTCGGGGGACAGGAGCGACAATTGCCAGGCCTGTCTCACCAAGTAAAGAAAATATCGTTGACCCGGAGTAACCCGAAACCCAAATGCGGCGGACAGCACTAGCGCCGACCAGCAATAATCCTCTGCCGCCTCCTCGCTGGATTTGGCACGCAGTTCCTCGGGGGCGGCTGCAGAGAGGTCTTGCAAGACCAATACCAAGCCTTTCCCTTGATGGGTATTCTTTTCGTGTGCGCTCACAACCTAGCCTTCGGCAATCTCATCCAGTAAGTTTGGTGGATCCAGCGAACAGATCCAACTCTCAACCTAGCCAGCTATGTACGCTTACGCCAGCTCCGGATGGCGGTCGATCAGTGCCGCTCTGAAATGGGCGGGAATCGGGCAACTTTTACGAGTTTGTTTATCGACAAAGACGTAGGTGAAGCTACCCCGCCCGGTGAGTTCTTCAGTTCGGAGGTTTCGCAAACTAAAACCGATCACCACACTCGAGTTGCCGATCCGCTCTGACTTTACTTCCACCTCGAGCGTGTCGCCGGCGAGGCTTTCGCCCAAAAAATCAATGTTGGCATTGACGGTAAACGTCAAAAAATCCTGGCCGACCACGTCAGAAACATCCAGTCCAAGCTCCCCCCAATATTCACCCAATACTTCATCGGCGAACACCAGATAATTCGCAAAAAAAGCATGACCATTGGCATCGGTGTCTGCGAAACGGACCTTGATGGTTCCGCGGTAAGGTTCCGACATAGTGCACTCCTGCTTAAACCGGCGCAGCATGATGCTGCCCGCCCATTATGCCAGACCCCATACCCCGGTCACGCACTCCCCAGTCTCCATTTAAAAGATGCGTAAACCTTTGTAGCTATCGCCCTTTAATTCGCCGTCAATTAATGCTCAATCAGTGGCTGCTGCCCTGTCGCAAAAAGTCGCTCGAGTGAATCTGTCATCTTGCTTCCAGAAGCCTTATCATTCGCCGCTTTCCGCGCAGCCACCTTGCTCAAATTCGCTACACTTTAGTTCATCGAAAGGAAACAGTGCATGAATACCACCTCGCTAATCGCCGCCTTCGTCGTACTCATCTCGGGGTTGATTTGGATAGGGATGGACAGCAACAACGCCGACTGGACTGGCAATCGCAATCAATGCGTAGGGGAGTGCTATGAACAGTGGAAGAGCGATAATGCGGGCGGCATTGCAGAGATGGAACAGGCCAAACAGACGGCTCTGGCTGCTGCATCACCCGCTGCACTGGGGGAAAAGTATTACGGTCAATGCATCGCTTGTCATGGTGGACGCGGCGAGGGGGGCATTGGGCCCATGCTGGCTGGGCAAACCGCTGCCGATATTGTCGCCAAACTGACAGCGTATCGGGCCGGGCAGGAGCGTGGTGCGCAATCTGCCTTGATGTATCCCGTTGCAAAGCCCATGAGCGATAGCGACTTGGATAACCTCGGTGCCTTTATTTCTTCGCTCTAGCGTCTCAGCCCGCTCAGTTAATGGTTCCAGAATATCGTTATTATTGTTGGTGACGGATTAGCCGCGTCCCCCCTGTTACTAAGCGGGAAAAGGTAGTGTAGGGGCTTAGCGACATTTCTTCATTCATCGGACGCGTTTGCTTTATGAGAAAAAAAGCTATTTCACGAGATTGTCGCCTCGGCAACGCGGAAACAAGCACCCATAGCGCGCTCGGGATCGCGCTTTTACTCGCTTGCTCCCTGCTGGCTCAAACTGCCGCGGCATTCGAGGCTAGCATCGAGAGAGACGCCCTCGGTGTGCCGCACATTTATGGCGAGACCGACGCCGACATGGCCTTTGGCTTGGCTTATGCGCAAGCAGAGGATGGCTGGGAGATATTAGAAGAAACCCTCCCCTACTATCGCGGTCAGGCCGCGCGCTTTTTCGGCCGGGACGCCGCCGCCACAGATTATCTCGTGCAATGGCTCGGCTTTTGGGAGGTGATTGCAAGCGACTACGACACGTTGTTGAAACCCGAAACGCGCCGCTATCTCGAAGCTTTTGCCGCCGGCTTCAATCATTTCGCCGCATTGCACCCCGAGCAGGTGAATCTGGATGTGCTACCTGTTACGCCTCAGGACGTGATTGCCGCGCATATGTTCAGGCATCTGCTTTTTTATGGGTTTGAGCAATCGATCACCGATCTTCGGGCCGAGACGCGGCAATTTGAAATCAGCGAGGCGCCCAGACTTCCCAACACGGCCATCACGCTGGGATCCAACGCGACTGCCGTCGGCCCCTCGCGTGCTCAGAGCGGATCAACACTACTGATGATCAACTCCCACCAGCCCCTAACCGGCCCGGTGTCGTGGTATGAGGCCCATTTGCAAAGCGGAGAGGGTCTTAACGTGATGGGCGGCATGTTCATTGGGGCGCCCGCATTGGGTGTGGGGTTTAGCGAATTTCATGGCTGGGGTGCGACGGTAAATCAACCGGATCTGGTAGATGTGTTTGTACTGGACATCGATCCCGATGACGATAACCGCTATCGGCTGGATGGAGAGTGGCAGACGCTGGAGCAATTCGATATACCCATCAAAGTGCGCCTCTGGGGATGGTTGCCGTGGACGGTGAAAGAGAAAGGTTATCGATCCGTGCACGGGCCGGTGATGAAAACTGAGCATGGCACCTATGCGCTACGATACGCCGGTATTGACGAGATTCGACAGGTCGAGCAATGGCTCGCTATGAGCGCCGCCCGCAGTTTCGAGGAATGGCAGGACGCCATCGCATTACAGCACATTGCCAGTTTCAATTTTGTTTATGCCAACGCCGAAGGCACTATCCACTTTATTCACAACGCCATGATGCCAAGGCGCGTCCCCGGCTGGCGATGGGACCAGTACCTGCCGGGAGATCGTAGCGATTTGATATGGGATGACTACCTCTTGCTGGACGAATTACCCAGCGTGACTAACCCAGCATCAGGGTACGTTCACAGTGCCAACCAATCACCATTTCAGATCAGTTCCGAGGGTAGCAATCCCCCCATTGAAAATTATCCCAAAGAAAGCGGCTGGCCCACGCGAATGACCAATCGAGCGATCAGGGGTTTGGAACTTCTCGAAGCAGATACTGAGATCAGTCCGGCCGATTTTAGCGCCATCAAACATGACAACGCCTATTCTACTCAATACCGGGGCTACGCCTATCTCCGCACTATCGCCGAACTTGAACCCCATACCGACGATGAAGCCTCCGCACTGGATTTAATTGCGAACTGGGATCTACACACCGATAAAACCAATCGACACGCAGCATTGGGCGTGTGCATTTTACTGACAGAGTGGCAGGGGGAACGCACCGGTGAACCACTTCCCGAGCCTCGCGACACACTCCAAGAGTGCATGAGTTCAGTGCAGTCCGTGTCAGGACGCCTCGATCCTGAATGGGGATCAGTTCAACAGCACGGACGAGGGGATCGTATGTGGCCCGCGGCAGGAGGACCTGACACGCTCCGGGCGATGTATGCGGAGCGCCTTGATGATAGGGATGACTACCTTACCGTTGTGGCGGGCGATGGCTTGTACTATCTCATCGAGTGGAGCGCAGAAGGGAACCAAACGATATTGGGGACCCACCAATACGGAAGCCAAATGACAGACCCAGCGTCACCGCACTATCTCGATCAAGCAGAGGCTTTTTCGATGGAGGTGATCAGATCACCAGGATTTCACTCCAAAAATCGCACCATCGGCCCCGCGGCCTACACCGTCTCTGATCAATAAATGATGGTCATGTAAAGACGCTTGCCCCCGGGCGCTAATGTTGCATCCCTCGACCACCGACTTGATTTAAAAGGTATCCGTTGGTCAACACTTGGGTAGTGCAACTAAATGCGCATAGCGACTTCGTAAGCTTCTTTTGTTGTTGCCAGTAATGAACGCGGCGCCCGGCAGTCGCCAACAGCAATGACATCGACTCCCGCCTGCTGCAGTGGCGCCTCTAATTCATTATTGGGCACCCTCGAACTCGCATGAGTCAGCGCAACGACATCATCGATCGTTAACACAGCACCGCTATAAACGTTGCGCAACTGGAGCTGCGCATCCTCCAATGCGTCCAAATTCAATGGCTCCGCATTACAGATAATCTCGACTTCCAAATCATGAAGTCGCTGGTAAATACCCTGCCGGTTGATCAGTGAGACATCATGACCAATCCGCTCTCTGGCCGTGACAATAGAGACCGCAGTGAATCGCAACGCCAAGCGCTGCGCAAAAGCATAGGTCATCTCCGAATGGTCCTGATCAACGATCACGGCTCGGCCCTCAGTAATATCGGTACGCTCCTGAAGCGCCGCAGCCATTTCTCTGAGACTCGGAATTAAACCCGACGTAGCCCAGTCATCACTCAACCAAGGTGGTTGCCCACTGCGCGAGCCCGTTGCCAGAATGACGTGATCGGGCGCCAGAGCCAGCACATCCTCCACGCGGGCTTGCCTGCCCAACATAAACGTGACGCCGTGCCGGACCGCCATAAGATGCTGATAGTCATAAACGCTGGATAAATTCTCCCCGCCGGGGAGACCCGCATGCAGCATCGTCTTGCCACCGATGCGAGCATGATCGCCCACGACGGTTACCCGGTGGCCACGACGCGCAGCAGTATGTGCCGCTTCCAAAGCGGCCACACCCGTACCCACGACAACGATATGTTTGGTCCTCGTCACCTGCACTGGCTGCCAGTCATGCTCATCAGCACTGCCCACTCGAGGATTGTTATCGCAGGCCAAACCAGCACCATCAATGATGCTGCGCCAACAGGTATTGCAAGAGACACAATAGCGAATGTCGGCTTCCCGGCCCTCCTCACACTTTTTGGGAAATGCGGGATCTGTGATGAGTGGACGACCCAAAAATACAAGATCGGCAGTACCGTCGGACAACGCGGTTTCGCATTCATTCGGATCCGTTATGTAACCAATCGCTCCTGTGGGGATCTCGGGCGCCACACGTCGGAGCGCCGCAATATGATGCAGGTAAGGATGCCGCTCACCGTGGGCATCGGGCAAATGCTTGTACAAAGAACGCGCGTGCGCTCCCCATACCCAAGTCCAGCTGTCGAACTCGGCGCGTTGCTTTGCCATCATCCCGGCAATATCTGCTGCAAGAGTAAGGTCAATACTGCCCGCCACACCGTCGTCAGCCGGTAATTTAAGACCGATGATAAAGGGGTAGCCACACTCCGCACGAATCGCAGAGACCAGAGAACTCAGGAACCGTACCCGACCCTCCAAATCACCGCCGTATTCATCTTGTCGTCGATTGGACCAGGGAGAGAGAAACTGATGGAACAGATGGCCATGGCCGGCTGAGAGCTCGACGCCAGCAAAACCGGCCGACTGCAATCGGGCACACCCCTTTGCCCAGTCGGCGATCATGTCCTCTATCTCAGCCACACTGAGTTCGGCAGGGACGGTCCAGCTCAAATCATCTGGTAAGGCTGAGGCCCCAACGGCGCCGTCGTTTCGTCCCACCGAATGGCGTCCCCTGCCCGAGTCCTGCACCTGCCCCATTAGCAGCGCACCCTCACCGTTGACGACATCCGCTACCCGCTTCAGTTGATCTCCGCCGGCGTCATCCCAGGCGCGTAAACGACTCGCTATCCGACTATGACCGGTCATGGCGATCGGTTCAGTGATAATGGCCGATGCGCCGCCTGCAGCTCTGGACCGGTAGTAATTCAGTAGCTTTTCTGTGGGGGCATGATTGACCACATACTTCGTGACAATCGACGCATGAATGATGCGATTTCTAAGGGTATAACCACCCAAGTCAATGGGACTGAACAGTTCAGGGTAATGAGGATTGGTCATGGTGCTCGTCTGATGACCAGTGCCCTAGGGCTCAGGACTAAGATCATCTTCAACCGATTCTGCGCCATTGCCGCTGGCCCCCAACTGGGCGAGAACAGTTTCGATCAGTCTTTGCCGTTCAGCTCCCAACGCAGCATCGTCCGCCTCCGACAGCTGGTACTGCTCTATTTCATCAGCCATATCGATGCCTCTCGATTCTAGTACCCGCTCGGCAAGATACAATCGCTCACTCAAAGCAGACACCTCTGACGTGAGCCGCAATACGCAACTCAGTACCTCGTCTACGCCATCAGACGCAAAAAACCGATGCCGTTGACCGCGTCGTTTTCGAGGAATCCTTCGCGCAGTCATGACTCAGCCTTTCCACGCGCCAAAGCCATACCAGCGTGTGCCTTTCGGATCCATGCGTCCAGTGAGAGTGTCAAAGGTGTTGTTGTCTTGGATCGCCTCGCAAAATGCAGACTCACCGACAAACGTATACCGCGGCATCGTTGCCTCAACAAAGTCTTCGGCACGGAAACCAGCGTCGATCAGAAGCTGTTTGTAGTCCTGCTTTCTGAACGTACCGTAATAGGGTTCGTTGTTATAAAACGTATCCCAATTCATGTAAAAATTTTCGTAATCGGGCATGGCATTCATCGGCGGCAACTCCATTTGCCACAGAATGCCACCAGGCTTGAGCACCCTGAACGCCTCTTTTAAATAAAGTTGAATATGCTTCAAAGGGAGTTCATGCATAAACATCGATGAGAATACGACATCGAATTGCGCATCATCGAACTCCATCGCGGTCGCATTCATTTGCGTGAAGTGCGCCGCAATACCCATCGATTCTGCTCGCGCATGCGCGTACCGCAACACCGGCGCCGCCGCGTCGATCGCTGTGACTTCAGCCGTAGGGTAGGTCTCGGCCCAGGGGAGTGTGTTGTGCCCGATCGTGCAACCGCAATCCAAAATTGACGCAGGCGAAAAGTCGGGATACTTCAGACGGAGGTAGTTCGACAGCGTCGTGCCAATATCGTTGTGCTGTTTGCCAAACTGACCAAACGCAAACACATCAATAGAGTTGTCGTAGACAGCACCCGCCGTTACGTCATCTTCGGCATGCTCGGTGTGGTAGCCACCTGGCGATAAATGAACATCGATGCCGGTGACATTCTTGGGTAGCGGCAACAACGGATCGAGTTTTAAGGTGCCGTGCGTGGCCGGTTTGGTCGCTTTTTCATTGAGCACTTCCAATTGACGGTCAACTGCATCGCTCACAACATCAAAGACCATCTCTTGGGCCGCAGTTCGCACGCTGCTATACGCTTTGAAAGGAAACTCCTCCCTTAGCGCCTCATGGATTGCCTCAGGCGTTTCAAGCTGCGCTCCTGATTTAGCATGCTCAGGCTCAACAGAATGCTCGAAATGCTGGCGCAGGTCACCTGACATCTGCTGAAGTACATGAGAACGCAACGTAGAGACAAACGCTCTCCGCGAGCGATCCTGCTGGGTAAGCGATACTGCCATATCGTGATCGTGAGATAGACTCATGTCCGGCCCCGGGCCATTCAGATTTTTGAGTTTGATGATATGTTTAAGTATCAGGAGTAAGCAAGGCTCGCAATGTAGCCTAGGCAGGGTGTGTTGCCACAAACCGCAAAGCGATACTCCGATCGATGAACTGCACATAAGCAGATGAGAAGGAGTCACCATGAGCACAATAGTTGTCCTGTTCAACCTTAAAAGCGGTGTTAATCGCGATGAATACGAAGAGTGGGCGCGCACCGTGGACATCCCGAGTGTGCGGCGTCTCCAAGGATGCAGCGGCTTTAACGTGCTCCGTGGCGAGCGCTTACTTGATGGCTCACCGTCGGTGCCGTATGCCTATGTCGAACTCATTCAAGTCGACGACATGACTGACTTTATGACGGCTGTGAGCGCCCCAGCAGCACAGGCTGTTGCAGCGCAGTTCAGGGAATTTGCAGAAGGCGCGACGTTCATGGTTACCGAGTCGATTGAATGAAGGGCCTCCATGGCAAAGTCGCACTTTGCACGGGCTCAGGCCTCGAAGGCGGGCTGGGGCATGGCATACTCAAACGCCTCGGCGAAGCGGGCTGCCAGCTCGTGGTGTCGGATCTCGACACCATCATGACAAACGGGGGAACAAGGTCCTCTGACGAAAACCCAGTGGTACGCGAATTACTCGATGCGGGAGCCAATGCCATCGGCATCGCTTGCGATGTATCCGAGGAAGCTTCCATTGTGGGGGCAGTTGAGAGCGTCATGTCTCACTTTGGCCATTTCGATATCCTCATTAATAACGCCGCCATCGGCGACATCATCAAGCCACTTACCGAGCTGAATCTGCGCGAGTGGCAGCAGGTCATCACTGTGAATCTCACCGGTGCTTTTCTCTTCACGCGGGAAGCGGCACGGGTGATGGATAATGGCGCTAGCATCGTCAATATCGCGAGTCAGGCGGCCAAAACAGGGTTCAGACAAATGGCGCCGTACGTGTCTTCAAAGCACGGCATGATAGGACTGACCCGCACCGCAGCAATTGATCTTGCCTCAAAGGGCATTCGCGTCAATGCCGTCTGCCCAAATCATGTGACGACCACTATGGGCAAAGCCCAAAGCGAATACTTTTCTTCCCTTCGCGGATTGGCGCCAGAAGCCTACCGTGCTCAAATCGCAGAACGCGTACCGTTAGGCAGAGTGGGCAGACCAGAAGATACCGCTGCCGCGGTGGCCTTTCTGGCCTCGGACGAAGCTGCATTTATTACGGGCGAAGCACTCAACGTGAGCGGCGGAGAAGAGACTCACTAACCTCGAGTTGGGCACCTCGGATCATTGAGAGATATCGCGCACTGCATCAGGCGTTGAAGAGGCTACTCTTGTGTAGATGCCATTGTCGAAAAACCACTTGTGGCGCTGATAACACAACGCTGCCAACTCCACGTCATATACCTGACCCACAGGCGCATGTTTGCTTTTAATTTTCGTGAGGCACCTGATAGCCACTCTCCAGATACGAAGCAATATGCCGTTCAATCTCAGCCGCCAATTCTTTATATCGAAAAATGACTAGGTTGTCGGGGAAGAGGCTATCGATATGATAGTAAAGATCGAGTCGCGGAGGATTCATCCCAAAAAAAGGCGCTGTCGCAAGGTACTGCCCGAAGTCTCCCTCCAGCGCTAGTTCCTGCGCTTTACCGCGATCCCAAGGCAGATCTTTCAGGAGATAAGCAAAACACGATAGCTCCAGCTCGTATGGGCTGCGCATCACCACGACGAATTGCTCAAATTGCTCGAGCCAAATGTGACCTTCGTCAAAAAATGTGGCTGCATCATCGAGCGTCTCATGACGCTTATCCCGTATGTATTCGATTCCGCCTTGTACCGATGATGCCTCGTAAGGTTCGGTCAAACTGATCGCGCCTTTGCGATGATCTCTTAACATGGCGGTCATACTCATCCCCGCAGTTTTTGGCGCATGAATAAAAAGTATGGACTCGTTCCAGATCGGGGTTATCGCCAGTTAGATATCGATAGCATTGATATCGCTTCACTAAGTGACTCATACGTTCGTCAGGGCCAATACTTCCAAATGACACATAGCAAAAGCGATGTCATGCTAGTTGCACTCAATTGAAGGAACGAGTCATGACGGGGGCCGAATCACTGATCAACGCACTGGCGGAACACGGTGTGGAAGCCTGTTTCGCCAATCCTGGCACCTCCGAGATGCAACTTGTCGCAGCGCTCGACAAACAACCCAGTATTCGTGCGGTGCTGTGCTTGTTTGAGGGTGTGGTGACTGGCGCCGCAGATGGCTACGGTCGAATGGCAGACAAACCGGCGCTCACGCTACTGCATCTCGGCCCGGGTTTCGCCAACGGCATAGCCAATCTACACAATGCGCAGCGAGCGCGCTCGCCCATACTGAATATGGTCGGTGATCATGCGACTGATCACCTGCAACATGACGCACCGCTAACCAGCGACATCCGCGGGTTTGCGTCACCAGTGTCGCGGACTTATCTGGTATCGGCGAGCGCGACAACGCTTGCGCAAACCGGCCTCGACGCCCTCGCAGCGAGCCTCACCCATTCAGGCAGCATCAGCACGATTGTGGTGCCCGCTGATCACGCTTGGACCTCTGTTGAACCGCAGCCATACCACCTTCCTGAGATAACCACTAAACGCATCAGCGACGATACGGTGCAGACCGCTGCACAAGCGCTGCGCAACGCCGACAAGAGCTGCTTATTTTTGGGCGGCCGGGCACTGCGTGAAGAGGGCCTCGAGCAGGCGGGGCGCATTGCGGCGGCCACCGGTTGTCGACTCATCAGCGAGACATTCTTTGCCCGACAGGCGCGTGGCATTGGGCGTGTACCCACAGAGCGATTAGCCTATTTTGGTGAGGCGGCAACCGAACAACTCGTCGACCTCGACGCACTCGTTCTGGTCGGCGTAAAGTCCCCGGTATCGTTCTTTGCTTATCCCGACAAACCCAGTGTGCTTGCGCCAGAAACGGCTACCCAAACCGTGCTCGCCGATGCAGAAATGGATGTCGTTGACGCACTCAGACGCCTCGCTGACATACTCGACGCTCCAGCCCGCCCGGAGGTCACTATGGACCGCGCCCAATACCCCCTGGGAGAGGGTGCAATTGACGCCAATGAACTTGGGAAAGTCATTGCGAATCGACTACCCGATAACGCTATCGTCTGTGACGAGGGCGCCACCAATGGGTTAGGGGCTTTTTTATTGACAGCAAACGCTGCTCCCCACGATTGGCTCACACTGACTGGAGGTGCCATTGGTCAGGGCTTACCATTGGCGATAGGCGCCGCTGTTGCCTGCCCAGACAGAAAAATTATAGCGCTGGAAGCCGATGGCTCGGGTATGTATACGGTACAAGCGCTCTGGACTATGGTTCGAGAAGCGCTCGATATCACCGTGATAATGCTTAACAACGGCTCCTATGCGATTCTCAATATTGAGCTGAGCCGCGTGGGTGTCGCAGAGCCAGGTCCCACAGCATTGTCACTCCTTGATCTGACCAACCCTGAGATCAACTGGACAGATCTTGCGCATGGGATGGGCATGAATGCCATTCAGGTAAAAACGGTAGACGCTCTCGATGCCGCAGTGGACGAGGCCCTGTCGCATCAGGGCCCTTCTCTCATCGAGGTCATACTCTAAGGCGCCTCGATCCGGTGGAGCGCGTGGCGTGGCCCCTTTCCCATTCTGCTCCCGGTTCTTAGCCGATCAACAGGTGTCTACCACCCTGCCAGTTGGCAACGAGAGTCCTAACCGAATACCTCTCCGGCCGCGATTTTTTCTGCCACGATCGCCGGTGCAGCGAACCGCTCGCCGTATTGGTTTGCCAATTCAGCGCAGCGTGCACTAAAACGCTCAAGCCCATAGGTGTTGACGAACTGGATCAGACCGCCCGTCCACGCCGGCGCGCCAATCCCCATGATAGAACCAATATTGCCATCAGCAACCGTACGCAAAACATTCGTCTCCAGACATTTTAAAGCTTCAATCACCTGGCGGAATAACAATCGGTCCTTAATATCCTGCTCAACTACTTGCGTATCTGGCTTGTAGTAGAGCTCGAGCAGACCGGGCCAAATGGCCTTACTACCATTCTCACCATACTCGTAGAAGCCACCGCCATGATGACGACCGCCGCGGCCATACTCACCCACCATGGTGTCTATAACACCGCGGGTAACAGAGCCATCGCCCCAGTTATCCAGCACACCCATGTCTTTCCAGGTAGCCCAGGCTTTGCGAGACAATTCGAGGCTGACCTCGTCATACACGTTCAATGGCCCCACGGGCATGCCAATCGCCTTACCGAGATTATCGATCTGGATCGGATGCACACCCTCGGTCAGCAGGTGCACACCTTCGTCGAGATAGGTACCAAAGGTGCGTGAAGTGAAGAAGCCCAGCGAATCATTGACCACGATCGGCGTCTTGCGAATTTGCTTGGTGTAGTCAAAGGCCTTGGCCAGCGCGAGATCACTAGTCTTCTCTCCCATGATGATCTCGACTAAAGGCATTTTGTCGACCGGTGAAAAGAAGTGGATACCAATGAAGTTCTCAGCATTCGCACTGGCCTCGGCCAGTTGCGTAATAGGTAGCGTTGAGGTGTTTGAACCCCACACCCCGCCCTCAGCTAGGTGCGGCTCCAACTCCTTAGTGATTTCGTGCTTGAGCGCCATATTTTCGAAGACGGCTTCGATGATGAGATCACAACCGTCGAGGTCACTGTTCTCGGCGGTCGGCTTGATCAAGGCGAGGATCTGCTGCGCCTGCTCGGCGGACATGCGGCCGCGCTCCACCCGCTTGTTGAGCAGCGTCTCACTGTAGGCCTTGCCCTTCTCTGCCCCTTCAAGAGAGATGTCCTTGAGCACTACCTCGATACCCGCCATGGCAGATACATAGGCAATACCCTGCCCCATCATGCCGGCACCGAGCACACCCAGTTTTTCCGTCTTTTGCGGCGCGATGTCTTTGGGTCGGGAGGCCCCTCCGTTTATTTGATTAAGGTTGAAGAAAAAAGTATTGATCATATTTTTGGCCACAGGCGTCAATGCGAGCTCTGTCAAACCCCTGCTCTCAATACGCATGGCGGTGTCAAAATCCACTCGCATGGCGGATACCGCCACGTCGAGAATCTTGACGGGCGCCGGGAGTAATCCTCTCGTCTTCTGCATGATCATGGCCGACGCGACAGGTAGCATCTGCGCAACGCCGGGATGATTGGCGTTACCACCGGGGATTTTGTAGCCCTTGGTATCCCAAGGCTGGGTGTAGGCCGCTTCGTTTTCATGATTCTCGGCAATCCACGCCTTGGCGCGCGGAATCAGATCCTCAAGGTTTACCACGGTCTCGTGGATGAACCCTGCTTCCTTCGCCTTGGCGGGCGCAATGCGCTTACCCTCTATCAGGTACTCGTTGGCCGCCATCAACCCCATGAGATAGATGGTTTTTACAACACCGCCACCGCCAGGTAGCAGTCCGAGGGTGACCTCGGGAAACCCCAACTGCACCGCTTTGTTATCCCAGGCAATCCGATAATGGCACGCGAGGGTCAGCTCCAGCCCTCCGCCTAGAGCAGCACCATTGATCACTGCGACAACGGGCTTGCCCAGTTTCTCCATACGTCGGAATTCACCTTTGATCGCCTGCGCTTCGTTAAAAAATATCTCTGCGCTATCTGCTGTCACCTGACACAGCGAATTCAGATCACCACCAGCGAAAAACGTTTTCTTCGCCGACGCGAGCACCACTCCCGTCAGGTCCGACTCGACCTCAAGCTTGGCGACGGTATCGCGCAGTAGCGGCAAAAACTCCGGTGACATGGAATTCACCGGGCCCTCCATATCCATGGTCACTGTCACCACACCGTTGGCGTCTTTATCGTAATTAAATCCACTCATGTTGCTTTAATTCCCTTTTCCCTGACGCTCAAACACGCTCAATAATCGTTGAAATACCCATCCCACCGCCGACACACAGCGACAGCATGGCGCGTTTGGCATCGCGTCGCTCTAGCTCATCGAGCACGGTGCTCACCAGACAACCTCCCGTAGCGCCCAATGGATGCCCCATGGCGATTGCCCCGCCGTTGACGTTGGTAATCTCCGGATCAAGATCGAGATCCTGCATGTAACGCAGCACCACCGAGGCGAAGGCCTCATTGATCTCCCACAGATCGATATCTGCCGGCGTAAGACCCGCCTTTCCGAGACATTTCTTTGCCGCAGGCCCGGGGCCGGTCAGCATAATAATCGGGTCAGTGGCGAGTACTGCAGTGGCCAGTATGCGACCGCGTGGCTTGAGGCCCAGATCATTGCCGGCTTTTTCGCTGCCGATCATAACCGCACTGGCGCCATCGACAATGCCCGAGGAATTGCCAGGTGTATGCACGTGATCGATACGATCCAGCGTGTTGTACTTAGCGAGAATAACGTCATCAAAGCCCATACTGCCGGGCATCTCAAATGAAGGCTTCAAACCCGCAAGGCCCTCGACTGTGGTATCAGGCTTGATGAAATCGTCGCGCTCCAGAATGGTCACACCACTGCTGTCTTTGACCGGTACGACTGAACGGTCGAACCAGCCATTGTCACGGGCATTGGCAGCGCGCTGCTGTGAAGTCACAGCGTAGCGATCGACGTCCTCTCGAGACCACCCCGCCAGCGTAGCGATGGTGTCTGCACCGATTCCCTGCGGGACGAAACTCGTCTTTACGGCAAAGCCGGGGTCGCTCGCCATGGCACCCCCATTGGACCCCATGGGCACTCGCGACATAGATTCAACGCCGCCTGCTACTACGAGATCTTCCCAGCCCGAGGCGATCTTTTGGGCTGCAATGTTCACCGCTTCGAGTCCCGACGCACAAAATCGATCGAGCTGCACCCCGGGAACCGATTCATCCCACTCGGCGTTCTGCACGACCATCTTTGCGACATCAGAGCCTTGCTCACCCACCGGTGAGACGCACCCCATGACGACATCGTCGACATAGCTGGTGTCGAGGTCGTGGCGCTTCTGCAACTCGACAAGCAACCCGGCAGCCAGATCGATGGGCTTGACTTCGTGCAGGGTTCCTGTGGATTTACCTTTGCTGCGCGGCGTACGCACGGCGTCATAGATATAAACAGGGTGAGGCATGTTTGACCACCTGAAGTGTTGTATTAGGAAAATTGGAGGTTATATGATGCGATATCGGCAACTGTTATGCCATAACTTTCACGCCTAGCACCAAACGGCGTGCAGCGGACGGCCGGGCACTCCCAGAAGTCTCGGCAGTCCTCTAAACTTGCCACAAAGTGCTGTCGCGCTGCTACCCGGGCTGGCGCTTCGAATACTCTCTTATCGAGACCCTATGCTTTCTTCTGATCACACTATCCTCAGTAGCTTGCTCGCGGCCCTCTCAGACGAGGAACACCCATGGCTCGTCACTGTCACGGCGACGATCGGATCTTCACCAAGACCAGTGGGCTCGCTTGTGGTCTTCCGCCCCGACGGATCCCAGGTCGGTAGCGTCTCGGGGGGCTGTGTCGAGGAAGATTTGATCGAACGCCTTCGGGCGGGAGTGTTCGACGGGCCCCGCGTACATTTGAGTGAGTACGGCGTGAGCGCTGAGGACAATGAGAAATGGGGACTACCGTGTGGCGGTCGCCTCGAGCTCGCCATCCAACAACTTGATGCCAAGGATAGTGGCTGGGTGACCAACGCGCAGCAGGCAATGCTCGAAAGGCGCACGGTCATACGCAGCGTCGATTTCGCCACTGGAGTATCACAACTAAGGTCCACCGACCAATTCGCCGCCTTGGAAAAAGATGATAACCGTCTTCATCACTGTTTTGGCCCACGGCAACGGCTGCTGCTGGTCGGCGCGGGACAACTGGCAGCCAACTTAAGTACGTTGGCACTGGCGATGGATTACGAGGTACTCCTCACCGATTCCCGAGAGTGGGCATTGGATCAGTGGCAAGGCCCTGAAGTAGAGAAAATTCTGGGATTACCTGACGATGTGGTGCGGGCGCATGGCAGTGACGAGAACTGCGCCGTTATCACACTCAGCCATGATCCCAGAGTCGATGACATGGCGCTGATGGAATCACTTGAATCAGCGGCGTGGTACGTTGGTGCGCTGGGCTCCGTACGCACTACCGAGAAGCGCATCGAACGCCTGCTCAAGCTCGGTGTGGACGCGGACGCGTTGGCGAGACTGCATGCGCCCGTAGGGCTCTCCATCGGCTCTAAAACCACGATGGAAATTGCGGTGTCGATCATGGCCCAACTGACGGGACTGCGGCATGAAAAAGACAGCAAGAGCGAGGCAGGTCGGACTGAGTAATGAGTAGCGTAGTCGATCAAACCCTAGCAATACTGCAGGATGACTGGGTCATTTATGCGCTGCCATTTTTCTTGATTGCGCTGGCGATTGAGTGGGCATTCGCCTGGCGTAAGGCGTTACCACTGTATGAGCGGCAAGATTTCCTTGCGTCAATGGGCGTCATGGGACTCACCGTAGTGATCGACGTAGTCCCTAAACTCCTCGGGATAATGCTGATGTTTTTCTGCTGGCAAGCTTCGCCTCTAAACGAAGTCGTCAGCCGCGCGCCGCAGTGGTGGGTGTTGCTCTTTTTCCTCGATGACCTCACTTACTATAGTTTTCATCGCGCGAATCACGAAGTGCGTATTATGTGGGCAGGTCACGTTTCGCATCACAATTCCCAGTACTACAACTATGGCACGGCACTGCGGCAGGGCGTTGGAGAGCGGGTGATCAAATACCTGTTCTGGTGCCCATTGGCTTTACTGGGATTCGATCCAGTCATGATTGTGACCATGATGAGTCTGAGTTTGATTTATCAGTTTTGGCTGCACACCGAAACATTGAATAGGATGCCTGCATGGTTCGAGTGGTTCTTCAATACACCGTCTCATCACCGTGTCCATCACGCTTCAAACGTGCGTTATCTGGATCGGAATCACGCAGGGGTATTGATTATTTGGGACCGGCTATTTGGTACCTTCAGCCCTGAGCTCCCTGAAGAGCCTGTGCGCTATGGTTTAACGCGCAACATCGACAGTTTTCACCCAGTGAAGGTTTCCTTTGGGGAGTACGCCGGCATTGCCCGAGATATCCGCGCCGGGTCTAACTGGCGGGATACATTGAGGTATCTGCTACTGGCTCCCGGGTGGAGCCATGACGGCGAGGACAAACGATCCAACACCCTCCGCCTCGCACTGCGAGACAGCAATGACCAGCAGTGATCAATTTTATTTGTAGCGATCCCTGAGTGCGATCAAGGCCAGCCGCAACAGCGGCGCACTCATAGCCATAGCCAAATCAAACGCTGCTAAGAGGCGTGACCTCTTGCAACGTTGCCCTGCCGAAATCAAGCCATTGCCTCTACGGAATACTAGAAGCTTAAGCCGTGATCCCCGGAAGGTGATTGGCCACCGTCTCGATAGCCATCAATTATATCGCCATACCAGTGTGCCTCTCGTGGAATGCCCGAAGAGACGTCTGCGCTAACAGGTATATTGGGGGTCTATGAGAACCAGACGCTGATGCCGGTTGCGGCTACGCTGAATCGCGCCAACTGCCGTGAAAGCCGTGGGGAATACGATGATCGAGTCGAGCGATGGCGATCGGCCCATCGGCGAGAGCCATTGCGTCGAGCACGACCAGCGACGACGCATGACGCTCGGCATCATAGACCGTGGCCAATAACCACCCCTCGCCCTCTGCAGCACCGCGGGAGACAAAGACCGGCTCAGAAACACCATTACCCTCCCCTGCGTCCCACCGTTGTTGATTGCCGGTCTCAAAATCAAAGTGACTGATCTCATGAAACAGCCCGCCGTCACCTCGCTGGCGCGTTGACGCAGTGGCGAGAAATCCGTGACGATGATGCTGCATCGCATAACGATCATCGATCCGGGGGAACTCTGCCGGCACATTCAGAATGACCTCCCGCTCAATTTGCGAGGTGCGCACATCCAGCCGCCAGCGCGTGAGCTTGCCCTGTGCCTCGTCGAAGCCGGGTAGCTGGCCGTTGATATCGGGAAAATTGGGCGCAACCGGAAAATCAATTGCGTCAAAAGTGATCACACTGCCTTCGTTCCAAGCGTTGAGATAGTGAAAAATAAAGCATACTGGCGCTTCTATCCAACGGATCGCGCTAACCGGCGCACCTCTCTCCAATACACCAATGAATGCGCCTGCCTCAGACTCAAAAGCGAATGGCGATCCGAGATGCGGTACACGGGTCAGGTCACAGGTCAGCGGAAATACCGGAAACAACACGTAGTCGCGGGTCACCGCGAAGTCATGCACCATTGCCGCATAGGGAGCAATGAAGGTGTCGGATCGTTTAACCCCTCCTTGCGCATCAACAACGTGGTAGGTCATAGCCGGACTGCCCACGGCGTCCGACATATACCCAAAGCCATGCAGCTCACCGGTCCGAGGATCTATCTTTGGGTGCGCCGTCATCGCACCCGCGAGATCGCCCGCGTAATGTCCGTAACCCAATGAATCCAGTGATTCCGGAGCGAGAGAGAATGGATGGCTCCCTTCCTCCAATGCGAGTAATTGATTTGCGTGCCAGATGATATGGGTATTGGCCAGCCCGTTGCGTCGGTCCGATTGGATGGCGCCGGTATCGGGGTCAGTCATCAAGCGCATAGGCAAGCTGCCCCCAGCTGACCACTCTGCCTCGAATTTAGGCGTACGTGCCCAGCGATTCAGGTAATCAACGCGACCTTCGGCGAAGTGAAAGGCGTGCACCATGCCAGCGCCAAAAAACCAGTGGTAACCCTGTTCCGGAACAAACTTGGGGTTGGGGCCAATTCGATACAGCGAGCCCGATAGCTGCTCGGGAAGAGAACCCTCCACAACGAGATCATGACAGGTCGCCTCAAAATTAATCGGCGCATAATTGCCTCGGAGTTGCGGATGCTTCGGTAGCGGGTTAGCCATGGAATGTCCTTTTCAGGCGAGCCTTTCGATTGATCAATCTACAAGGCAAAGTGACAGCTGAATAGGGTCATCGCCCACAGGTTTCCTCAAAAAATACGACCCAAGACACATCCGTGCAACGTCAGGTAGGGGCACCGGTGGCACAATCGCCCGAGCACCGGAGAGGCCGATGCGTCTTAACAGTGGCCCGTTCAGGCAATATAGTCATGGCTCCACGCGACGCAACAAACTGAACCGCCGATGAATTCAAAATCTGTCAGTGAAATCAATCTATTTGATGTCAAAACCCAGCAGTGCCCCTACGAGGCCTATAAGACGCTGAGGAACGAAGCTCCCGTCTACCGATGCCCGGCGACGGGAATGTATGTCATCACCCGCTTCGAAGACGTCCGCCAGATTCTGACCGACACCGAACACTTCACGAACGAAACGGCCTATCTCACCGATGCCACAGAACCGAGCCCGCGGGCCCGCAGGGTGCGCGATACTTTCGAGCAAGAAGGATGGGTACCAGCAAAAACGCTCAATGGCCGCGATGACCCGGATCATAAGGCTGTCCGCTCGGTTTTTAACGACGCTTTCCGGCCCAAAAAAATTGAGTCGCTTGAGGAGGAGGTCCGAGACCTAGCCTATCGATTAATCGATGACTTTATCGATGACGGTGAGTGCGAATGGGTGAAACAATTCGCAATCCCGTTGCCTCTGTTGGTGATCGGCAAGCAGATGGGTGCCAACCCCGATGATATCTGGCGTATCAAAGCATGGACCGAAGCGTTTTTTCATCGCATCAGTCTGATGCAGTCAGAGGAAGAAGAACTGGTATCGGTTCGCAAGGAAATTGAGGCGCAACATTACTTCCAACCGATTTTTGAGCGCCTGCGTGAACACCCCGATGATTCGCTTCTGAGCGCTCTAGTCAATACGGTCATCAAGGAATGGGGTCGCCCCATGAACGACAACGAGCTGCATGCCGAAATGATGGCTGACACTTTTGTCGGTGGCTCCGAGACCACCACCAATGCCATCTCCGCGGGCGTCAAACTGCTCATCGAACATCCGTTGGCCTGGGAGCAGTTAAAATCTGACCCGGATCGCTATCTGAAAGTGTTCATCGAGGAAGTACTCAGGTTGGAATCGCCGGTACAAAGCTTGATGCGCGCGACCGCCAAATCCGTTGAGCTGAGCGGCGTTACCATCCCTGCGGGAAGCTTGATCAACATCCGCTTCGCTGCTGCCAACCGGGATGAGCGACGTTTTGAATCACCCGATATGCTTGATCTTGAGCGGCCACGCGCAGGTGGCCACATGGCGTTTGGTTCTGGAAAGCACCATTGCCTGGGGGCTCCTTTGGCACGGCGCGAACTCTATTGGTCTTTCAAGGCACTGGTCGATCGGATTGAATCAATGCGATTCGCCGAGGGCAAAAATGACTTCAGATACCATCCCCACTACCTGCTGCGGGCAATGAAATCGCTGCATATAGAATTTATCGCGAAATAATGGGGCTCTATGCCCTGCCTGACCACCAGGCAGGCAGGTTGATAGGGAACGTTGCCTCGGTAACTCGCAAGGCATCGGACGCATCCGAGGGCAAGCCCGGGTTCAATGTGGGCGGCAATGCGCAAGCACCCTTCACAGGATCCAGATATTCCAGCTCGACATTAGCCAGCACCGACTCAAAATCATGTCCTTCGTGATACTCGGAAGCCTGATGAAGATAAAACGCCCATTTATCCTCAAAAGATAGCAAGCAGTAGTAATGCAGCGGACTTTGACCCTTAAAGTACTCGTAGCGCAGTACCCCCTCTTCGTGAGCGAATGTTTGGCTGACCATGTCGGACATGATCGCCTCCCATTGGGTCTCAGCGCCGGGATTGATTTCAATATGCGCAAGGATAGTGGCCATAGGTTACGACTCCCGCTTGTCAGGCGATTTTCCGGAGGCTCAGATTCAATTCAAGAGTCCCCAGCATGATGCCCGGTTGGTGTGCAAATGGATTCTCTGCGCCATAACTCAGGCTATCGAGCCGCGCCAACAAACGCGTCCAGGCAACTTGCTGCTCGAGACGCGAAATACCGGCACCTGGGCAGACCCGCGGACCGGCGGAGAAAGAGAGGTGTCGACTCGACGCTTTGCGGTCGAGTTTCAGGTCCATGGGGTCGTCAAATTCTGCGGGGTCAACATTAGCCGCCGCCCATCGGAGATGCAGTACGGAGCCCCTCGGCACCTCGACATCTCCAAAAATCTCATCCTGACTGGTGAGTCGAGTAGACAGCCCCTGGGTGGGTGCGCGCAAGCGCAAGGATTCCTCGATAAATGTGCGTAGCAAACTCGGATCAGCTTTGAGCGCCGCAAACATACCCGGACGGTCACAAATTAACTGTGCCTGCTGCTCCAGGGCATATTGGGTCGTCTCCAGACCGCCGAGCACCATGGCGTAAACAATGCCATTGATTTCGAGATCAGTTAATTTGCGATCCAGCGGCGTGAACGATACCTGAGTCAAAAAACTAATCATATCCTCGCCAGGCCGGGTGCGCTTTCGTTTGACCGTATCCTGAACATACTCTTTGAATCCATCGAGCTGAGCGAACTGAGCCTGCAGTTGTTGTTGATCAAGATGGTTGAGATGGCCTTTTCCGTAAACAAAAGGCATCACCTGGGCCTCGCCCCACTCAGCGAGTTGCGGAATGTCCTCTGCAGGAAAGCCCAAGACGCGAGCCATCACCCGCTGCGTCAATGGTCGCGCAAACGCCTGCACAAAATTAAGCTCGCCCTCGTCGGGGAAAAGGTCGATCAAATGATCCACTTGCTGAGTAATCATCTCACGATGCCGTTCGGCGCCCGGACCCACCCAGGGATCGGTGAGTTCTTTTCTGTGGGCCCGCCACAACTCAATCGTTGGTCTCAACGTAAGCATAGAGACCATCATCATATTGATATAATCCATTTCCTCAGGAGGCGTTTCAGCGGCGGCAAGTTGCTCGAGCATGAGCGTGGTAATGGGAGTAAAACGCACCGGGTCTTTTACGACCCGATTGATGTCCTCATATCGGCTGAGGATAAACGCATCGCTCTGAGGGCTGAGACCCTCTCCCGGCAGCCGGCACACCGGCGCATCGCGAAGCAAAATCGGATAGGCATCGTACCAGTGCTCCTGGGCACCCTCGCCAAAAAGATCGACATCATCAATGCTATGGGGGCAACCAACAGCAGCGATCTCAGAAAGAGCAGATGTAGTCACTTCAATCTCTGTCCATTTGAGTTGCGAGCGGGAGCGCTGTCGTATTCTTGATCTCGGTCACAGCGACGTGGGAATGCAATTCTCTGATCAAATCACTGGCGCTGAGAGTATTGCGCAAAAAATCTTCATAGTGGCGCACATCTCGGGTAACGATCTTAAGTACATAATCCCATATGCCGGTCATCGTGTAGCACTCAATCACCTCAGGGTGGCCCTCTATCATTCTCTCAAACTCAAGCAAATTTTGTCTGCCGGTCTGGGTGAGATTGACTGTGGCGAACACAACCACATCGATGCCCAGTGCTTCCCGATCCAGCAGCGCGACCTTTTTATTAATGACACCCGCCTCCTCCAGTCTGTTGATGCGTCGCCAACATGGTGACTGAGAAATATGCAGTTTCTCCGCCAACGCCGAAGTACTAATGTCCGAATTTTCCTGCAATAGGGAAAGAAGTTTTTTATCTGTAGCGTCGATATGCATGTATTTTTATTCTTTAATTGAACAGATTACGGATATTTTATCCATATTGACCCCGTTTAGAGCAAATTTGAAATAAATAATTCCTGTAGGAGTTTTCATAATAGTCACTCCACCTTTTTGATCACGGCGGCATACCGATGGGAAAGATAGAGCGATCAACATTACGTACGGTATCGCTGAACGATAAGTACACCCATGACCACGACACCGCCTATATGACCGGCATTGACGCACTCGTACGCCTGCCTATGCTGCAAAGACAGCGAGACAGTAAGCGGGGGCTTAACACCGCGGGCTTCGTCTCCGGATACCGCGGTAGTCCACTGGGTGGTGTCGATCAGGCCATGTGGAAAGCGGCAGAGTACCTCAAGGCCGACCACATTCACTTCCAACCCGGGATCAACGAAGATCTCGCTGCCACATCGGTGTGGGGTAGCCAGCAGACAGACCTGTTCGCAGGCGCGCGCTTCGACGGGGTATTCGGGATGTGGTACGGAAAAGGCCCCGGTGTCGACCGGAGCATGGATGTGATCAAGCACGCCAACGCCTTTGGCACAACCCGCTATGGCGGCGTCCTCGCCGTTGCGGGAGATGACCACGCCTGTAAATCATCCACGTTGCCGCACCAGTCAGAACACATGTTTATTGGGGCTTCTGTTCCCGTGCTCGCACCCGCTAACGTGCAGGAGGTACTGGACCTGGGTATTTTTGGATGGGAACTGTCTCGCTATTCAGGCTGCTGGGTGGGGCTCAAAGCAATCACAGAGAACATGGATTCGGCGATTTCCGCCGACATCGACTCCGATCGGATAGACATCATCATCCCTGAAGACTTCGAACTGCCCCCCGATGGCGTCCATGCCCGCTGGCCAGACAAACCCATGGAGCAAGAACTGAGGCTCAACAAATACAAGATCTACGCCGCCCGCGAATTCGCGCGCGTTAATCGCCTCAATAAAGTGGTTAGAGACAGCGACAATGCCCGTTTTGGCATCATCACATCAGGCAAGGCGTACTTGGATGTGCTGCAGGCCCTTGAAGATATGGGCATCACTGAGGCCATCGGCGCCGCCGTCGGGATACGCGTTTTCAAAGTCGGTATGCCTTGGCCGCTTGAGCCGCGACTGACACATGATTTCGCGGAGGGTCTTGAGGAAATCCTGGTTGTCGAAGAGAAACGCTCCATTATTGAGGATCAGCTCACCTCCCAGCTCTATAACTACCCTGTGGGAAGCCGCCCTAGAGTAGTGGGAGAGTTTGATGAGCATGGCCGCGACCTGCTGCCCAATGTGGGAGAACTGACACCGGCAATGATTGCACTGGTGATCGCCGATCGGATTCGTCGATTCTTCTCAAGCGAACTTCTGGAAGAACGTATCCAATGGATTGTAGAAAAAGAAAAGTCTCTCGCCACCCCGTATCAAACCATCGAACGGGTTCCCCATTTCTGTTCCGGCTGCCCGCACAACACCTCAACCAAGGTCCCACAAGGTAGCCACGCGTTGGGGGGTATCGGTTGCCACTACATGGCGACGTGGATGCCCGATCGGGATACGCAAACATTTACGCAGATGGGCGGCGAAGGCACCACGTGGATTGGTCAAGCGCCATTTTCCAATACCCCGCACGTCTTCCAGAACCTCGGCGATGGCACCTACTTTCACTCTGGTGTGCTGGCCATTCGCGCGGCAGTCGCGGCTGGCGTCAATATCACCTACAAAATTCTATTTAATGACGCCGTTGCAATGACGGGAGGGCAACCCGTTGATGGCTCTCTGACCGTCGACGATCTCATTCACCAGCTCCGGGGCGAGGGTGTACGACGAATCGCTCTGGTAACAGACACCCCAGATGCCTTCAACGGACAATTTGACACGATACCGGGCTTCAGTCTCACGCATCGAGATGACTACGACGCGTTAATGCTGGAGCTGAGAGAATTCACCGGAGCGTCTGTCATCGTTTATCAGCAGACCTGCGCCGCCGAAAAAAGACGTCGTCTCAAGAAAGGGAAAATGCGCAATGCCAGTCGGCGCGTTTTTATCAATGAGGCAGTTTGCGAAGGCTGTGGTGATTGCAGCGTCGAATCCAACTGCCTGTCGGTGCTCCCCAAACCGACGCCGCTCGGGAGAAAACGCGAGATCGATCAAAGCGCCTGCAACCATGACTACAGTTGCCTGAAGGGATTTTGTCCCAGCTTTGTATCGGTCATCGGCGGAGAGTTGCGCAAGCCCGAGCAGGCTCCATCGGCAGAGCCGCTGTTTGATCCACTGCCTGAGCCCAATTTGCCGCCACTTGATCAACCCTGGAATACGGTTGTCGCGGGTATTGGAGGAACTGGCGTACTGACAATTACTTCGCTGATTGCTATGGCGGCGCACATCGAAGGAAAAGGCTGCGCAACGCTTAATCAGACAGGCCTCGCGCAAAAATTTGGGGCTGTCGTGAGTCATGTCCGTGTCGCGAACAATCAAAACGACATCAAAGCGGTTCGCATCCCTGCTGGAGAGGCTGACCTGCTCATTGGATGTGACCTTGTAGTCAGTACAGGGTACGAGGCAATGGGCAAGGCCTCCCATGGTCGCACTCATGCTGTAGTCAATGACAACGAACAACCGACGGCGGCATTTGTTCAGGATCCCGACGCACATTTTCCGGCCGAAGGAATGCGTCAGAAAGTGATTGCGGAAGTGGGGGAACAGCTGGAATTTGTTCACGCCTCCAACATTGCTCTGAAACTAACAGGTAACGCCATTGGCACCAATTTGTTCCTACTGGGCTATGCCTGGCAACGTGGCTGGGTTCCGGTGAGTAATGATGCGCTGGAACGAGCTATTGAACTCAACGCCGTGGCGGTGGAGTTCAACAAGAGCGCTTTTCTCCTCGGTCGTCGCTTTGCCTATCAACCAAAGCTGGTGGAATCGCTGCTGCCCAAAGAAGTAGCTGAAACCGATATGGATCTCACCCTTGACGCAGTGGTTGAGGACCGATTCCAGCGACTCGTGGCATACCAATCGGTAAACTATGCGCAGCACTACCGGGATCAGATTGAAAAAGTGCGTGGCATCGACAGTGAACCCGAGGCTGACGATTCGCTCACCCATGCGGTCGCACAACAACTGTTCAAGCTAATGGCCTACAAAGACGAATACGAAGTTGCACGTTTGTACAGCGATGGTGCCTTTCGGGCCAGACTAGACGCACAATTCACTGGCAATTACTCACTGCGATTTCATCTGGCGCCACCGGTTATCAGCAAAGCCAACCCGAAGACGGGTAAAGTGGCCAAACGCGAGTTTGGCATGTGGGTCATGTATTTATTTCGCCTACTTGCGAAGCTAAAGTGGGTACGCGGGTCACGACTGGATATGTTTGCGTTGACAACAGAGCGCCGGCTGGAACGTGAAGATCTGGCCCGCTATGAGGCAGATCTTAAGGAAATTTGTGCGGGCCTGAATACCCACAGCTACGGCACTGCGGTGGAACTGGCAAAGCTCCCGGAGAAGTTGCGGGGTTACGGTCATATTAAAGCCAGAAATCGAGAGGCACTTCTGCTCCGACGAAATCAGCTCCTGAATGACTTTCGCGGCAACGTTCAATTCGTCGAAATAAGAGAGAAAAGTGCTGCGTGATCGTCGAAAGAAGATACAAGCCCCCGTTTACCAAGGCTACGGACGACATTAACGGAAAGTTTCTGAGTTGCATAAGGGCAGCTCAGGGCTTGCACACCGGTCGGAAGTTGGTCGGGACGGCAGGATTTGAACCTGCGACCACCACACCCCCAG
>JADHNP010000120.1 GCA_016779445.1 Luminiphilus sp. | reverse complement strand
CAATACCTAACTGCGCGAAATGACGGCGGAACTGCTCCTCGACAATATCAGCCAACGTGCCCACGACCATCAATCGCTGGCTACCGGCCTCCAACTCTGGCAAGTCGGGCACCATGCTCGCTAAACACTGGTCCTCCCCCTGCGTGAAAGTCGTCTCAATACCTGAGCCGCTGAATGCCGAGATTCGCAATCGATTGTCGTGGACCCCCTGCAAACGCGCGGCCGCGTTCGCGAGATCCAGCTTAATCACCTCAGAGGGGCAAGAACCCACCAGAAACAAGCGCCTGATGTCAGGACGGCGCGCCAACAGTTCTGCCACAACGCGATCGAGCTCCTCATGACAATCTGCCATACCGGCAAGATCTCGCTCGCCCAAAATCGCGGTTGCAAAGCGCGGCTCGGCGAAAATCATGACGCCGGCGGCCGACTGGAGAAGATGAGCGCAAGTGCGGGAACCCACAACCAGAAAAAACGCGTCCTGAATACGCCTGTGCAACCAAATGATTGATGTCAGTCCGCAAAAGACGGCTCGCTCGCCGCGCTCTATCCGAACATCGGGCACATCACCCGTTTCTGCCCGAGCAATCACCTCACTCATGAATCCAATGCCCCTTGCGCATTCAGTACCGTATCGGAGGGCGCCGCATCAATCGGGGCGGTTTGTCTTGCGGCCTGAAACTTGAGAAGGAACTGGAGCGCGTTGACGACGTAGGTTGAATAGGCCGCCAAAGCAATCCACATTTGCTCCGCGGGCGTGCCCCAACCCATCAGCCACATGACCACGTAGGCGGTATGCAAGCCCATCACCAATAAACTGACCACATCCTCCCAAAAAAAGGCAGGCGCAAAGAGGTAGCGTCCAAATACCTCCTTTTCCCAGATCGCGCCCGTCACCATGATGGCGTAGAGCAGGGATGTCTTGACGATAACCGAGAACGTTGCCGCCTCGAAGCCAATACCATTCAGTAGGAAATTGATCACCAGACATAAGCTGACAGCAAAAGCCAGAAACTGCAGTGGCGCTAGCACACCCTGCACCAAAGTCCATACCGTGGCATCGCGACGGGCGCGCTCTGCCGGGCTATATAGCGTTGACTGCGGCCGACTAGATGTCGGCTGACTCACGCTCATACACACCTCCAGCCACAGCCAGAACTGCAGCATTTATTCACTGATCCAGAGTAGAGTTAGCCCGTATACCTGTCAAACATTTTTTACATTTCTAAATTAAATAGTTTTAGACACTTAGCGGGCAATCGACCTAAACTAAGCCAGCCCATCAAGGCACATCCTGTAGATTACGTATTGATGATTTCGTACAATTCCGGCAACTGTGTCAATTCACCGAGACACAGGACCGACCAAGAGGCAAAAAGGTGTCCACTTTCTCTCACACAATGACCGAGTCGCTGCTCGCTGGTGTCGCAGACCTGCAACTCACACTGAACGACTCGCATCGTGTCGCCTCGATAGCGTCGGAGTCAGCCCTCATGCGAGAACTGTCCCGAGACACGCTCATTGGGCGACCCTGGCTGGAATTGATCAGCGAGTCAGACAGAACACTCGCATCAGCAGGTCTGGAGGCAGCGTCAACAACCCCAGGCATTGCGCAAAGAGTTGATATACATCTGAATATTCTCAGCAATCAGGAGCCCGTCCCCGTCAGCTGCTGGATTTGCAGCCCGAGCGAAGATGCAAACCTGCGCCTGGCTTGTCTGGATCTCCGCAGCGAGAGCAATCTCAGACAACAGCTAGTGAATGCCCAGAGAACACTGGAACAGGACTACTGGAGCAATCGCCGACTTGAGGCGCGTTACCGGCGCATGCTGGAGATGGTCGCCGAAGGCTTCATCGTGATAGACGATCTTTCGGGGCGAGTCCTAGAGGCCAACGCCATTGCCAATACCTTGCTGGACCTCGAAGAAGGCGTTTTGGTGGGTCGTATCTTCCCAGTGGGCCTCGATACCGAGGGTGCGCGGGCGCTGACAGAACTGCAGCGTGAGGCCCGCAGTACCACCGCGGTCGTGCAAGGGCGGGTGACAACAGGGAGTGGCGAGGCATTGGACGCCGGTGTGACCTGCCTGCGTCAGGGCAATGAGACGCGGCTGCTGCTTCGCCTGGCAGCAACATCTGACAAAATACAAAACGAAGGTATAGGCGATGCAAGCTTTCAATCTTCGCCCGACGGTATTCTCGTGACAGACGACGCAGGGGTGGTGATCGCGGCCAACAGCGCTTATCTCGACATGGCGGGCATTCAGGACGCCGAGCAAGCTACCGGACGACGGGCAGACCGATGGCTGGGCCGATCCATTGTTGATCTTGATGTGCTCATCGGTAACATCCAGCCCGACAGACCGCTCCAACTCTTCAGCTCAGTGCTTCGGACCGAATTAGGGACCCGAATCGATATAGAGCTCTCGGCGGTGCAAATTGAGCGCCAGGGCCAATCATCTATTCTCATGTTTATTCGCGATGTCGGCCGCAGGATTGACGCCGAACACACCACCGAGGTGCACTTGCCACGATCCATCGAGCAGATTACCGGGCGAGTGGGTCGCGTACCGTTAAAACAATTGGTGCGAGAATCTACCGATGTCATCGAGGCGCTGTGTATCGAAGCCGCACTGAAGCTCACTCAGGACAACCGCGCCGCGGCAGCAGAGCTACTGGGACTGAGCCGACAAAGCCTATATACCAAATTGCGACGGTTCGACATCGGGGACTCAGAAGATACGGTGGTGTAATCGCCACTTCTGCCACGATCAACCTTGTTAGACTCAAAATATGTAATTTAAAATTGACTTACCTCCAGTGGGCGGCGAACATGCGTCTATGGATCAGTCTGCCCCGGCCAGCGTAGCAGTTGGCAGGGCGTCACCGGGCGCACTGCTTGAACTCCTCAAACCGATTACGTGGTTCCCGCCCATGTGGGCGTTTCTGTGCGGCTGGGTCTCTGCCGGCCCCGGCACCGCCCCCACGGCGTGGGCGCTTTTAGCGGGTATCGCACTCACCGGACCTCTAGTTTGCGGTGCCAGCCAGGTCGTCAACGATTGGTTCGACAAAGACGTCGATGCGTTGAATGAACCCCACCGCCCGATTCCCTCTGGCAGGGTCCCGGGCAATACTGCATTGCACTTTGCCGTCATCTGGACGGTGATCGCTCAGATATGGGCTCTGATGCTCGGGACTTGGGTCGCCGCAGCAACCTGTCTGGGCCTACTGCTGGCATGGGCCTACAGCGCACCGCCCCTCCGACTAAAATTAAACGGCTGGTGGGGGAACAGCGCCGTGGCTCTGAGCTATGAAGGACTGGCCTGGATCACAGGCGCGGCTATTGTATTAGGCGGTAAGCTGCCGCCCTCACCCATCCTGATGATCGCCCTGCTTTACAGCATCGGGGCCCACGGCATCATGACTCTCAACGATTTCAAAAGTGTTTACGGCGACCTTCGTATGGGCATTCGCTCCCTGCCGGCTCAACTCGGTCGCGAAAAGGCAGCTAGAGTCGCGTGCGTATTCATGTTGATTCCACAGCTTTGTGTCGTCGCCCTACTGCTTCATTGGCAGCTGGTGCTCTGCGCCGTAGCGGTCAGTAGCAGCGTATTAGCCCAATTACTGGCAATGAGACGGTTACTGTCGGATCCCGAGCGCCTTGCTCCTTGGTACAACGCTACCGGCGTCTCCCTCTATGTAGCAGGGATGATGGCTACTGCAGTGGGACTGGGGGGCTGGTTCGCATGACGATTTCCAGTAGCCGCCCCACTGACTTACTCAGCTGGTGGCAAATCATTCGGCTAGGTCTAATCCAGACCGCATTGGGCGGCATAGTGGTGCTCACCACATCCACACTGAATCGCATCATGGTCGTGGAAATGGCCCTGGCAGCATCACTCCCGGGATTTTTGGTCACGATTCACCACGTCGTGCAGCTTGCCCGACCGCGCATTGGCCATGGCTCAGATATCGGAGGCAGGCGGACGCCGTGGATTATCGGCGGCATGATCATACTGGGCGCCGGGGGAATCACCGCGGCATGGGGCACTACGCTCATTGCAACACAATACTGGTTAGGGCTTTGTGTGGCAGCATTGGGCTTCTTCGCCATTGGCGTGGGAACCGGTGCCACAGGCACCTCTCTGCTTGCTTTACTTGCCAAACAAGTCAGTTCCGAGCGCAAACCCGCTGCAGCCGCTCTGGTATGGTTCATGATGATTATGGGCTTTGCTGTCACCGCCGGCGTTGCTGGGCACTATCTTGACCCCTATTCCCCTGAACGTTTGCTCACTGTTACCACTGCCGTATCAGCAATCGCAATCGTGATAACGCTGTTAGCGATTAGAAATGTCGAACCGCTAAACCCTACCGTCTTGCAAAATCACTCTGACCAAGTAAGCCGACGTCCGGGCGATTTCAGAGAAGCTTTACATGACATTTGGCAAGAACCCGAGGCACGCATCTTCACGATTTTTGTTTTCGTATCGATGCTCGCCTACTCCGCTCAGGATTTGATTCTCGAACCCTTTGCGGGATTAGTGTTCGGGAGAACGCCGGGTGAATCTACCCAGCTGGCGGGCATCCAGCACGGCGGTGTTTTGCTTGGCATGGCGGCCATGGCGATCTCGACATTGCTCTTTAAATCACGCGGCGCAGCTCTGTTGCAGCTGTGGATCAGAGGCGGCTGCTGGCTGTCGGCCGTCGCCTTGTTTTTACTCTGCTGGGGGGGGCTGAACCACAGTGACTGGCCACTCGAAGCCAATGTCTTTTTGCTCGGAACAGCCAACGGTGGCTTTGCCGTTGCCGCGATCGGCGGCATGATGGTTTTGGCCAGCCAAGGCGCCGAAAAACGCGAGGGAATTCGTATGGGGCTTTGGGGCGCTGCACAAGCCATCGCCTTTGCACTAGGTGGATTTCTGGGGACGGTTGCAGTGGATGTGAGCCGCTACTGGCTCGATACCCCCGCTATCTCCTACGGTTTGGTTTTTGCCTGCGAAGGCGCTCTTTTTATGGTCGCGGCCTCGCTGGCACGACATATCCACATTGAAAGCTGGGGGATTGGCCACAATCAAGACCTTCCCTCATTTGGCGACATTGCCCTTGCTGAAGCAGGGGATGGAGGAATGAAATGAATGAGCAAAGCGCTGCCTACGACACAATCGTTGTCGGGGGCGGGCCCTCGGGCGCCACTGCCGCCAATGATCTGGCACGGAGCGGCCACAAGGTCCTGCTTTTGGAACGCGGTTTTCGTATCAAACCCTGTGGCGGCGCAATCCCGCCTTGCCTGATGGCCGAATTCGACATTCCCGAGCATCTTTTGGTTGCACGAATCCGTTCAGCGCGCATGGTATCGCCCCGCGGTGAAGCCGTTGATATGCCGATTGATGGAACCTATGTGGGCATGGTGGATCGGGATGAATTCGATCCCTGGCTCCGCGAACGAGCGCGCAAATCAGGTGCCGATGTTGTCGCCGGCGTCTTTAAATCGCTTCGTTATGTGGATGACCGGATTGAGCTGACTTATCAGACGAAAGACGACAATCCCCGTGCCATGACCGTTACAGCACGCAGCGTGATCGGCTCCGATGGTGCGCGCTCCGCGGTTGCGCGCGCCACCATTCCCGACGCTGAAAAAACGCCTTGGGTATTGGCTTATCACGAAATTATTGAAGTGCCGGAAGATCATAACTGGGCCGCCTATGATCCGGATCGGTGCGATGTGTGGTACCAGGGACGCCTGTCGCCCGATTTTTATGCCTGGGTTTTTCCTCATGGTCGCAACGCCAGCATCGGGGTAGGTAGCGCCCACAAGGATTTTTCTGCCAAGGCATCGGTCGCCGCGCTGAGGCAAGACGTGGGATTGGCAGACGCCGTAACCAAGCGGAAGGAAGGCGCACCGATTCCCATGAAACCCATGAAGCGCTGGGATGATGGTCGCGCGGTGCTGGTGTCTGGCGATGCCGCCGGTGTTGTCGCGCCAGCATCAGGCGAAGGTATTTATTACGCCATGCTGTGTGGACGTCTTGCTGCAGACGCCATGCATACGTTTTTGGAGACTGGCGATGCCCGCGCGCTCGCGCAGGCGCGCAAACGATTCATGAAACTGCACGGCAAGGTATTTTGGGCTCTTGGACTGCTGCAGCGCTTTTGGTACGGCACCGACAAACGAAGAGAAAAGTTCGTCGCAATGTGCCGGGATCCCGATGTGCAAACCCTCACGTGGCAGTCCTATACGAC
>JADHNP010000119.1 GCA_016779445.1 Luminiphilus sp. | reverse complement strand
TGGCTTCCTTGCTGATTGAGTGCTGTTGAACCGGAATCCTTCCCAGCGAAAAGAGGCAATGTCTCAGGTGGCGCCCTAGTTGGCGGTACCAGGAGGGGTCGGGCAGGTGCATCTTGTTCCTCTGGCACCTATGTGACCAATTGTGTAGCCATCCAGATATAATACTTTTCTTCCAGCAGGAACGAACGAATTAACCGGTGAGTTAAACCCTTCTATTGTACCGGTACCTCGCGCTTCAGTCTCTCGCAAAGCGTTGCTACCAGTTGGCCGGGATCAAGGTTTGAACCCACTCGCTTCAAGGCGCGATCAGCCTGTGATTGAAGCGTATCGACCTGGGCACTATCCCAGCGGCGGCCGAGAGAATTCTCTGGCAGAGTACCGGAGCGTTCCTGTATAGCAGCCGCGGCACAGGCGGCTTCCCTGGCAAGCAACAGGTCATCGCTGGAACGGTACTTTGTGATACCGCCCAGTATCAGCTCGATACTGTCTCCAAGAATGGCGACCGCTCCCAACCTGCGCACTGGCGAATGAGCAATGGTGAAACCTCCGTCCCGGTCAACAACCGTCACAGAAACGCTTTCTTCGGGACCTTCAACGAAGCCTCGCAAGGCGCCGGTCTCTCTATCCAGAAGCCCAAAGCCAGCTTTCTTGAGCAGGGAGGTATTGCCGAACTCTCGGCTGGCAGCAATTGATACCGCCAGGCCATTGGCAGTGATGGTGGGCGTCAGGGAGTTAACATTGGTGTGACCAGGGAATACATCAAGTTCTGCCTTCCAGGCAACTTCACCGGAATCGCCCCGGTCAAGGAGCTTGAAAATATCGTAACGGGTGACAGCATAAAGTTCACCGTTGTCTGCAGACACCGCAATAGAGGCTGCAAGCTGGTCGCCAACGTTCACACGCCAAACTTCCTTTAGATCTGGCGTCAGCACGATGACATTGCCATTTTCGTCGGACACATAGACACGCTGGCCATCGTTTGCAACGGTGGGAGTGGAGCCGGTGCCACCATCGAAATCAAATCGACCGATTATTTCAAGTGCCAGGTAATCTCCATCGCGACGCCAATCCAATGCATAGAGCGCGCCCCGGTCCGAAATACCATCCACTTGGCCGTCAGCGTCATCAGGTGCGGTTGCGGCAACATACAAGCGTCCACTTCCGGGCTCCACCGCATAGAAGTTGGAGACGTTGGAGCCAGCGCCGTAAATAATCATCACCATCTCGGTAAACAAGCCACCCTTGAGCCCCGGCATAGAGCCGAACTGTGCGGCAGCCAGGGCATTGCCCCGGTCCAGCACCCATTGCGGAGGCATACTCATAGCCTCATCACCCGCAGGTTTTCCAGGAAGCGCGAAGGGCTCTGCCAGTAGCTGGCGACCAGTGGTCCGATCCAGAGCGACAATCTTGCCATCCTGGGTTACTGACACCAATGCGTCCAGCGTGGGTACAAAATTCATACCCCAGGCGTGGGGTGGTGGTCCGCTGCCTTCGTAGCGCAGACCAGTGGGCGCTTGCCACACAACAGTACCGTCGGTTTTCACAGCCCACGCATGATGGTAAGTGGCGTGATATACGTGTTCTTCACCCTCGATCCCCGGTATCTTCATGATAAGAGGCGCCCCGGCGCCCCTCGCATCCCCTCGGTGTGGCAGTGTCCAGAGTCGCTCACCCGTAGCGCCTTCCAGTACAACCAGACTGACATCTTCTCTTGGAAACACGGGGCTGAAATAAACGCGCCCCTCGAAATCCATAGTGGGGCCTTCAGGAACATACATATCCAATTCGACAGTCCAGGCAACTTCCTGGCGCGGGGCAGTCGCTATCCACAGCTGGTCGGTGTTGTTCAGGCCAACATGCATGGTTTGAAACGTATCCGGCACGTTGACGGGAAGGCCAGTGGCACTGACTATCGGCTCGCCGTGAGGGCGCCAACCGGTGCCGCCATCATCTGCAACTGTCCTGGCAATGGGCTTGGCCGCCAACCAGTGCCAGAAACCACCGACTATTGCCGACAGAAGAAGCAGCGTAAAAAGGGCTTTTTTCATTATGTTGTATCCTGCATTGGTTTATCGCGTAATCAACTGATTTAGCGATTCAATCAATGCGTTGCTAGTTATTATCGGTAAAGAGTCAATACACCTTCGGTAGATACGCCCCTGTTATCCGGTGAGGCGGGGTTTCCACTCATCCAACAGGTCGCGGGTATCTGCATCCCACGGGTGAAAGTCTTTGCGGAAGAATTCCCTGTGGTGCGGCAGGTACTGGCGAACAAATCCAGTTTTGCCGAAGAAGAACCTGGTCGCACTTTTCAGTGTCTTCCACCGCCAAAGCTGTTTGTCCTGGCGCAGCATCCTGGTCGTGACCTTGACCACGCTTTTGCCAAGGATCAACAGGGCAAGCCGCATAATGTGCTTGCGCATCACATAGTCCCCACCCACCTGGACATAGACGTCGAAGGCAACAGACTTATGCTCCATCTCCTCCATGGAATGCCATAACCAGAGTTCGCGCACCGCTGGGTCAGCCTCGTCCATGTAGGATGTCTTCATCAAGACTTCCGCAAGACCGGCTGTGAAATGTTCCAGGGCCAGCGTCGATGCCAGCCTGATCCGTGACGTAACTTTCGGGTCGGATTTGACCTTCTTGAGCATCGCGATATAGACACCTTCAAGTTCGTCCAGGTCATACCCTCGGGCGTTACAAAGCTCCCGATTGTACTGTCGGTGTTCGCGACTATGGATACCCTCTTGCCGGTAAAAGCCGCGGATCTCGCTGAGGAGCTTGCCGTCCTGAATCCTGTCTTCATAGTGTCTGATGGAGTCTATAAACTCCTTTTCCCCCGTCGGGAAACTGATACTCAACGCGTTGAATACAGTCGTCAGGAACGGGTCATTGCCAAACCAGTCAGTAGCCAACGCGGTATCGAAATCGAATTTGCGATCTCGAGGCTCAATGGTCACACCTTCCGGGGTTGTCGAGATCGTGGGGATAGCGGTCATATTCGTTCCTCCAGTTACCTTACTACTCTATAACCGTCTGTGTTGACACATGAGGATATATTCGGCCAATATGGTGACATATTCGGCCATTCTGACAGAGGTGTCACATCCGCCCACTGAACCAATATAAGACGGACATCACCAAACTGTTTGCGGACATGCTCCTCAAATACGATCTTCAGCCTGACTTAATACCAGGGCCTACGGATCATTTCGGACTGTCTTCGAAAGGCGATGGCCCGGCCAAGGCTCATATCAGGGGCTCAGCCTTGCTCGAGGCCTCTCGGCTTACGGGTGACCCGGAATTCAGCTTGAAACTCGGGCAGCAGGTCAAAGTTACCCATTTTGGAGCCATCGGTTTCGCCATCATGAGCTGCGACAATCTCGGAGATGTCTTGCGCTTGTTAGTCCGGTATCACCCATTACTCGACCTGGGCTCGCGATGGCAGCTGACGAAGAATGAGAAGTACACCACGCTCACGATGATTTGGCCCACACTTCCGCCTGAAGTGATCCGTGCGCTGGTGGAAGCCACTTACTCTTCACTCGCGACCCTGGGAAAGGACCTGCTCGGTAAACCTATTACAGAAATTACAGTCCACGTTAGCTACCTCGCTCCCGGTCATGCTAAACAATACAAAAAGTACTTGTTCTCCCGAACCAGGTTCAGTCAACAGGACTGCGAAATTATCTTTCCGAACCAGCTACTCGAGCGATCATTACAAACTGCAAACCCGGCGGGACACGTTGTCTTTCGACAGCAATGCGAGAACCTGCTGCAGGGATTCAATGAGCACGAGAACGTCTCTGCGACCGTAAGGCGATTGGTGATGCAGGCCGGGCGGCGTGGACATGATATTACGTGGGTTGCCAATGAACTCGCGTATTCTGAGCGGACCCTCAGGCGGCGACTCAGCGCAGAGGGAACATCGTTTCGAAGCATTTGCGACGAGGTTCGTAACATTCTTTCAACAAACTACCTCTCTACGACGCAACTGACTGTGGCAGAAATCGCTGAACTTCTGAATTACACCGATCCCGCCAGCTTCCGGCGTGCATTCAAGCGCTTGAACGGACTGACGCCGCAGGAATTTCGCGATCGTGCAACCAACGGCTTGTGATGACTCAAATTCTGCAAATACCTGATGTTTAGAGCAGTAGCATGATTACGGGGTATGCAGCTCGGCCCTGGTTCGGAAGTTCGGTCTGTGAAACCACTTAAAATTCTTCCACTTACTACAAAAATTCCCGCTAACCGCCCCACACTAGGTTCGGCTTAGGTTCGGTCTCGGCTTCCATAATCGTCACCCGAATTGAGAGGCAAACTGGAACGTCCGTTCCTAGGCGATTCGAGACCTCCTTCCACCCTAAAATGCGCACCAGATAACGTCCCCTTGCGGGAAACGCGGACTCAGAGCTACTCCAGATCGTACACTATGTAATCTTCAGCAACCGGCGACGCTTTACCACGTCTCCTGCCAGGGTCGCAGTACGACTTCGAAGGCCCATGTGGAGCGGTGTTGACGGTGGAGATGCAGGTAGGTCTCGGCAATCTGGTCCGGATCGGCCATATTGTCGTCCTCGGTGGGTCCGCCGAGCCAATGGGCACGGCTGCCATCCTCCTGGGTGTTGCCGATCGCCGCATCGATGGGTATCTGGGCGACATGTATGCCTTTCGGCCCCAGTTCTCGCGCCATGCTCTGGGCAAGGCCCTTCTTCGCATGGCATGCCATCGCAAAGGCTGCACTGCGCGGGAATCCTTTCAGGGCGGCGCTCGCATTCGTGTAGAGGATGGTGCCACGATGGCCGCCTTCGGGTATGTCACGCCCCAGCATACAACGAGCCGCATGCTGGCCGACGAGGAAAGCGCTCAATGCGGAGTTCTCGAGAACCCTGGCAACATGCGACGGATCGGCCTCGGTGATGTCCTTGCGGAAGATCTCGGCAAAACGCCCGTCGATATTGTGCACCACGAGTCGGGGCGTACCGAACTCCTTCACTACGCTGTCGAACAGCGCGGCAACCGACTCGGCACTGGTGGCGTCACAAGTGCGGCGGATAATGCCGCACTCTGCCTCGAGCTCGACAAGCACAGGCTTATCGGGGTTACGGGCGGCGACGACGACCCGCATGCCGTCACGACTGAACCGCCTGGCACAGCTTGCGCTGACGCCCGGCCCGCCGCCGACGATCACGGCGATTTCTTTCTCGTTGGTCTGGGCGTTCATACGCTCTCCTGATTCGATGGCGCTACCTGTGTGAGCTCAAAACCGGTGCGCGGAAAGTGCGTCACGATGGTCCCGGTTTCCTCGGTCGTTCTTCTTACGGCAAATTCCCAGGGGTCCGCGCACACCAGCTCTCCCTCGACGGCCACCTTGCCGTAATCCGTCGGGGTAATGCACACGGTGTCGCCTGGTTTTGCTTCAACCCCTACAACCACCGGCTCGGACGCACGGGGCTCACACGCCCTCGCCTCGGCAAGTGCGGCCTCACCATCGGATTCGATCACACGGCCGTGGCCGAAGGCCGCTATGCGGTCAAACCAGCGCAACACATTGGGATACGCCTCGATAATCGGTGCATTGTAGGGATTATTCCGCAGATACCACAGCGGATGGTAAACGGAGAAATCGGCGATCGACGGGGTGTCGCCCAAAATGAATCCTGATACGACCGAGCTGTCCAGCTCGGTGAGCCAGTGCAGGAGCGTGCCGTGTGCCACCTCGGGTTTGATCTTCATGAGGTAGCCCTTGCCGTCGAGGTCCGCGCGGTCCGCGATAAACCGCTCAATAGCGGAACCGCCGCCGGACTCACCCTCACCCGACTTGCCACCACCCGCCATCCTGTCATCGGGATGGTTGAAGACGGTAGCAAACGCCTCGGGGCGGAAAGAAAGCGCGGCCATAAGACGAAAAGTATAGGAAGTATAAATGGGGTGTCGGGAGTAACTGGCCGTGCAGAAAACGGTCGTGGAGGAATGAGATCATGAATGCAGGCTCGGGCAGTGCCTGCGGTGAGTACTCGCATTGCTGGTCTTGTGGATCTTTCTCGCTCACCTTCGAAACTTGGCACAAACAACTCCATACCAACGAATTCCTCAGTGGCTTCCTTGCTGATTGAGTGCTGTTGAACCGGAATCCTTCCCAGCGAAAAGAGGCAATGTCTCAGGTGGCGCCCTAGTTGGCGGTACCAGGAGGGGTCGGGCAGGTGCATCTTGTTCCTCTGGCACCTATGTGACCA
>JADHNP010000118.1 GCA_016779445.1 Luminiphilus sp. | reverse complement strand
AGACGCCATCGAGTTGCATTTGCTCACCAAAGAGGTGCGAGATAAAGCGTAAACCTCATCAAAAGTGTCCACAGTTTATGTGGATAACTCTCTGGATAATTTGTTTGCCTTGCCCGCTGAGGCAACGAGCCCGTCAGAGTTGGCAAATTGGTCAAATTTTAACCAACTACTATTAATTAATATAAAACAATGACTTATTTGTCTTTAGTCAATTTGATTATGGGGTTTCGCTGTTAACTTGCCTGGAATCTCATGTCGCCCCACATTTGTGCATAACAAACAGTAGTCGGCTACTACAGAATGTTAATTTTATGCAATAGCCCTGGCGCTTTTTTTTCTTTTTTTTTGTCTATGGCTGATTCAGATCCCGCGATATCGACAGCCGGTGTCGCAGGTTTCGTTAATCTCGACCTCTGTTAGCTCGGGCAGGGCAGGTTTAAGCCGATCCCAGATCCAGTGCACGAGATGTTCACTGGTTGGGTTCTCGAGACCCGCAATGTCGTTTAGATAATGATGGTCCAGCTGTTCGAGGAGCGGCTCGAAAGCTAGCCGAATGTCATCAAAGTCTAAAATCCAGCCCGTTTTGGGATTCATTTCTCCGGAAATAGTAATGCGAACTCTGAAGGAGTGCCCGTGTAAACGAGCACATTTGTGGCCTTCAGGCACTTCAGGGAGTAGGTGGGCCGCTTCGAAGCGAAAATCCTTATAGAGTTCCATCGTTTGGGTCGTCTCTGAGCTGGTGCCAAAACAGGCCGCGATTTTACACGCTTTAGTCTTGCCCGCGCGTCTCTTAGCGACTCCAATTGAGCTCTAAAGCACATTGACAGTCGGGTTGCGATCCCTATAATGCCGGTCTCTTGTTAGGGGGTGATTAGCTCAGCTGGGAGAGCATCTGCCTTACAAGCAGAGGGTCGGCGGTTCGATCCCGTCATCACCCACCATTCCTCTCCAAGGAGAGGCAAGCAGCAACCGGTGCAGACCCTGCATCGTCTACCCGGAGCGGTAGTTCAGTTGGTTAGAATACCGGCCTGTCACGCCGGGGGTCGCGGGTTCGAGTCCCGTCCGCTCCGCCATATCCCTAAAGGCCGCACAAATGCTTGTTTGCGGCCTTTGTTTTACGATAAATCAGCTTTTTTTACGGCAGGTCATTGCGACATTTTCCTGTTGAGAAGGGCGCTACAGAGTGGAGTGTATTGCGAGGGTCGGGGCCCCCCAAAGTCTCACGCTGCTAACAGTGTTACTGCTGCCATACATCAGAACCCAATGTAAAAAAAGCAACTATCGCCTGCAGTAGATACAAGCGATGGCAAAGCAGTGCTTTAGGCGCGCACCAATGTGAACGCTCCAATGAGAATGAATCCTGTGCCAGCAATGTAATTGAGATACTTTTCGTTGATGAACTCTGACATTAGCGTCCCCGCTAAAACGCCAATTGCCGATGCCACAACCAACGCAGCTGATGCACCCCAGAAGATGGTCCATTTACTCACCTCACCGTCAGCAGCAAACAACATCGTTGCAAGCTGAGTTTTGTCTCCCAGTTCTGCGATGAAGACTGCCATGAATACTGTGAAAAACACTTTTAGTTCCATGTTGATAACGGTTCCTTGAAATCTCAGGTCGGTCCAAATGTTACCCCTAAAATAAAAAAAGGAGCCAACAAAGGCCCTTAAATCAAATAATGCTTTGCAAAGCTAACGCTAGGACGTTCCAGCCGCCCTCTTGTTACCGCTGTTAAACTAGCCTGCCAACGGAGGTGGTTCTCTAGACCATCACAGCTGGTCAGTTAGCGCCATCTGCCTGGCCCTAAACTGGCCGATTTCAGCCATCGATCGAGTCTAAACGTTCGATTTTTGCATCAAGGCAGTAGAGAATGTTCTGTCCGAAATGGCTCTCTTGTAGAAATGAACGAACTAATTGATGTTGTAACGAGCCGTGAGATTCAGCTTCCGCCTGTAGGCTCATGATCGTTGAAGCCTCGGCTCCGCAACTTGACAGCAAACGTCGGAACTCTGGAGCAAGACCGTGCTGTACTGAACTAACGGACGCGTAATATTCATCCCTGTCCATTGCGTGCAGACACAGTGAAAAACCCGCAATACCGAAAAACACACTGGCAGAAAATAATTTGTTCATACCCTTAGCTTACCAAAGCGCTGTCTCAATGTGAGAGGTCATGTTCGGTTTTGGCAAAGCAAAGTTCTACGGCGAGGACTTTGACTACAACGCTGTAGGGGGCAGATACGAGGGCGGCGTTCAATAAGAGCCAGATATTCACCCCTAATAACGTCATGTTTTTTCGATAACTGAGAGGAATCATAGATGCCAACTCTCAACTAAAAAGGAGCCAATGTCTCAGGCCCCTTTTGATTCTACAAGGAAGCTGCACAGCAGCCCTCCATTTCATCGCTGGCGAACTAATCTGCTAAGTTAAGTGATGCTGGCGAAGGTCATGGGTGGAAAAGAGCTGCTAGCCTGTCGTTGGTACTTGTGGATACCGTAGGGCCACTTAAGAGCGTGACGTTGTGCAAGAGTGGCAGTATCTTTGGCCAACCCTCTATTTCGAAAAAGAATCCGAAGCAATTGGAAAAACGGTTGCCCGATAGCAACTTTCTTAAGTAACTCGAGTATGCAGTTGTCCAAATTCAGTGGAGACTTAGATGAAAGTAAACCTTGGTTGCGGTAACAAAATTTTGCCCGGCTGGGTCAATTTGGACAAGCATGATACTTATTCAGTTGATGTGGTCCATGATCTGGAAAGCTTTCCCTATCCTTTTGCTGACGACAGTTGCCACGAAATTTTAATGAATCATGTTTTGGAGCATTTGGGGTCTGATGTCAGCGTCTTTAACGGCGTCATACAGGAGCTGTACCGGATATCCGCACACAACGCGAGACTCTATATCAATGTGCCGCACCCACGGCACGACAATTTTTTGTCCGACCCAACGCATGTTCGCCCTATAACTGCGGATGTGTTGAGGCTATATGATCAGTCTCTAAATAAAGAATGGGAAAAATCTAATATCGCAAATACGCCACTTGGCCTTATCTGCGGTGTGGATTTTTCAGTAGAGAATACTCACTTTGTTTTAGAGGCTGAGTACCAACAAAAAGTTGCAGAGGGCTTACTTTCAGACGACGAAATATGGTCCTTGATCAGGGAAAGAAACAACATAGTTAGAGAGATTCAGATCACTTGGCGGGCCATAAAGCGCCAGTGATTGAAGAGGCGTAAACTCTTTCTGAATGCTGATAGTACTAGTGGCTGAGGAATTCAGGCTTCTGCAGTCCAACAATTACGCACCAGCACCTATCCTCACACCCGCTGTTCAGCTAGTGCGCCAAGTTAGGTAATGCTGGCAAAGGTCATAGGCGCTAGCCTGTCGCTAGCGCAAACCCGAATATTCGATACCTTTGTCGGCCAGCACTGAGATGATGTAAGCCTCCCACGTTTCGTTGGGTATCCAGATGCTTGTTAGTAAGGAGAAGGCCTCCTCTTGCGGAGTTCCCCGGTAGATCACCTGATAAAGAAATCCGAACACGGAAGCGCGGAAATTCACTTCGCAATGCACCAGGGTCTTTTCTGACGTAAGCATCACAGCAGCAAAGTTGTCGAAATCATTAAGAGTCGGGGCATCCCAAGCCACCGGAATGTGTAAGAACGACAATCCTGCAGTTCTGACGATTCGATCTTCGTTTGTCAGCGCATCTTGATGGTCGTTGAAAGCCAAAAATATAACTCGCTGAAAGCCAGCATCCGCGACTGCGTGGAGTTGTTCCTCTGATGGTTGCCCAGCTGTGGTCAGCTTGGGTGAATATCGAATCTCATTTAGTAAAGATAGAGACGCATCCCCCCGCGAAGCCTCTACGATATCTAATTTCCGAGGGATGAAAGACTGGGTTTGAGAGAAAGCTGATGCATCTGCGTCAAGAAAATCGGGGTGCGCTCGAGCAGCATCGTCCCGAGCCTCCGCCATGGTAATCGGAAAGGCATCGTTGCCTTCTCTATCACTTGCCTCGGAAGAAACGCTAGGCTCAGTCACGGCCGAGCCGCGAAAATTTGCGATACCCTCATAGGCTCCTGACGTATTCGGCCCCTCTAGACTGACGATCACAGGTTCTGAATAAACCGTGGAGGACAATAATAGAAGTAACCCAATGTGACATTTGATATTGATGATCTCCGTATTTGAAAGCGCGCCCTGCGCCTATCGGTTGCCAGACTACTGTCAGTGCGTCACGTCGTAAAGTTGTGCCACATCGTGCAAACTGATGCGGGGTAATTCAATTACGGATAGTCCCGCTAGATGCAGTGATACGAGGCCAGATTATGGCTCCCGACATTATAGATGTGCACGCTCATGTGGTGTTCGAGACGCTCAACGGCACTGCGGGTGTCCACGGCCCCGAGGCTGGCGTTGACAAGAGTGGCTCGCCCTTTTTTCGCATTGGCAAATACACGATGACACCGATTTCCTATCAGGACACGGTCTTCACTGATCTGAAGCTGCGGTTGTCGCACCTCGACAGATTGGGCATCGGGATTCAGGCCCTCTCTCCAAACCCGCTCACATTCTTTCACGGTATAGAGCCACTGATAGCGGCTGACTTTTGTCAACGACACAATCAACTGATGGCCCAATCTGTTGCAGAGGCGCCCAATAGACTGGTTGGTCTGGCTGCACTGCCCATGCAGGATGTCTCCGCCGCCTGCAATGAATTGCAGCGCTCGGTAGGTACGCTAGGTCTCAAAGGCGCCATGATCGGTACGGATTTCCCCCAGGGGTTTGCTTGTCCCTCGCTTGACCCGCTTTATCGGAAGTTGGTCGATCTCGACGTGCCGCTATTTATTCATGCCAGCTCGACCGACGGATCGGGTGGGCTAAAAGACGATCGGCTCACACTTCATAATTTCTCGCTCAGCCTGGGCTATGCCCAAGAGGAAGCGCTGGCGGTCGCTCAAATACTGTTGGGGGGAGTATTAGATCGACATCCCACTATCGACATCTGTATATCTCATGGGGGCGGCACTGTTGCGTTTCTCGCTGAAAAAATTGACCAACTCGCACAGGTCGACCCCGCGGTCTCGGAGGGAGTCAGACAAAACGGGTTTGTGCATGAGCTACAGAAATTGTGGTTTGATACCCATGTGAAAGGCGAGGTGGCAGCCGCCGCACTTCGTCATTACGCAGCTGGAGATAAGCTGGTCCTGGGTACCAACCTAGGTGGATTCGATACCCCTGATGCGCTGGCTTCCGACGCGTCTCGTCTTTCTGCAAACGCCAAGAAACTGCTGAGGTTACCGTGATAGCACTTACCAATATTTCTCTTTTCAACGGTCACGCCGATCATTTCTGCGGAGATGCCTCAGTGATATTTGCGGGTGGCGAGATTATCTATGCGGGCCCGAAAGATGGCAGCCCTGCAGTCCATGAAGAGTCGCAGGTGATCGACGGCAAGGGTCATTTTGTGATGCCTGGCATGGTGGAATCCCATGCTCACCTCTCCTACATTAACAACGGTCCTCTTGAACTGGACAAGTCGCCGGTGGAGGAGGTCGTCATCAAAACCATCCATAACGCCAGGGTTATGCTGGGCTCGGGATTTACTTCTGCTATCAGTTTTGGCTCGGTGCACCGGGTCGATGCGTTCCTGAAGCGAGGTATTGAATGTGGCGATGTTTTGGGGCCTCGGTTATTGGCTGGCGGGCGCGATATTGGTTCCACAGGAAGCAATGCGGATCTTCACCCCGACTATGCACAACTAAAAATTGACGGGCTGGGGATGATCACTGACGGCCCTTGGGAAGTCCGCAAGGCAGTGCGTACGCTCTCAAAAAATGGCGTCGACGTCGTCAAAGTCATGATCGATGGCGAGTTGATTTCTTCGGGGGGCGGTATTAAACCTGGTGTGCTCGGTTTCACCGACGAAGAGTTGCAGGTGCTTGTCTCTGAGGCTCACCACAGGGGAATGCGGGTTGCTTGTCACGCACGATCTGCGGCGGCCGTAAAGCAGGCAGTGCGCGCTGGCGTAAACTTTATTGGGCACGCGAACTATTTGGATGATGAAGCGCTGGAACTGCTAGAAGCGAATCGTGATCACGTTTTTGTGGGCCCCGCGGTGGCCTGGGAGATCAGTTTTCTTGAGCACTATCAGAGCTTTGGCTTCGAGACTGGCAGTCCAGAGCACGAGGGCTATGCCGCTGAGCTAAAAGCCACGCAAGAGTCCGTAAGGCGCATGCGCGAGGCCGGTGTCAGAGTGCTGGTTGGAGGCGACTATGGATT
>JADHNP010000117.1 GCA_016779445.1 Luminiphilus sp. | reverse complement strand
GGATCCACTGCTGCGAACTGTCGGACAAAGGGAAATACGGCTATATCCACGAGGGTTTGCCGTGGTCCGCCCATCCATGAAGACGCCTCGAGAGCCGATTCGAGGCTTCGAATAAATTGCTCCGCTGAATTTCGGTAGTGCTCTGGTGAGTTTTCAGGGTGCCGATCGGCATATTTATAGCGGTCTAGCCAGTGTTTGAACTCGCCGTCGCAGCGGGTAACCCAGTAACACAATGCGTCCTCGTCGGGCTTCCACTGCAAAGGGTCATTCTGATCGAGTGCCCAGCGCATGATCTCTAGACTCTCCTCTATAACGATCCCATTTTTGAGTACGAGGACTGGCACCGTGGCCTTGGGAGATGCTGCGATTAACTCTGCCGGTTTCTCTTTGAGCAGTACTTCGCGGAGTGCCACCGGTATCTCAGCCGCTGCCAATGCCATTCTCGCGCGCATGGCATAAGGGCAGCGCCTAAAGGAGTAGAGCACAGGGATCACGACCATAGCACGACCATAGCGTGGTGATGCGCGTTGCACCAGTGCGCGATCACGCCGCGGCAAAAGCATATTACCCATCGGTTAGTCATGGTGGCCTATTGAGAAAGTCCCCCGAATCGTGAACAGTCTAGTAGTATCGTTACTCCAAGATTCAAATAATTAATGAGGGATGATCATGGGACGATTAGCAGGCAAGGTAGCCTATGTACTGGGTGCGGCGGGACGCGGAAACATGGGTCAGGTCATTGCCCGACGCTTCGCAGAAGAAGGCGCCACGGTTGCAGTGGGCGGCAGGCATGCCGAGGAGCTCGAGTGGCTGGCTGGCGAAATAGAAGGCATGGCCGTCACCTGTGATATCACCAAGATGGCAGATATTAAATCTTCAATTCAGGCCATTTTGGATGCCCACGGTAAGATAGATGTTGCTGTAAACGCGACAGGACTTGGGTTACTGACGCAGTTTGAAGAGACCAGCGAAGAAGACCTCAACATGATGATGGATCTTCAATTTAAAGGGCCTTACCAGTGGATGCAGGTGCTGGTTGGTGTGATGTCAGACCCGGCTTCTATTATTCAAATTTCCTCCGCGACGGCAACGATTCTTGTAGGTAATCACCACGCATACATCGGCACCAAAGCGGGAATTGACCATGTCGTTCGTGGCGTTGCCGATGAATATGGCGCGAAAGGAATTCGCGTGAATTCCATATCGCCAGGGCTCACTGCTTCGCCCATGGCAGCACCCCATTTGGAGACTCCCGGATTACTCGACGCCTTCTTGAAAAACTATCCACTGGGTCGGCTCAATACCTCGGAGGACATTGCCGCAGCAGCAGTTTTTCTCGGCAGCGACGAGTGCTACATGACGGGTCAGAATCTGCAGGTAAATGGCGGCTTGACGCTGAGGCGCAACCCACTGCCTTCAGAGATTGAAGCATCGGTCATGGCGGCCATGGCCGCCCAGCAGGCCGAGTAAGAGCAGGCACTGCGTTAACAGAAATAGGTGCGCGAAGAACACGATTTCGCGTTGTGGCGGCGGCGGGCGTCTGATTTGATCGCTCACCGAACAATAAGAGAGGAACACCGATGGCGGGTAAGCGGATAGATGTATACCTGGTGTGTGGTGGTAAGTACCACGATTTTGATTTTGCGCGACTGGAGCTCTTGAAGCTGCTGGCGGAGCACGACGTGGTCAGGGTTAAAGTGGCCAATGACTACAGTGATGTCGAGGCCATGTGTCAGGCAGATCTACTGGTCACCTACACCTGTGACGAAGTCCCCGATGCAGCGGGGCAGGCGAGATTGAAATCCTATATCGAACAGGGTGGCAAATGGTTTGCCCTTCACGCGACCAACTCGGTGTTGGAGTGGTTGAGTCATGATCCTCCCTTGCTGCGGGCACCGCGTGACCACAAGGATTTTATGGAGGTATTGGGCAGCCAGTTTTTGGCACATCCGCCCATCGAACCTTACCGAGTCGAAATCACCAAGCCTGATCATCCACTGGTAGAGGGCATTGAGCCGTTTGATACCACTGATGAACTCTATCTTTCGGAATATCACGGTGAGAATGAGATGCTCTTGCATACCAAATGGTCCGGCAAGGTCGATGCTTTTCAGGATAGCGACTGGGAGGGAGATGACGACCATGCGGTGTTTTACCTGAGGCCCTATGGTCAGGGTACGGTGCTCTACCTGACCTTGGGTCATTGTCGCTCAACCTATGATATGCAGCCTCTGGTAGAAGAATACCCAGTGCTTGAGCGCGGTAGCTGGGAAGTGCCGGCCTACTATGAGTTACTTCGACGCGGTATTGCTTGGGGTATCGAATAAAGTAGCGCGTACCCTGGCGTTTCCCAAGGCATCTATCATTGAACGAATCGTAGACTACTCAAGGCAGGCTTAGAGCAATGGATACTCGCTGGATCGACGAACTCGCCGCGACTGTGCCCAAGACACGTGTTATTCGTGAGCGGCACCATATCAAGCGATTTACGACGGGTATTCGTTTTGGTAGCGGGTCAGCACTTGCCGTTGTTGAGCCTGCCTCTCTGCTCGATTTTTGGGAGGTACTAAAGGCCTGTGTCGCAGCCGACTGTATTGTGATTTGTCAGGCCGCCAATACCGGTATAACTGGAGGTTCCACCCCTGATGGGGAGGATTACGACCGGGAGATCGTGATCATTAGTACCCTCAAGCTCGACACCTGTATGCCTCTGTGTGACGCGCAGCAAGCTTTGGTGTTTGCCGGCGGCACGCTTTACCGATTAGAGGAGATGCTGTCCCCATTTAATAAGAACCCCCATTCGGTAATCGGCTCGTCTTGTATTGGCGCCTCTGTAGTGGGGGGCATTTGCAACAACTCTGGCGGTAGTTTGGTCAAGCGCGGCCCGGCGTATACAGAACTGGCGCTATTTGCACAGCTTACGGATAAGGGTGAGCTTGAATTGGTGAATCATTTGGGTATCGAATTGGGGGAGACACCCGAGGAGATTCTGACTAATCTCGAAGCGGGCCGCTTCGACCCTAACGCTGTCACTAAAGATGCCGGTTTGGCTTCAGATCCCGATTACATTGAGCGGGTGCGAGAGATCGACGCCAACACCCCGTCTCGATTCAATGCGGATAAGAGACGTCTCCATGAGGCCAGTGGGAGCGCGGGTAAGCTCGCCGTCTTTGCAGTGCGGGTTGATACTTTTGACAAGCCCACGGCAGAGCAGGTTTTTTATCTTGGCACCAACGACCCCGAGCAGCTCAATGAGATACGCCGGCGGCTATTGTCTGAGTGCACAGAGCTCCCCGAGATGGCGGAGTATATGCACCAGAGTTGGTTCGATGGTGCGGATCGCTACTGTAAGGATACGTTCCTGCTCATCAAGTATCTGGGGACGAGCTTTTTGCCGAGGCTTTACCGCATCAAGGCGTTAATTGATCGCTGGCTCGAACAAATTCCGGGGCTCCCAAGCCGTCCCGCGGATCATCTACTGCAACGATTGGCGCAACTGTGGCCGGATCATCTTCCCAAGCGAATGCGGAACTATCGTGAGGCTTACGAACACCACCTCATAGTCATCGGCGCAGATGCAGCCATTGCTGAAATAAGGCAGGTGCTGCATGAGGTGACGCGACAGGGCAACGCTGGCGCTTTCTTCGAATGCTCGCCCAAAGAAGGTGATGCCGCACTGCTTCACCGACTCGTTGCCGGTGGCTCACCGGCGCGATACAACCTCATTCATGCCAAGGATACAGGTGGCATGGTGACCTTTGATGTGGCGCTGCCGCGGAACTATGCGGCGTGGTACGAGTTCTTACCCGAGGATCTACTTGATCAGTGCGCTGCACCTTACCGAGGGGGGCACTTTATGTGTCATGTATTCCATTGGGATTTTGTCGTAAAGGCAGGGGTGGATCCGGAGGCCGTTAAAGCGCGCATGATGGGCCTGTTGGACGACATTGGCGCCAAATATCCTGCCGAACATAATGTGGGCCACTTATATTGTGCCGAGCCTGACCACGCGTCGTTTTACCGCTCACTGGACCCTAACAATGCGTTCAACGCGGGCGTAGGGAAAATGTCGAAGCACAAGCGCTATCACTAGTTGACGTGTGATTAATGCTGGAGTGTCGAGAGTGAGGCTTACCCTGACGTTAGCGATAAGGATGCGAGCGGTTATTGCCAGAGTATGGCTGTTGGCCGCCATATCTGCTTCGGTTGCCAGCCCGGTTGCCAGCGCCGCAGATCCCGTCACTACAATGCCCTGGCGCGAGGCCGTCATCAGCGTGACTCATCCCGACGTGACGGCGCGATTCTTCAAGGAAATTGGAGGGTATGAGGAACTAGGCCGTGGTCGGCTGTCGGCTTCTGCGATCGCCGCTTGGGGGCTCGACGCCAGCGCGAGCGGCGAGTATCTGTTACTCCGTGCTCCCATGGGTGGCGATTTTGGTCATGTGCGGCTGGTGACATTTGCCGATGCTGGTCGTCGCGAGCCAATGCGGCCCGGTGCACGTGCTTGGGATACCGGATGCTATTTCAGCCTCATGATTCGGGTGAAGGATATGCAGTCAATTTATGATGATGCGATTCGCCTCGGATGGTGGACCGAAACGCCGATTACCGCGCTGCAGTTCGGAGAGTCCGATCTCAGGGTAGTAATTTATCGTGGACCCGATGGGGTGCAGGTGCAGACTTATGACCGATTGAGCCCAGCACTTCCAGAGGCGATCCCTGATTTTGAGCGGATGACGGCGCCTTTTAATATGATGCAAATGGTAGTCGATCGGGATGTTGCCTATGACTTCTTCACTCAGGTTTTAGGGTTCGATACTTTTTACAAAGGCAAGCCATACACCGCGAAGACGCCGACGCCCACCCCGATCGGTATTCCGCTTAATCTCACCACTTCTGTTCCTTATCGCGCCGGTATCGTATATCCCGTGGCTGGCGAATTTGGTCGAATGGAGATGATTGAGGTCATGGGCCTCGATGGTTTTGATTACTCTGATCGATGCGAAGCCCCCAATCTCGGTATTCTCGCCGTGCGGTATCCCGTAGAGGATATCGAGCGGGCCAAGGCAACGCTGCTTCGGCGCGGTGGTGAACTGTCGCGTGATATTAGTCGCGTCGTGCTCGGTGACTTGGGAGAGGTCGCACTGTTCTCGGTGAAAGCGCCAGACGGCGCCATCATGCAGTTTTTTGCGCCCTAGAGCTTAGTATTGTTCGCCTTGTCGGGTCGGATGCGTCTCGGACTCGTACAGTTTAACGATCAAGGATGTCAGCCATGAACCCTGAATACGCAGTGAGTGCGGCGCTTGGTAGGCCATTGTGGCGACGGTGGTTGATTTGTTTCTTGTGCGGTGCCATTGCTTTGGCTGCGAATGCGCAAACTGCGCGTATCAAGCGCATCTCGCTTATAACGCCAGACCTCGATCAGTCTATCGCGTTCTTTACCGAGGTGATCGATTTTACCCTCGACCTTGATGGCGTCCTGCCCCCAAGCGGAGAGCCATTTCTGGGGACCATCTTTAACATAGACGCTTCTCGACCCATACGCCGGGCATTGCTGTCTACTGAGACCGAATCGCGCGGTTTATTTTTGATCGAGCACTCGAAGTCACCATTACCCGACCATAGTCAGCCGACCGCAGTGGTGACGGTCGTTCAGGTGAAGAACCTTGAGCAAACACTGGCGCGGGCGCTTGCATTTGGAGCGCCGATCAGTCACACGGAAAAAGATGTGACGCCCGAGGGTGTGTCATTCAGTGAAGCGATGATCACCAGCCCTGGCGGGCATGCGATTCTCGTCTATCAGGTGGGTGGCGATGGCAAAAATTGACTCCCGATGGGGTATTGAGCCGAGCAGAGGTTTTCTCTAACATCCGCGACCCGTGCCGGTGTAGCTCAGTTGGTAGAGCAGCGCATTCGTAATGCGAAGGTCGTAGGTTCGACTCCTATCTCCGGCACCAATTCCACACCTATATTTCTATATAAATCAATAGTTTATAGGTATATTTCAGGGTTCACTCCCCAACTGACTCCCCAACATTCGGGTTCAAGCGCCTCGATTTGGGGAGCGGTAGTCCGGTGGCTCATCAGCGCCACTTGCATCGCCCGACCTCGGATTGAATCGCCAGAGATTGATAGGCGGGGGGGAGGGGGGTCGCTATCGCGCGTGACGGTGGGTACTGCATCCCCTTACTAGAGGAAGAATCTGGGCCTCTCTCATTCAACTTTGTTCACCAATCTCTGTGGACGGAGTGAGAGCGAGCCAGCGGTCAGGTACAGACCAGCGAATAGGCCGAGGGTGATCGGGCCGTAGATAATCCAGCCGTCCCAATCAATTCTGGATTGGTTGACATCAGACC
>JADHNP010000022.1 GCA_016779445.1 Luminiphilus sp. | reverse complement strand
CAGAGTGGCTTTAGCAGCCGTCTCTCCGGAGGAAAGCAAGTATCTTTGGCGGACGTGATCGTGCTGGCGGGCAACGTGGGTGTGGAGCGCGCCGCAGCCGAATTTGGCGTGACGGTTTCAGTCCCCTTTACCCCGGGGCGCGTCGATGCGACCGAGGGTATGGGTGATGTCGAGTCAATGGCGGTGCTGGAGCCTCGCTACGATGGGTTCCGCAATTACATGGCCGATCTTGGCTTTATGACCCCAGCTCAGGCACTGATCGACAAGGCTGATTTGCTTAATCTGACAGTATCAGAGATGACCGTTTTGCTGGGTGGTATGCGGGCGATGAATGCCAATGCGGCGGGGAGTGATCACGGCGTGCTCACAGATCGGCCGGGCGTATTGAGCAATGATTTTTTTGTCAATCTGCTTGATATGAATACGGCATGGGGGCCTTCTGACCAGGCCTATGTATTCGAAGGGCGTGATCGCCAGAGTGGGGATCTGAAATGGACTGCTACTGAATTCGATTTGGTATTCGGTTCTAATTCAGAGTTGCGTGCGGTGGTGGAATTCTATGCTTTTGATGAAAGCCGTCAGCGTTTTATCAAGGATTTTGCCAGCGCCTGGACGAAGGTGATGGATGCAGATCGGTTTGATATCGATGGATCCGGTGCAGTTGTGGTCAGTGTGTCACCCTAAACACTGTGGTAATGAAAAAGCCCCGCTGATGCGGGGCTTTTTTTTGGGGATGCGGAGATTAATTTAAAGGTCTCAGCGATGACCTTTGCTGGCCCAGATCGATGCTTATTGACGCGTGATCTCTGTATTGAGGTGCACGGTAGCGGTTAGTGAGTTGGTTACAAGGCAGCTGTCTTCTGCTTTTTTGAGTACTCTCAGTACTTTGTCTTCTTCCATGTCGTCAGGAACGCTGATGCGGACGGTAAGATGAATTTCGGTAAATTGGGGTGTGCGATTAATCCGTTCCAATTTGCCTGTTGCGTCGCAATCCAGCGCGTGCCACACCACTCTTGATGGTGCGGCGATGGCTCGAAAAGTCAGGACAAAGCAGTCCGCCACAGCGGCAACGAGCAATGCTTCCGGAGACCATTGATCGCCCGGCCCACCAAATTCTTTTGGAACATCTGTTGTGAGATCTGCTAACCCCTGGCTGGCGACATGGACTTGTGACTGATCAGCATTTGCGGTTGCAACACAGCGGTAATGGTGTGGGAAATCTTGCATAAGTCTCTCAGCATCATCGAAAACGGGCGCAAGCATAGCCGCTCTTTTCTGTGGAAGCCACAGCGACTCGCTTCTGCTAGTGGTTGCGGTGCTGATGAGCATTCGATCAAGCAGAAGGGCGCAGTTCAGGGCGCGATCGGTGTGGTGGTGGTTGATCTGGCAGAGACCATACTGGCGAGTTCAGGTGCAGTGAGTCATCGAAGGGGAGAGGAATAGTGCTGCTTTGGCACCCCCCTCGCTGCTTGATAATCTTGAGTTGTCGATAGCCTTCCAGCTGGATTCTCAGGCTTGCTGGAGAAGCCTGTGACAAGACCTCTGTAGAGCGGAAGAGCACAGCCAGCGAGCCATGACTGGCAGCTGCCAACTGGATTTTTCGTAGTTCTGCATACCGATAGTCTGTCGCACCAAGCCAAGCAAAGACGACGCCACAGGTCGTGCTGCGCAATGCCTGTTCTGTGGACCAAAGTAGCTCTTCGCGGTCGCGCGGATGTACAAGCATAATTTCCTGCAGATCAACCCCTTCTCCCGCAAGCAATGGCGCATAGGGTGTATAGGGAGGGTCAATAAATACCTGCCAGCGTCCCTGCCCCGACAATTTTTTCATGATGGGCATAAAAATACCCATGGCATCCAGCCCACACTGCTCGCTGATGACTTCAATACTCCCACCCAGTGGCCAGCCTCTGTTGTACAGTTGGGCATCCAGAGTAGCGAATCCGGTTTCAACACCCTGTAGGGAGTGTGTTTCGTTGTTTGCCGACAGTGCGTTGGCACTCAGGAAAGCAGTATGACTTTGACCCATACCCCGCCAGGTATCGGCACGACGGAAAATATCTTCGAGTAGGTAGTCCATGATGTATCCCTGTTTCACGTTGTTGCCAATGGCACGTATTACTGATTCAGATGTCGTTGAATTAAACGAGATCGCTATCAGTACAACAGCAAAATAACTGTATAAATAAACAGTATTCAAGCATGACAAAAAAAGCAAGAGAAGATTTTTCTGACTGTCGTGAAAAGCGACAGATACATCGTTCTGCTCTTGCAGATCAACGTTTTCGTCGCTATTACCCGGCGAGTTGGTTTTCCAGCTTAGGCGCGTGGTTACTGCGATTTCTCCTCGGTTGGAGTGCCTGGGAGCTCACTCACTCTGCAACATGGGTCGGGATTGTTGGCGCGCTCATGCTGGCACCTGCACTCCTGCTATCGCCTTGGTTTGGCATATTGTCAGATCGTATGAATCCCCAGCGGGGATTACAGCTATCGATGATTCTCCATAATGTCATTGCGCTGGCGGGCGCGCTGACCACTTACTGGGATCTTTATGATCGGGTCGCGTTAACGCTCTTGGCCACAACTTTGGGTATTGCCACCTCACTGCATTCACCGATGCGACTGGCGATGGTGCCATTACTGGTTGCTAGGGAAGCCTTGCCGAGTGCGGTGGGTTACTCGGCTATGTCATTCAATATCGCCCGCATGATAGGGCCTGCTCTGGGTGCCATGCTGGTTGCGCAGGTTGATACCGTCGCTGCCTGGCTCACAGCAATGGTTTTGTTCTCTGTTTCCTTCTGGAGGTTGTCGCGGCTTACAGTGGAACTGAACCGTCCGGTTAGCGCGGAGACGTCCTACTTGAGTCAATTTATGGAGGGGGCGCGACACCTGACTAAGCGAGCAGATCTCAGATTATTGCTGGCGTTAACAGCGCTGAATGGCTTGCTTGGCCGCACCCTCATCGAGCTGTTACCGGCACTTTCTGGCCAGATCCTGAATGGCGGATCGTCGGAGTTGGCTATCTTGGTCGCCATGGCGGGACTCGGCTCGGTGTTGGGCGGGCTGTTGGTCAGCCGTCAGGCGGCCGATCTCGGGCGTCTGCTATTGCTGGTGTGTATGGCCATTGCACTATCGAGTGCGACGCTTGTGATCCTGCGCAATTTATCCGATGTCGTGTCGTTGGCAATCTGGGTTTCGTGGCTGAGTGTCGCAACGACGGTAGCGGGTACGGGCTGCCAGACATTGATCCAGCTGAGCACGTTGCCAGACTTTCGGGGGCGGGTCATGAGTGTCTGGACTATGCTTGCCATGGGTGCTCCCGCGCTAGGAGCGGCGGTTCTGGGCGCGGGTGCTGACGGATTCGGGTTTGACTGGGTATCCACGGTAGCCGGGATACTGGGTATGTGCTTGGTCGTGATTTTTTACGCCCGTCGCACTGTCGTTTTGGCGGCCGGAGCGCCCTGAGCCATAATAACCACCAGGCGCTCCAGTGCGTCCCATGCAATGCCGGGTAAGAAACCCTTGCTGGCACCATCTGTCTGAAAGCTGAGTGCTTGCAATTGCGCGAGGTCGCGGCCGGTTAATCGATTGAGGGCTTTTTGCACCAGAGGTTGGCGACTACGCCATACGCCGCGCTGATTCAGCGCACTGACAGCAGCGATGCCACCGGTAATATCCCTCTTGAGGTCAGCGAGTAAACGCACTTCCCGAGCCAAGGCCCAGAGCAAAACCGGGGGTTGTACTGCTTCTGCCTTAAGTCCTCTCAGGGCCCTAACCGCGCCCCGCGCATTACCCGATAGCGCCACATCGACTAGCCGGAATGCATCGTAGCGCGCATTGTCAGAAACCGTATCGGTGACCATCGACGCCGTGATTGGGTTCTCTCCGTGCAGCAGTTTGAGCTTTTCCACTTCTTGTGCCGCCGCCAGTAAGTTACCTTCAAGCCGTTCGGCGAGGAGCGTTATGGCGTCTTGATCGACCTGCAGCCCCACGGCGTGCATCCGTGCTTGTAACCACGTGGGGAGTTCAGCGGCCGCCACGGGCCAAACTTGCATGACCACTCCGGCACGATCTAAACCGGTGTACCATTTGCTTTTTTGCGATGCTTTATCAATCCGACCGCTCACAATCAGTAGCACGTCATCGGAACCTCCCTCGAGATATTCCAGTAGCGCTTTGCTGCCTTCCGTTCCGGGTTTGCCCGAAGGGAGCTGAATTTCTATGAGTTTGCGCTCTGCAAAAAGTGAGAGAGAGCCTGCCGCATGACCCAGTTCAATCCAATCATCTTTGTGATTGATAACGATACATTGCCGTTCCGAACAGCCGGCTTCTTTGGCTGCGCGGCGGACCGCGTCGGCACATTCCTGCACAATAAGGGGTTCGTCACCTGATATGAGGTAGCTCGAAGCCAGCGACTGGCTAAGATGTTGCGTGAGTTGTGCAGGCTTCAACTGCATTATTGAGTGAGGCCGCGACTCACACGTCTGACAATTTGTGCGGCGAGGTCACGTCGCATTTCTTCGCGCAGTAGCCGCATTTCCTCTGTTTTGCCCACAACGTTACGGGGGTCGTTTAGCATTTGTCGACTGACAGTCGCTGTTCCTTCTAGTGGCAGTGTTTCCTCTTGTTGCAGCAAAAAATCGACTGAAAGAGTCAGCTCCATTTCGGCAGCCCGTGCCTGAGCGGTGAGTGATACGTTACGTTGAGTGAATTGCTCTTCACGCAATGTAAGCCGGGTAGGAGCATCGATCTCTTCGGTCAATACAATTTTCATAACGGTCAGTTCTCGCCCTACCTCGCGGGTGAGTTCAGAGCGCGGATCAACGCTAACCAAGCGCAGCATCAGACCGTCCCACTGCGTATTGCCATCTCCAGTTGTGCCTTTTAACTGAAAACCGCAACCAGTAACGATGATCAGCGCCAGCAGCAGTGCCGCTGATGTCAGATCTTGAGCAAGGCGATATGAGTTAACCGGTGTCATTGCGCAACAATATTGACAAGTTTTTGGGGAATCACAATGACCTTTTTTATCGTGGCGTCTTGAATGAAGCGCTGTACGTTGGGATTGGCTTTTGCAAGGGCTTCAACTTCTGCATTGTCTGCTGTAGCCGGAACCTGAATCTTCCCCCGCACTTTGCCATTCACCTGCACGACGACTTGAAACTCCTCGCGACTCAGCGCGCACTCGTCAACAACCGGCCAGGCACTTTCAACAAAATCAGTGGTAGTGAGATTACGCCAGAGTGATTCGCTTAGATGAGGGGTGATTGGCCAGAGCATTTTCAGCACGGCGTGCAGTCCCTCACTCACCGCCGCGCGGTCCAGCGGATCTTGCCTAGGGTGCCGTGATAACTCGTTGCAGAGTTCCATGACTGCAGCAATGGCGGTGTTGAATGTTTGTCTGCGACCATAGTCATCTGTCACCTTGCTGATGGTTTCATGAGTTTTGCGTCGCAACAGCTTTTGAGCATCTGTCCATTGGGGCTCTGATGGGGTCTCTGCAGCACCATTGAATTCGTGTACCAGACGCCATAGTCGTTTTATAAATCGATGTGCACCCTCCACGCCGGAATCCGACCACTCAAGCGATTGTTCGGGCGGCGCCGCAAACATACTAAATAATCTCACAGTGTCGGCGCCATACTGGTCGATGAGGGATTGCGGATCGACGGTATTTCCCCGTGATTTGGACATTTTGGCGCCATCTTTAAGCACCATGCCTTGGGTCAACAGTCGTTTAAAGGGCTCGTCACTGGAGACTAAGCCGGCATCGCGCATTAACTTATGAAAAAAGCGGGCATACAAGAGATGTAAAATGGCGTGTTCGATACCGCCGACGTACTGGTCGACCTGTAACCAATGATCTGCTTCTTCATCCAGCATAGCTTCTGTGTTTTTGGCGCTCGCATATCGAGCGTAGTACCAGGAAGACTCCATGAAGGTATCGAAAGTATCTGTTTCTCTGGTTGCAGGCGCCTCGCACTGGGGGCAGTTGGTTTCATAGAAAGCGGGCGTATCTTTGATCGGTGAGCCAACCCCCTGCAATGCGACGTCGGTGGGCAAAATCACTGGCAGTTGGTCATCGGGAACAGGGACAGCACCACACGCCGTGCAGTTGACCACCGGGATCGGCGCCCCCCAGTAACGTTGTCGCGAAACGCCCCAATCGCGAAGGCGAAAATTTACTGAGCGATGACCAAGACCCTTTGATTCCAGCTCGCCAATAATAGCGTCGAAGGCGTCGTCGTAATCAAGACCATCAAACTGGCCGGATTGCATGAGCGGGCCCCGCTGCAGGTATGCGCTGGTCGAGAGATCCGCGGGCGCGTCTGTCGTCTCTGACACCACCTGCACAATGGGTAGCGCATATTTACTGGCGAACTCCCAATCTCGTTGATCGTGAGCGGGGACCGACATGACGGCGCCCGAGCCGTAACCCATCAGCACAAAGTTAGCTACCCAGATTGGCAGAGGTTGGTCAGTCAGTGGATGTTGCGCCCGCAGGCCGGTGTCCATACCCAGTTTTTCCATCGTGGCCATATCGGCCTCGGCCACGGTGCTGGTGCTGATTTGTTGGCAGAAGGCATGGAGCTGAGTATCTTCGGCCGCTGCCGCCTGCACAAGGGGATGCTGTGGCGCTAGGGCGAGATAGGTAGCGCCCATCAAGGTATCGGGCCGAGTGGTATAAACCTCGATGGGGGTATCGCGGAAGGGAAATCGAACCGTCGCGCCCTCTGATCGCCCGATCCAGTTACGCTGCATGGTGCGCACCTGTTCTGGCCATTCGGTGAGCGTGTCAAGATCATCGAGTAACTCCTGAGCGTAGGCCGTGATCTTGATAAACCACTGGCTAATAGCCTTTCGCTCAACCGGGTTATCACAGCGCCAGCATTTGCCATCAACCACCTGCTCGTTAGCGAGTACGGTCTGATCGGTTTCGCACCAATTAACATCCGCTTCTTTTTTGTAGGCCAGCCCTTTTTCCATCAGGCGAGTAAAAAACCACTGCTCCCAACGATAGTATTCTGGGGTGCAGGTGGCCAGTTCCCGATCCCAATCATAGGCAAACCCCAAGCGCGACAACTGTTGGCGCATGTCGGCAATGTTGTTGAGTGTCCACTCAGCGGGAGGCACCTGGTTCTGGATCGCTGCATTCTCGGCGGGTAATCCAAAGGCATCCCAGCCCATAGGCTGTAGGACATTTTTCCCCAGCATTCGTTGATAGCGGGCAATGACATCGGCAATGGTGTAATTACGAACGTGCCCCATATGAAGCTTGCCGCTGGGGTAGGGGAACATGGCTAGACAATAGAATTTTTCACGATTGTCGTCTGGGTGAGCAGCGAAGCGATTACTTTCCGCCCATTCAGTCTGGAGCGTTTGCTCGAGTGTCTGCGGCTGGTATTCCTGACTCATGTAACTCTGGATCCTTCGGTATGATGGCGCCCGATGGGGCATGCCTTTTCACTTCTTCGTTGCCGGCGGCCCGCTCCGGTGTCGGGCGAGCGGAGTTTAGCAGTATTAGGGCCTGTCCCGTCCCATCAGCAAACCGATTAAGCACAATACCCAGACTGGCAGACTGCCGGTGAGTGCAAAGGGAGTCTCCCCCGTTCTGGGTTGAACGCTGCCCGAGACCACGGCTCTAGTGAATTGTGGGGTCGAAACCAATACCTTACCTTGCCAGTTAATAATTGCCGAGACGCCATCATTGGTGCTGCGGATCAGGTCCTTGCCTAACTCCGCAGCACGGAAGCGCGCCATCTGGAAGTGTTGCCAGGGCCCTGCACTGTTGCCGAACCAGGTGTCATTGCTGATGGTGATCAAGAGGTCAGTCTGGCGGCTTTGCGCCAGTACAAAATCGGGGTACACCACCTCGTAGCAAATAAAAGGCGCTACTGTGATGGCGTCAACCACGCGTAGCGGTTGTTGATCCGAAGGGCCAGCACTAAACTGTGACATGGGTAAATCAAAAAATGCGATGGCGCCTCGTAGCCATGTTTCCAGTGGCACGTATTCGCCAAAGGGCACCAGTTTTTGTTTGTGGTAGGTACCCTGGCCTGCACCCAGCACGGCGACACTGTTGTAGCGCCCCATATGGTCGCGAGTGGGGATGCCCGTGATCACCGCTTTTCCTAGAGACTTGGCCGATTCATTCACCCTTTGCAGCGTGCTCTGCAACTGATCGCGATAGCCTGGAAGTGCCGACTCTGGCCACACGATAAGGTCACTCTCGGCGTATAGTTGCTCAGAGAGCGCGTCAAAGTCTGCGAGGATTTGTGGTCGGTTACGGGGGTCCCATTTTTCCGCAAGGGGAATATTGGGTTGCACTGCAGACACGCTCAACGGCTCTCCCGTGGGTTGGGTCCACACGGCACGCTGCCAGCCAAATGCTGCGACGAATGCGAGTGTAGTTATCGCGCCTGCACGCAGCAAAAATGCGCGAGTGTGGCGCCCAGATAAGATCTCGGCGCCCAGACAGCCTAGCCCCACCAATAGCCACGAGCACCCATAAATACCGAGTACCGGTATCCAGCCACTGAGCGGTGAGTCCAATACGCCATATCCCGCGAAGGCCCATGGAAAGCCCGTTAGTAAAAACGTTCGTAGCCACTCCATCAGCACCCAGAGCGAGGAGAACTGCACGATCCTCCAACCCGGTTGATTACCTGCAAAACGGGCGTAAAGGTGCGATTGTAGGGAGAAGATCAGCGCCAGGCCTCCACAGAATATCGCAGTCAGCAGCACGGCAAGCCAAACTGGCGTAGCGCCATAGACGTGTACGCTGACATAAACCCAAGATACGCCCGCGCCGAAAAATCCGATACCGTAAGCCAGTCCTATGCGCCATGATGTGAGCGGGCCATCGCGATTCAAAATGGCGTATAGCGCCCCTGCGCTGACGGGTATAGCGGGCCAAAAATCGAGGGGAGATAGCCCCAGCGGGAAAATGAGTCCGGCCAATAACGCCAGTCCTGCTGTGCTCATGCCGGTGCGCATCACCCCAGCGTGTCAGCGACCAGAACTGGTTTGACAGCGAGACTGTTTAGGCGACGTTCGTCAGCGTCAATCACAGTGAATTCATAACTGTCTAATCTGATGGACTGATTCGCACTGGGGAGCTGTCCGAAAGCATTGATGACAAGGCCGCCTATCGTGTCGAATTCTTCATCGCTGAATAGGGTGTCAAAATACTCGTTAAAGTCCTCAATCGGGGTGAGCGCATCAACGAGGTAGTGATTGTCATCGCCCTTTCTGATGTGCTGTTCTTCCTCGATATCGGTTTCGTCCTCAATCTCGCCAACAATTTCTTCAAGAACGTCCTCAATGGTGATCAGTCCTGCAATACCACCGTATTCGTCGATTACGATCGCCATGTGGTTGCGGTTCTGACGAAATTCGCGCAGCAGAACATTGAGGCGCTTGCTTTCTGGCACGGCAGTAAAGGGCCGCATCAGTTCGCGAATGGGCGGCGCTTCACCTTCATGCTGGATTAACGGCAGCAAATCCTTTGCTAAAAGAATCCCTATTACGTCGTCAATGCCGTCGCCAATAACCGGATATCGCGAGTGACCCGCTGTGACGATCTGAGCCAATACCTCGGGGAGTCCCTTGTCGGAATCAATCACGACCATCTGGGCGCGGGGAATCATGATATCCCGCACTTGCATATCGCTGACAAACAGCGCGCCTTCCATTATTTTTCGGGCATCCTCGTCGATAATTTCTTGCTCTTCGGCAAGCGACAAGACGCCTTCTAGGTCAGATTTGGTTTGGGGTTCACCACTGATAAAGTGAGTTAATCGATCCAGCCAAGATCGCTCTTCACTCTCGGGTTTTCGGTCATCGTTCACGGTTGGGCCCCCGCCAAGGACTCTGTTAATTCATAGGGGTTGGGAAAGGAGAAGCGCTCAAGGAGTTCAACTTCCAGTGCTTCCATCGCGTCGGCGTCGGTGGGTACCTGATGATCATGGCCGAGCAAGTGCAGTACGCCATGAATGACCATATGAGCCCAGTGGGCCTCCTCACACTTGTTCTGTAGCTTTGCTTCCTGCTGCACCACCTGTGCGCAAATCACAAGATCCCCCAGCAGGCCGGATGGTGTTCCCGGCGGGAGATCTGCAGGGAAAGACAAGACATTAGTTGCCTGGGTTTTTGAGCGATAGACTTTATTGAAGTGGGCCGCTTCGTCTGTATCTGTGATCCGGATGCAGATCTCTGGACGTTCGACCCTACCACGGCTTGATGCGGCCAGGGTTTCGGTAGCCCATGCCCTAATAAGGCCATCAGCTGGCGTTGGCGCATGAGTGTTGCGATCTATCGTCACCAGAGCCGTCATGTCGGACCCTCGCCCGAGGTTGTGTGGCGCGCTTGCTCGTGCGCCTCGTAAGCGCTGACAACTCGCTGTACGACAGGGTGACGCACTACGTCTTTGTTCCCAAACTGGGTAAAAGTAATCCCCGCCACGCCATCGAGGACTTCTCTAGCGTGAGTTAATCCACTTTGGGTGCCTTTTGGAAGATCGATTTGGCTCGTATCGCCAGTAATTACCGCGGTAGATCCAAAACCGAGTCTAGTCAAAAACATTTTCATTTGTTCTCGGGTCGTGTTTTGCGCCTCATCAAGAATAACGAATGCGTGATTGAGTGTCCTTCCGCGCATAAACGCGAGCGGTGCCACCTCGATGATGTGTCGCTCGATATGCTTATTTACAGTCTCAAATCCCAACATTTCGTAGAGTGCGTCGTAAAGAGGTCTCAAATAGGGATCAACTTTTTGGGAAAGATCCCCGGGCAGAAAGCCCAGGCGCTCGCCTGCCTCCACTGCAGGGCGCACCAGCAGAATCCGTTTAACTTGCTCGTCAAGCAGTGCGTGTACTGCACAGGCTACCGCCAGATAAGTTTTACCCGTGCCTGCCGGACCGATCCCGAAGTTGATGTCGTGATGAGCGATGGCGCTGACGTAGTCTTTTTGGTTACTGCCGCGAGGTGTCACCGAGAGCCGTTTGGTGCGAATCACACCCAGGCTCTCATCCACACTCTTATTTTCCCGGGACCTCACCAGATATTCGAGGTCAGATTCTTGCAAGCGAAGGTGAATAGTCTCGGGGCTCAGTTGCAAACCATTTTTTACTTCAGCGTACAGTGCGTTGAGCAATGACGCTGCCATCTCGCATCTGAGTGGCGTGCCCGAGAGCTCAAAAATATTACTGCGATTACGTATTGTGACGTCGAGCCGCTTTTCGATCTGCCGCAAATGACCGTCCAGCTGCCCGCACAAAACTGCCAGATTTCTTGCGTCATTGGGTTCGAGGGAGAAAGTGCGTTGCGAGGCTACTCCCGATGGGGTGGCCTCGGGCGCCGATTGGTCTGTGTTCAACGGTTTTCACGCCGCCTCTTTCACACTGGGCTTAAAACGATACTCGCCTTGACGACAGAGTCAACCACTGTCAGCCATATTTGCGGTTATTCAGGCAGTTGGCCCAACAACGAATTGGAGTAAGCCGCGGTGATGTCAACATCCACAAAGTTACCAATCAGCTGAGTATTGGTGCAGGCGAAGTTAACCACACGGTTATTTTCGGTCCGGCCCGAGAGCTGGCCAGGATCTCTTTTCGCAAAGCCAGAGATTAATACCCGCTGTCTGGTGCCGACCATTCTCTCTGAAATCTGTTGCGCTTGCTGCGCGATTCGGCCCTGTAGAATGTGTAAACGCTGTTTTTTGACTGACTCTGGCGTGTCGTCCTGTAGCTCGGCGGCGGGCGTACCGGGGCGTGCGCTGTAGATAAAGCTAAAAGACGTATCAAAACCGATTTCCTCGATCAGCCCCATGGTGGCGGCAAAATCGTCCTCTGTTTCCCCAGGGAAACCTATGATGAAATCTGATGACAGAGAGATATTAGGCCTGAGTCTTCTCAGAGCTCGAATTGTTGCTTTGTATTCCAGCGTAGTATGGCCGCGTTTCATCGCCATCAAAATACGATCAGAGCCACTTTGAACGGGGAGATGCAGGTGATCAACCAGAGCGGGAATCTCACCATAGCAGGCAACAATTGCCTCCGAGAATTCGACCGGATGTGAGGTGGTATATCGAATCCGTTCAATCCCTGGCACTAGGTTCACCAGATGGAGCAACTCCGCAAAGTCCACTGTTTCGTTAAGGTGATTGCGTCCCCGGTAGGCGTTGACATTTTGCCCTAGCAAATTGACCTCTTTAACGCCTCGATCGGCGAGGCCGGCAATTTCGGCGATGACATCGTCAACTGGCCGGGAAACCTCCTCGCCCCGTGTATAGGGTACAACGCAGAAGGTACAGTATTTACTGCAGCCCTCCATGATGGACACAAACGCTGCAGGACCGTCTACACTCGGCTCGGGAAGACGATCGAATTTTTCAATTTCCGGGAAGCTGATATCGACGACCGCAGGTTCACCCCGGCGACGATGCTCAATCATCTCAGGCAGCCGATGAAGTGTCTGTGGGCCAAAGATCAGGTCGACGAAGGGCGCTCGTTTCCCTATTTCCGCCCCTTCTTGACTGGCGACGCAACCTCCAACGCCAATAATGACATTGGGATTCTTCTGCTTCAGTCGTTTCCAACGCCCCAGTTGATGGAACACTTTTTCTTGTGCTTTCTCGCGAATGGAGCAGGTATTTAGCAGTAGCACGTCGGCGTCATCGGGTGACTGTGTCACGACCAACCCGTGACTCTCGCCAAGCAGATCAGCCATGCGCGCAGAATCATATTCATTCATCTGGCATCCATGAGTTTCGACAAACAGTTTTTTACTGGAGGCGTCAGTCATGCGTTCTATTGCGCACCTGATTGGTCACTGTGGCCGCGGAGTATAGCGCCTCGGCTTTAAAAATCCTGTGTTCTGCTGGAGCTTTGTCAGGAAAGTGTTACCATTTCGCCCCTTTTCGAAGCGCCACCTCGGTTTGCCGGGAGCCAAAATGCCTTCTCAGCCCATCTATAAAGTGATTTTCCATAATGGAGGTCAGGTCTATGAGGTCTTTGCAAGACAAATCTACCAGAGTGATATGTGGGGCTTTGTTGAAGTGGAGGAGCTGGTTTTTGGGGAGCGTTCCCAGATCTTGGTTGACCCCGGCGAAGAGAAGCTGAAAAACGAGTTTTCGGGCGTCAAAAGAAGCTACATTCCGCTGCAGGCCATCATCCGTATTGATGAGGTGGAAAAAGAGGGTGCCGCGCGCATTTCTGATTCCAGCAGCGCTAAAATCTCGCCTTTCCCGGTTACACCGCAACCTATCATGCCCTCGACCCGCGACGAGTAAAGCACCGTTTTATCGTGTCGCAATGCCTTTCATGGGCAGCACGCGGTTACTTCCAAAACTGCGGCGAGCCGTCAATCTGCGTCGTCGTCTCCCGCTTTAATACGAGCGCAAAGAACGTGTTCTGGCGCCTTGAAAAACCGACTGCCATCCCCCAAATAGATAAGTTCTAGTAAGCCGGTGACGGGTGTCACGGAGGAATTACAGTGGATCGGGATGAGCAGGATCAACGAGATGGTGAAGTGCTTCCCGCCGAAGAAGGGCAGGACGGCGACCACTCCGTCGCTGCGCCCGCTTTGGCGGATGATGTTCTGCCGGACACGCTGGTGTTGCTGCCGTTACCCGGCCGTCCTTTTTTTCCCGGTCAGGTGCAGCCGGTTGCATTCAACCCAGACAACTGGCAGGCAACCCTCGATGCCATAGCGCAGCAAGGTTCTGGCTTGTTGGGCCTTGCGTTTGTCGACAAGCCAGACCCCGGTTCGGTCAGGCCCGACGAATTTCCCGATGTGGGTTGTGTGGTCAGGTTACACCGGCCGCCGGGGCTTTCTGAACATGCGGGGCAGTTCTTGGCGCAGGGTTTGCGGCGATTTCGTATTGTGAGGTGGTTGAGTGAAACCAGCCCCCTCGTCGCACAAGTCGAATATCCTCGGTCGCAGGGGGACCGAGACAGCGACGAAATCAAAGCCTATGCGATGGCTGTCATCGCAGCGATCAAGGAGTTACTGCCACTGAATCCGCTTTATAGCGAGGAGCTCAAGCAGCACATTGGTCAATTTAACCCGAATCAGCCCGGGCTCCTTGCCGACTTTGCCGCCGCCCTTACCACCGCCAGCGGTGATCGTTTGCAGACAGTGTTGGAAACGCTGCCCCTTACGCCTCGGATGAATATTGTATTGGAGCTCTTGAAACGTGAACGGGAGGTGGCAGAGCTGCAGGGTCAGATCACCACTCAGGTGAATGAAAAGGTTTCGGCAAACCAACGAGAGTTTTTTCTGCGAGAGCAGATGAAGGTGATCGAGAAAGAGCTGGGCCTTTCCAAAGACGACAACACGTCTGACCTCGACCGGTTTAAGCAACGACTTGAAAAACTGAACCCCCCGCAGAAAGTAGTGGATCGGCTTAATGAAGAGTTCAGCAAGCTGAAGGTGCTCGAGTCGGGGTCGCCCGAATATGGGGTAACCCGTAATTATCTGGATTGGGCAACTTCGGTGCCTTGGGGTATTCAGTCTCAGGATAATCTCGATCTTGATCATGCTCGGACTGCACTCGATGTGCATCATGATGGTTTAGATGACGTGAAGGCGCGGATTATTGAGTTTCTCGCAGTCGGCGCATTTAAAGGGAGCATCGACGGGTCGATTCTCCTTCTGGTAGGGCCCCCGGGGGTCGGTAAAACCAGTATTGGCAAATCTATTGCAGCGGCACTGGACAGACGATTTTATCGATTCAGCTTAGGGGGCATGCGCGATGAGGCAGAGATCAAGGGCCATCGGCGAACTTACATCGGTGCCATGCCCGGTAAACTCGTTCAGGCTCTAAAAGAGGTCGAAGTCACTAATCCGGTCATCATGCTTGACGAGATAGATAAGGTTGGCAGGTCTTTTCAGGGCGATCCGGCCTCGGCTTTACTCGAGGTACTGGATCCTGAGCAGAATAGCGAGTTTCTTGATCATTATCTGGACCTGCGCATGGACCTCTCCAAGGTTTTATTTATCTGCACCGCAAATCAGCTTGATACGATCCCGGCCCCGCTTCTCGACCGAATGGAGGAGATTCGTTTGTCAGGCTACATCGCCGAGGAAAAGCTGGCGATAGCCAAAAATCACCTATGGCCCAAGCTGCTGGAGCGCCACGGTGCGCAACCCAAAGATATCCGCATTAACGATGCAGCGCTGCGTCTGGTGATTGATGGCTACAGCCGAGAGGCAGGTGTTCGAGGCCTAGAAAAAAAGTTGAGCGCACTGGTTCGGGCGTCCATTTTGGAGATCGTGGAGGAGAATTCAGAGCGAGTCCGTATTGGCAAGCGAGAAGTTGAAGCCATGCTTGGTCTTCCGAAGTTCAAAGTCGAGCGCGCACTGCGGGGTAAAGGGGTAGTCACTGGACTGGCATGGACCGCCATGGGGGGCGTAACGCTCAGTATTGAGTCGTCAAAAATCCATACATTGAATCGCGGATTTAAGTTGACCGGCCAGCTCGGCGATGTAATGAAGGAGAGCGCAGAAATTGCCTATAGCTTTGTGGTTTCTCATCTGCGCGAGTTTGGCTGTGAAGCTGACTTTTTTGATATGTCGGTGGTGCACCTCCACGTGCCCGAGGGCGCTACTCCTAAAGATGGTCCCAGCGCCGGCATCACTATGGCCACCGCATTATTGTCGTTGGCGCGCGGCGATCGTTTACGCCGCCCAATGGCGATGACAGGTGAACTCACTCTGACGGGACATGTGCTTGCGGTTGGCGGTATTCGTGAAAAGGTGATCGCTGCTCGCCGAGCCAAAATCGATGAGGTCATACTACCCTTTGCGAATCGCGGTGATTATGAGGCTTTGCCTGAGTATTTGAGAGAGGGCGTTGATGCCCATTTTGTTCGCGGATATCGAGAGGTTTTCGATATTGTGTTCGATACGGCTAAGGAACGGCGCCAACTGCATTAGACCAGGCGCTTATGCGGGTTTATTCGCGATGAGTATTGCGCGGCGAGGTGCGGGAAAACCTTCGATCGTCAGTGAGGCATCCGCAGGATCTAAAAACTCATTGAGTGAGTGGAAGGTCATCCAGGGCGTACTCCGTTGTTCCTCGGTCGTCGTGGTAGTGATGTCCACAACTTCGGTACGCTGGAACCCTGCGTCGTCTAACCAGCGCTGAGCCAGACCAGGACTGGGCAACTTCCAAATATTCCGCATGCGCGCATAGCGCCCATTGGGCTCAAGCAGCGTCTCACTGTCGCCATCGACCACTAGCGTCTCAAGCACCACCTGACCGCCGGGAAGGAGCTTATTTTTCAGGTTGAAAAGATGGCCCATCGGGTCGCGTCGGTGATAAATCACGCCCATCGAAAATACGGTGTCGAATACGGGTAGGTGTTGAGGCATCGCCTCTAGCGTCATAGGTAAAACGTGAATGTCAGGTACACGGAGATAATGACAAAGCGCCTTGAATTGCAGAATAAAAAGCGGTGTTGGATCAATCCCGATAACTTCCGATGCGCCAGCCCCCAGCATCCTCCAGCAGTGGTATCCATTACCGCATCCGACATCCAGCACTCGTTTTCCGGCCAAAGTGGCTATGGAATCGGCTAGACGATCCCACTTCCAGTCGGAGCGCCACTCAGTATCGATATGTAAGCCAAATAACTCAAAGGGGCCCTTACGCCACGGATGAAGGCCCTTTAGTGCTCGCTCAAGTGCCTCAAGATCATCCTTACAGGCAGTTCCCGTAAGACCGACACGAGCGGTGTTTAGCTTCGGTTCTCCGGCTGACACAGCGGGCAGATTATCGAGCGCTGCGCGCCACCGCGGCAGGTCGCCATAACGTTCGGTTGATAGCCCGGATTGAAGGAGGACCGGTAACGCCTCGACCCATTGGGCCAGCGGGCCCTCTGTCCATCGTTCCCTGAGTGCTTCCCAGTCGTTAATGAACTCGGGAGGCAGTATCATGCGATAGCGATGATGGAGGCGAAGTTAAGACACTGAAACCAAACATCACAGCGACTAAAGCCAACCTGTCTGAGCCGCTCAAAATGTGCTTCCCGTGTCTCCGGAATGAGCACGTTCTCAAGCGCATCGCGCTTCTGAGAGATTTCCAGATCGCTGTATCCCTGCTGTCGTTTAAAGTCGTGGTGTAGATCGACGAGGTGACGATTGAGTTCAGTATCCTGAAGGGTGATTTTCTCGGAGAGGATCATGACGTCCCCGGGTGACATTGCCTCTCTGATCCGCCTTAAAACGGTGTTGCGCTGGGCGATGGGAATGAACTGCAATGTATAGTTCATGATGACGACACTGGCGTCCGCCAACTGAAGGTCTGCAATATCGCCGGCCTGCAGGGTTATCTGTTTCCCCTCGGAGAACTGGGCTATGTGGGCACGCGCCGCGGAGAGCATGGCTTCCGAGTTGTCGATCCCGATCAGCTGACAGCTTCGGCAGGCAGGCTCCTTCGCTACCGAGAGGAGAGAGGCGCCCCACGAACACCCGAGATCATAAATATTGGCGTTCGGGCGTGCGTGCCGCGCCGCTAACACACCCGTCATGGAAACCACTGTTGTGTAACCGGGCACTGAGCGGTTGATCATGTCGGGAAATACCGATGCGACGGCTTCGTTAAAGGAAAATAGCCCGCGTTCAGATAGCGGTTCCGCAAACAATTGGTCTCGTAACGGCCCGGGGGAGGGTCGAGTTACCTCTGCGCATTCTCCTTGCACTGGGGCTTCGTTGGTGGGCGCCTGGCCAGCTGAGTCCTTGTGGGTCATAGTGGAATCGGTTTTGCTACGATGATCCAGAGCATAACAGGGCTTGTCGCGTGGTCGGATACTCCCGCATACTCTCGCGCTGTTTACTCCTCTAGTTTGCCAGAGATTCACATGTTTGATTCGTTGCCGGTGCTACCTCCCGATTCCATTCTTGGTCTGGCTGCTGCGTGTCGTGCAGACCCTAATCCGGACAAGGTTGATCTTACGTTGGGCGTTTATATGGACGAGACCGGCCTGTGTCCCGTTTTTGATTCAGTACAAAAGGCGCAGCGCGAACTGGTAAGTCAGGAGAAAACCAAGGTCTACATGCCTCCCACTGGCGACGCGGCATATTTGTCAGGAATTCGCACATTGGTGCTGGGAGCTGAGTTGGAAGATCATCTGGGTAACCGGGTCTCGGCAGTGCAAACCCCAGGGGGCTGTGGTGCGGTGCGACTGGGTGCGGAGGTGCTGCACGCGGCGGCATCGGAAACCACCGTTTGGGTTAGCGATCCTACCTGGCCAGTCCATATCCCTTTAATGGGGTCTGTTGGTCTGCAGTTCAGGACTTATCGGTATTATTCGCCGGAGCTGCAGGGACTTGATTTTGATGCCATGTTGGCAGATTTGGAGCAGGCCTCTCCCGGTGATGTTGTTCTGTTGCACGGTTGTTGCCATAACCCCAGCGGCGCAGACCTGTCTGCTGTTCAATGGCAGCAGCTGGGGTCATTGTTGGCCGAGAGGCGGCTGTTGCCCATGGTTGATTTTGCATATCAGGGCATGGGTTCTGGCCTTGATGAGGATGCAGGAGGGCTACGGAGTGTTTTGGCGTCCGTACCCGAGATGATCATTGCGGTATCGTCCTCCAAGAACATCGGGCTATACCGTGAGCGCGCTGGAGCGGTTATTTTCATTGGTGGCGATGATAGAGCAGCGGAGGCAATGGCGAGTCAGGCCGTGGCCGCGGCGCGCCGGGTTTACTCTATGCCACCCGCGCATGGCGCGTTATTGGCTGGACGAGTGTTGTCGTCTCCCGAGTTACGGCAGGTGTGGTCGTTGGAGCTCGAACAGGTTTGCGGCAGGATCAATGGGCTGCGAGCGAATTTTCGCGATGCGCTGGTGACAGCCACAGGACGAGACTTTGACTTTATTGTCAGAGAGAACGGAATGTTCTCGTTTTTGGGGTTGTCGGTAGAACAGGCCGGGCGCCTGCGACAGGAACAATCGGTATATATGCTTGATTCCTCCCGGATCAACATTGCGGGTTTGAACGGTCGGAATATATCCCGCGTCGTAGAGGCGGTTGTCTCTGTATTGTAATCCTGAGCGTTTATCCCTCCAGGGCTATCAATCGCTCAAGCGCCTCATCCAGTGAGCACTCTGCAGCTGTTATCGCTGACATCACTTCTGCAATGTGATCAGGTGCCTGATCGTAAAACCCGGGCTCCGAAATTGATGTAAGCAGCGCTGCGTGTTCGCTTTCTAGCTGCTCGATCCTTTCGGGAAGCGTATTAAGCTCTCTTTGTTCCTTGTAGCCGAGTTTGGTTTTTTTTCGCGGTGACAGATTTTGTGCGCTCGAGGGTAAAGATGCCTGCCGCAGGACCATTTCATTCGGAGGTTGGTTTTTGCTTTTCTTCGACTCCAATGATTCATTCAATGGATTCAGTAGCCCACCGCGCGCCTCCCAGTCGCCGTAACCGCCTGCTTGTTCTTCAATGGTCCCGTTATCGTTCATAACGAGCAGGCTAGTGACCACTTTGTCTAGAAAATACCGGTCATGGCTCACGACAATAACGGTTCCCTTGAACTCGAGCAGTATTTCCTCGAGCAATTCCAGCGTTTCTATATCCAGATCATTGGTAGGCTCGTCTAGCACGAGAAGATTCGCTGGCCGGGTAAACAGCCGAGCAAGAATGGCGCGATTAATCTCGCCACCGGATAAGGCCTTGACGGGGGTGCGGATACGGTCCGGGGTGAACAAAAAGTCGCCAAGATAGCTGATGGCGTGTCGTCGCTGACCATTAATCTCTATGAATTCTTGCCCGCCGCACACGTTATCAATCAGGTCTTGTTCCGGTCGAAATGTATCCCGAAGCTGATCGGAATAGGCAATTTGGAGTTGGCTTCCTTGCAAGACCTCTCCTTCGTGGGGCGTGAGTTCGCCGAGCAGAAGCTTGATGATTGTGCTCTTGCCCACACCATTGCGGCCGACGATCCCAATCCGATCTCCCCGTTGGATGATGGTGGAGAAACCTTTGACGACAGGCTGATTCTCGTACCCAAAACTGACGTCTTTGGCTTCGGTAACCCGTCGACCCGAGCGCCCTGCATTCTCCAGCGTCATGCGCCCCGTACCTGCCGCAGTTCGACGCTGAGAGCGCTCCTCGCGCATGGCCTTCAGTGCAGTTACCCGGCCCTCATTGCGGGTCCGACGAGCTTTTATTCCTTGTCGAATCCACGCTTCTTCCTCTGCGAGTTTCTTGTCGAATAGCGCTTCGGCCCGGGCTTCAGCGGCAGCTCGATTTTCGCGTTGAATGAGGAACTGTCGGTAATCAGATTGCCACACAGAGAGATTCCCCCTGTCGAGCTCACCAATCTGGTTGCACACGCGCTGCAGAAAACGACGGTCGTGGGTAATGATGACCACTGCTCCCGGGAACTGCGTGATTTCCTGTTCAAGCCAATCAATGGCCGGGATATCGAGATGGTTGGTAGGCTCATCCAGCAGTAGTACATCAGGATCTGTTACCAGCGCTCGAGCTAATGCCGCGCGCCTGCGCCATCCGCCCGAGAGAGTAGCAAGGGGGGTATCGCCGGCAAGATTCAGTTGATCCAGCACTTTTTCAATACGTTGGCCCATGGTCCAGCCGTCCCGGTGCTCCAGCTCGGAGTGAATCACGCTGAGCTCTCTCAAAGCCTTATCCGAGCCGTCCTGGGTGAGTAAGTGGTACCGAGACAGCAATTCCCCGGTCTCAGCGAGTCCTGTTGCAACGTAGTCGAACACGGTGAAGTCGAGATCTTCGGGCAGCGATTGCTCGAGAAAGGCGATTTTGGCATTTGGTTGCAGCCATCTTTCACCGGCTTCGGGGAGCAATTCACCGGAAAGAATACGCAGTAAGGTCGACTTGCCCGCGCCATTTCTGCCCAATAATCCCAGTCTGTCCCCTTTACCCAGCGTCAGACTCGTTTTGTCCAGCAATATTCGGTTGCCGATGCTGAAATCGATCTGATCGAGACGGACGTAGGGCATGTAGGATCTCCTGAATGCGCACAGTGTAGGACAGAACAGATCCTATGCGCGCTTTTGGTTAGAATATGGGGCGTTGGGGGGGACAACAGCATGACAACACTGACAATGGACGCGCAGCACAATGCGCGCTGGATAGCAGGCTGGCTCGGCATTTGTGCCATGACCGTTCTGGGAATGATTTTGCTTGGAGGCGTTACGCGGCTCACCGAGTCGGGATTGTCGATGGTTGATTGGCGACCCATCATGGGCATCATACCGCCACTGACTGAAACGCAGTGGCTTGACACCTTCGCCGCTTACCAGCAGTACCCTGAGTATCAAAAAATCAATCAAGGTATGGGCCTGTCGGGGTTCAAACAAATTTTCTGGTTCGAATACCTGCATCGTGTTCTCGGTCGGTTGATTGGCCTCATGTATTTCATTCCTCTGGTCATCTTTGCCATGCGCCGCATGATTACGCCGCAGCTTCTGCCAACCCTTATCTTTTTGCTGATGCTCGGTGCTGCGCAGGGCTTGCTGGGCTGGTACATGGTCAAGAGCGGTCTGGTAGATCGACCTTCAGTATCCCAGTATCGATTGACTGCTCATCTTGGCGTGGCTGTAGCGATATATACCCTAATGATGTGGCTGTTGTTCAGAGTCAGCGCAGGTCTCTCGCCGTCGCTCAGGCATATCAGTCCGATGGGAGGCCTACTGCTCCTGGGCGTATACGTTTTGATCCTCTCGGGAGGGTTCATGGCTGGCACAGATGCTGGCTTTGCGTATCCGACATGGCCCCTGATGGGCGAGAGCTTTGTGCCTATGGGTTACTACGCCGAGGGTTGGCTCGCCACTTTTGAGGGGGTAGCGACCATTCACTTTAACCATCGTATGCTCGCGTATGCCATAGCCGCGCTGGTGCTTTTTGTCAGTGTGCGTAGCCTGCGCGACAGTACAGACGCGAAGGTTAGGCGGGCCGCAATCTTGATGTTGTTGGCATTGACCTTTCAGGTCATGCTGGGCATTGGTACTGTCTTGAGTCAGGTTGCGATACCCATGGCGGCCACACACCAGGTTGGCGCAGTCGTGTTGCTGACGACGGTACTGTTCTGGAGTCACGCCCACACAGATCAAAAACTGGTAATGTCAGCGTGAGGTAAAGTGCGGATCGGATCTGGAGGGGTGCTCCGGATACCCCGCAGGCAGGAGAAGAAACGGCCGTGAAGACCCTCATCGTAGAAGACAGCGCAACTTTGTGCGCCATTTACTCGCAGTATCTCGATGGCAGTGGGTTGGAAGTCACCACTGTAGAAACATTGGCCGACGCGAAAGCTGCGCTCGTCGGTTGGCATCCTCACCTTGTGCTACTTGATATCGAATTGCCTGACGGAAACGGCCTCGATTTGCTCAACGAAACTGTGAATCTGTTGTCGCCGCCCGCGGTCGTAGTGATGACCGGGCACGGCGAACAGCATGCAGAGCAAGCAATACAGCGTGGTGCGGCTGACTTTTTAACCAAACCATTTGACGCCTCCCGCCTGCGGGTAACGCTACGCAATGCGGCGGAAAAGCTGACGCTCAGCCAGCAAGTAGAGACGCTGGCTGTCAAGCGAGAGTCCTTGGGGCCTCTCATGGGCAGTTCATCTGCCATGCAAAGTGTTTACGAAACCGTCGAGTCTTTGGCGGGCACGCTGGCCACCGCTTTTATTATGGGAGAGAGCGGGACGGGCAAGGAACTCGCGGCTCGAGCCATTCATCAACTCTCCGCCAGGGCGCCGGGACCTTTTATCGTTGTTGACTGTGCTTCTCTGGCGACAGATCAGCTAGAGCGGGCTCTATTCGGCACTGATGGTGAAGTAGCTCAGGGACTGGTGGCACAAGCTGCTGAGGGGACGCTTTTCCTTGACGAAGTTTGTAGCTTGGGCTTTGCATCTCAGGCGACCCTACTGCGGCTGATTCAGCACGGCACTTATCGGCCAGTTGGGTCTGCTGCGGAGGCGACAGCGGACGTCCGAATCATCGCCTCCACCAATCGCGACCCGTTGTTTGAGATGAGAGAAGGGCGATTGCGCGAGGACCTCTATTACCGTTTGCACGTGGTGCCATTGAGAATGCCAGCGATGCGCGAGCGGTCAGATGACATTCTCATGTTGGCGAAAGACTTTTTGGACCGAATTGCTCATGAAGAAGAAAAGGACGCCCATCACTTGAGCGACCCTGGTGCGCAAGCGCTGAGAGGGTACTCGTGGCCTGGTAATGTGCGGCAGTTAGAAAATACCATGCGACAGTTGTTACTGACGAGTACGAGTACTGAAATAGATGAATCTGCGATACATCAGGTGATTTCGGTTAATGAAATCTCGGTGGACAACGCAATACGATCGCGCCCATCGCGGCTGGCAGAAAGCGCGATGGAGCCATCAACCATTCAGCCCTTGTGGATGACAGAAAAGAAGACGATTGAAGAGGCGATTGCGGCCTGTGACGGTAGTATCAATCGAGCCGCGCAGTATCTGGAGGTGGCGCCCTCGACAATTTACCGAAAACTTCAGTCCTGGAAAGCACAGAATCTGAAAATATAAGCTCTTTTACGGGGCGAACTGGTACACGCTTACGCTATCTACCAGCATTCTTTGCGGGAATTCGTGCTCCGCAATGGGCCCGCCTGCTCGACCCCAGTTTCCCCCCACCGCCAAGTTAAGAATCAAGTGAAAAGGTTGATCGAATGGCCATCTCTGCCATGAATCGTTTTCTTTGCGTCGATAGGTGAAATAGCGCGTGTTATCCACGAAGAGATCGATACGCTGGGGGCTCCATTCCATCGCGTAAGTATGGAAATTCCGCGTTGCTGTGGTTTGGATAAGGCGGCCTTTCCGCTGCTGGCCGTTCACCCAGTAATTTGCTCGGGTGTGCACAGTCCCGTGTATGTGGCCTGACTCGAATCCAACATGTTCCATGAGATCAATCTCCCCTGAATTGGGCCAAGCATCACAATTACGACTGCCTTGCCAGTCGGTTCCTTCCTCGCAGTTGCTGGCGTAGGCAAATGGGTCGGATGGGAGAAGCCATATAGCAGGCCATGTCCCTTGCGCATCGGGAAGGCGCGCGGAGACCTCAACCCGGCCGTATAAAAAATCATGATTGCCTTGCGTATGGACTCGGGCAGAAGTGTAGGCGGGTACTTTCCCCGGATGATGGTGAGCTTCAAGAATAAGGCTTCCGTTCTCGATGCGCAGATTGTCCGGTGACTTCGTGTATGCCTGATCTTCATTGTTGACCTTGCCGGGCGGCCAAATATCAACGTTCCAATTATTGGGATTAAGCTGTGGTTCATCGAACAGATCTTGCCAGACAAGCTGCCAATGATTGGCTCGGGCGACGCGATCAAATGTGGGCGTCAGTAACAGACCGCTTAAAAGTGGCTGCCCAACAACCGGCGTCAGTGCCAAATGAAATTGCCCACCCGCTATAACCTGTTCGGGGAATGTTACGGAAAGTGCAGAGTGAGTTTGACCGTCCCGATACTTGAAGATATCAATTCCACCGAGAGCGGTTTTTCCCTGTATCACCGCATCGAATACTCTTGCTCCGACCTTGCTGACGCGGGGTTCTGCGAAGAGTAGCGTGACGTCATAGGTGCCGTCAGGCACTGCATGACTGAGGGTGATAGTTCCCTCGCTATAGGTTTCGAAAATATCAGGTTCGTCAGAGCCGCGCACTGATGACATCGCGCTGCATCTTGTGTCACTGGGGCAACCCATGCCCCTGAACACATGGCCACGCCAAGACACGGAATCTTGGGAACCCAAGTTCAGTGCGAATTCTGTCTCGCCAGAAAATGCGATACTGGCGAACAAGCAAAATAACACCCCTAGGAAAGAGAAAAATCGAATCATCTTTGCCATTTTAATGACTCACAGACCTTAACATGCCACGTCGATTGATCTGTTCGAAGGGTCAATACGACAAAGTGACGATTTGCGCCGATAAAACGGTAAAGCACGCACTCTGTAGGAGGGACTACTCGCTTACCATGGGCTGACCACTACCATGGCTCATCCTCATTCAAGGTCGAGAGACGAGTAGACGTTATAAGGCTCGAAAATAATGACTGAAAAAACGATATGGCTGGGAGAGCAGCCCCTTGTGCAAGCTGCGGGATCCCCAGCCGGGGAATATGTGATCCTCGAGGGCGAGCCTTTTTATCGTATTCGTCACTTCGATCTGATGGACGATTTTTTCATCAGTTTGGTGAGTCACGCCAATCATTGGTTGTTTATTTCGACCTCAGGCGCACTCACTGCCGGCCGAACCAATTCCGGTAGCGCGCTGTTTCCCTACTATACAGAAGATAAAATTGCCGAAAGCGCTCATGTGACGGGGCATTGCGCCGTTTTTCTGGTGGAGCAATCTGGAAAAACCCTGTTTTGGGAACCATTTGCGCCTCATTTTAATGGAGCGTATCGGGCTCAGCGTAACCTCTATAAAAATACGCTTGGAAGTACGCTGATCTTCGAGGAAATCAATTATGACCTCGAACTGACTTATCGCTACTCATGGCAAATGTCTCATCGCTTTGGTTTTGTAAAAACATCTGTGCTTAGTAATCAAGGAGCACACGCTACCAGTGTTCGCTTGTTGGATGGCCTGCAAAATCTGATGCCCTATGGTGTAACGCCGGGCATCCAAAATGAGCTGAGTTGCTTGGTGGATGCCTACAAAAAGAGCGAATTACACTGTGATTCTGGAGTGGCGATGTACTCCATGAGTTCATTACTCACTGATCGCGCCGAACCCAGTGAATGCCTATCAGCGACGACTGTTTGGTCCTATGGCTTATCTCATCCACAGTACCTGTTGTCGTCCGTGCAGCTTGATCGGTTTCGGAAAGGGTTAACGGTAGAGCAAGAGCAAGATGTCCATGGCAGAAGAGGGGCGTACTTTGTCGTAGACGAGATTGAGGTAAAGCCTGAACAAGAACGCAGTTGGGGGCTGGTAGCGGATGTTAATCAAGGCCCCACTGAAGTCGCTAACCTGATTAATCGAATCGGGGGCGACGCTCATGAATTGTCCGAGGAGATCACCTTTGATCTGCGAGAGGGGCGGTCCCACTTGCGTCAGATTATAGGCATGGCTGATGGCTTTCAAATGACCTCCCAGCCTTTGGATTCGGCGCACCACACCGCGAATGTTTTGTTTAACGTGATGCGAGGAGGCTTCTTTGATAACAACTACTTGCTGTCAAAGCGTGACTTCCAAGTGTTCTGTCAGCAATGGAATCGTCGCGTCGCGCCCCAGCTTGAGTCACTTACGACTGACTTGCCAGAGCAAATAGCGTATGCCGACCTCCGTGAGCGTATAGAGAATGCCGACCAGCCGCTGTTGATGAGGTTGTTTTTAGAGTACCTGCCTTTAACTTTTAGTCGTCGACACGGCGATCCATCGCGCCCCTGGAATCAATTTTCTATAGACGTCTTGAACGAGGGCAACGAGAAACGATTGGCGTTCGCAGGTAACTGGAGAGATATTTTTCAAAATTGGGAGGCGTTGTCGATTTCCATACCTGGCTATATCGACAACATGATCTGCAAGTTTGTGAGTGCGACCACTGCAGATGGCTATAACCCTTATCGCATCACGCGGGATGGAATCGACTGGGAAAAACCTGAACCTGAAAATCCATGGGCCAATATTGGCTATTGGGGTGATCATCAGGTTATTTATCTGTCGAAGTTGATTGAGCTGGCGCAAAGTCACTTTCCTAATGGACTTGACGCGCTGCTGGCGCAAGATGTTTTCGCTTACGCCAACGTGCCTTATCGCATAGCGGGCTTTGAGAGTTTGCTCGCTAATCCTTACGACACAATTCGTTTTGATCTCGATCTAGAAAAGGACATTACCCGTCGTGTCGAAGAGGTTGGTGCCGATGGACGGCTGTTATGGGTTAATGAAGAGGTTTACCAGGTAAATCTATTGGAGAAGCTTCTCGCCATGACGCTCTCCAAATTGACCAATTTTGTTCCAGATGGGGGCATCTGGATGAATACTCAGCGCCCAGAATGGAACGATGCCAATAATGCACTCGTGGGTACCGGCATTTCTGTTGTGACGCTGTGTTATCTGCATCGTTTCCTGAAGGTTCTGGACGAGCTTTTGATGGGTTCAGACCTCGTAAGTGCCCCCATTTCGGATGAGTTGCTTACACTATTTGACAGCTTGGCGGCTATTTTTCAGGAGCATGGCGAGGTGCTACGTGCTGCGCCTGTGAGTGATGCACTTCGGTATACCGTGCTGAGCCAACTGGGAAGGGCGGGGGAGTCGTATCGCGAGGCGCTGTATCAGGAAGGCCTCTCGGGCCGCAGAAGTCATTTGGACTTCGACAGAGTAAGAGCTTTCATTGATCACTGCCTCCCTGTGCTGGCGAGTAGCATTCGCCATAATCGCCGAGAAGACGGTTTGTTCCATGCTTATAACAGACTGCATGTTGAAGATGCGACCGTCTCACTTGTTCGGCTCGATGAGATGCTGGAGGGACAGGTGGCGGTGTTAAGCGCGAAGCTGCTCCCGGCTGATGAGGCGCTGGCAGTACTCCGTACTTTGCGTCAGTCGTCTTTGTACACCCCTGCGCAGCACTCGTATTTGCTTTATCCCCACAAGGTTTTACCGCGTTTAATTGATAAAAATAGAATCTCTAAAACCAGCTTGGAAGAGATCCCATTTCTGAATCGATTGATCGCCAAGGGCAATACAGCTTTAGTTGCAGAAGATGAACTCGGCGTTGTTCATTTTAATGGTCAGCTGACCAAAGTTGAAGATGTGGAGGCCGTGCTCGACGATCTCACCTTAGCCGGAGATGCTGGAGTTGAAGCCGAGCATACGGCGGTAAAACAATTGTTCATTGAGACTTTCAGACACGACCTGTTTACCGGTCGGTCTGGCGGCATGTATGCGTATGAGGGGATTGGTTCTATCTACTGGCATATGGTGTCTAAGCTGTTGCTTGCGGCAAGCGAGAATGTCATCGCCGCCAAACGCGCCGGCGCGAGTACAGAAACGCTCACTGGTCTGCTATCGATGTATGAGGACGTTCGGTCGGGGCTGGGATTTAACAAGGCTCCAGAGGTTTATGGCGCGTTTCCGACTGATCCCTACTCGCATACGCCCGGATTCGGCGGTGCGCGGCAGCCCGGCATGACGGGCCAAGTCAAAGAAGAAGTGCTAAGCAGAGTCGCAGAGATGGGCGTGATTGTTCAAGACGGCTGTATTACTTTTGATCCGGTACTGCTTCGCTGCAATGAGTTGCTATCAGATGCTGCGAACCTGCACTACGTCGATGTTGGGGGTGTAGAGAAAGTGGTACCGATCGCAGCGGGTCAACTGGGCTTTACTTGTTGCCAAGTGCCTGTTGTCCTTCAGTTGGGTGCTGAGGCATCGATTACCGCCGCTCTCAATGATGGTTTTGAGTCGGTCTTCACGTCGAATCAATTACCCAGTGAAATTTCCCACTCTATTTTTATGAAGCGCGGGGAGGTATCGGGACTGTTTGTTACGGTGGTGAGAAATCTCCAATAAGCTGCGTTATTTTCCTTGGCTTTACGGACAGACATTAGGCCGCAACAACGTGGGCTTCGGGGCCATCCCGTCTGCTCCGGCGATCAATGAGTGCCATTTTTACTTTTTCGACCGCTTGCTCGTCGAGCTCATAGCCCCGCATGGCCCAGAGGGCGAGCAAAGTGCCACTGACCGGGACCCCAATAAAAGCGATGCGCAGTTGGGCTAGGGTTTCGTCTGATTGGATGGCAACGTTTTGATCGAAGCCGATGAAGGCAAGAATAAATCCACTCAGGAGCCCTGCGAAGGCGAGCCCAAACTTGACCATCCACCAGTAAATCGCCCCGAACAGTCCTTCTCGACGCGCTCCCGTCTGTAATTCGTCAAGATCGCAGATATCGGCAGTCATTGACATCATGATGGTGAATAAACCGCCTATCCCAAATGCAAAAATCGGAATGGGTAGAAACATGAGGTAAGGATTACTGGGATTAAAGCTCCACCAGAACATGAAATAACCCACAATGGAGACAGATTGAGTCACCATAAACGTCAGGCGCTTCCCATAGCGCTGCGCCATCCAATTAATAGTGGGTATAACCAAAAAGCAGGTGCAAAGCGCTGACACGCTACCAAATAAAGTGGGCCAGGCGCCTGCCAGAGCAGGATCACCCTGATTCATGTAATACACGATAATGAACCAGGCGAAACCGGCTACTGTGTTGTAGGCGTTGAATATAAAAAAGGTGGCAATACAGATTTGTTGGAAAGGCCTGCACTGCAGCGTGATCACAATGCCGTGAAGAAGCTCCTTGACTACAGCGCCTAGGCTTTCTTTGCGATGTGGGGAGAGAGTCTCTTGGGTGTTGCTGCCACTTTGGCAAAAAACGGCGGGCACCATCGCCAGTAACATACAGGCCATGCCCACCCAGACAGACAACGTACGGGCACCCTCTGTAGCGCTCTCAAACCACTCTGGATCGTATAGGACGATCCAGAACCAGGGAGCAATAACCCACGCCCACTGACCAATCCACTGTGCGACCGCCATTAGTCGAGTGCGTTCATGATAATCGTCGCTCATCTCGTATCCCATCGCGACATAGGGCACGCTGAAAATAGTGAGGCCGATAAAAAAGATACACGACCAACACAGGAAATAGACAAAGTTATAAAGCTCGCTGTTGTCAGCGGACAGTTGCCACATGGCGATGTATGACAGCCCCGAGCAGATGGCGCCGATAAAGATATAGGGGCGTCGCTTGCCCCAGCGCGACACGGTCCTGTCAGAAATAAAACCCATAACCGGGTCGGTGATACAGTCTACGAGCTTCGGGAGAAAGAAAATCAGTCCCCACAACAGTGGACTCATTCCCAAACTCTGCACCAGGATGACCATAAAGATACCCAGTGCCGCTGGAAACATTTGGTTTGCCAGCATGCCGATGCCGAATGCGATTTTTTGACCAAGCGGGATTCGATTCGCGTGCATGCTACTTCTGATCGCCCCATAACCTTATTCTT
>JADHNP010000116.1 GCA_016779445.1 Luminiphilus sp. | reverse complement strand
GTGGCTCCGGGAGCCATATTCATGCGACGGAACAACTTTACCCGGGGGGCCTCCGCCAGTTTGGTCAGAGCAGATAAATGTGCCGAGCTGGGCTGAGCTTTGTATTGTTCGGCAGCGCTGATGATATCTGCCGAGACGACGTCAAAATCCTGCGCTAGCGACTGGAAGAACAGTAGCTGATTAGTCTCATCCAGAGCCTGATAGTCGGCGATCACTTCACAGGCGAGAGCCAGCCCGGAAGCTTCGCCGCGGTGGTGCAGAAGTTGTCGGCATTTAGCCAGTAAATCCCCAGAGGCCGCTTGTGCGACTGCCCGGCGTCTGCGCGCGAGAATGCCTTTACCCGCACTAATAACGCTGCCAAGCAGACCGGCTAATCCGCTCGCGGATTGGCGTTTTGCGTCGATGGGGGGTTGTGCGTCTGCAGACATGTGTGGTGATACCAGTGGGGCGCCCCCGGTACTATATCCAAAGCGCTTGCAGGACTCATTAACTAATCGCACGCCTTGAATCGGTAAGTAATAAGCGGGGTCCGCCTGCAGTACCGAGGGGCAGAGCATTTATCGTATCGGCTTGCTCAGACGCCCAGGGGCGGTAATGAGAACATGCAATAGATAAGAATCCTTATGGCGTCGTTTGAACGGTCCGTTGATACTGCTCTGCGTGTCTGTTGATGTAATTTAATTACCAAAATAGACTCTGAAATGGAGAATAATTGGCATTTATGTTATTTTGTTACGAAATGAAGCCGGTAAAATTCCATGCACTCTGAAGTCATTCGAGTTACCGAAAGTATTGCCAAGCGGAGTCAGGCACTCCGTGGGGATTACTTACGTGATATTGAACAGATGGCGCGTCAGCCGATCAACCGCAGTCAGCTCAGTTGTGGCAATTTGGCGCACGGGATGGCCGCGTGCGAGGGCGACGAAAAGACCGTTCTGAAGCTTATGGACAGTGCCAACGTCGGCATTGTTACGGCTTATAACGACATGCTTTCAGCGCACGCACCCTACGCGGATTATCCGCAAAAGATAAAAGCGCACCTGAAGTCTCTCGGTTGTACCGCGCAAGTAGCGGGTGGTGTGCCCGCTATGTGTGATGGCGTGACGCAGGGCCAGCCCGGTATGGAATTAAGTTTGTTCAGTCGCGATGTGATCGCTCAAGCGACCGCAGTCTCGCTTTCTCATCAAATGTTTGACGCGGTGCTGATGCTGGGTATTTGCGACAAAATCGTCCCGGGTCTGGTCATGGGTGCATTACAGTTTGGTCACCTGCCGGCCTTGTTTGTGCCTGCAGGACCCATGACTACCGGTCTTTCCAACAAAGAGAAAGTGCGCATTAGACAGCTCTTTGCTGAGGGCAAGGTCGACCGAGCGGCGTTACTGGAGGCAGAAATGGCCTCCTACCATGGTCAAGGGACTTGCACCTTTTATGGCACTGCCAACTCCAACCAAATGGTGCTGGAGGCAATGGGCTTGCAGTTGCCTGGCAGCGCGTTTGTGAATCCCGACACGCCATTGCGCGAAGCACTGACCCAAGCGGCAGCGGAACGCATTGCAAAAATAGCGAGGACCAGCCGACAGGCCCTGCCTCTCGCTGAAGTCATTGATGAAAAAAGCTTTGTGAACGGAATTGTTGCGCTGTTGGCATCGGGTGGGTCCACTAACCTGTGCATTCACCTCATTGCAATGGCGCGCGCTGCGGGCCTGGTCCTTACCTGGACTGACTTTGATCGCCTGTCAAAAGTGACCCCGCTATTGGCCCATATCTATCCCAACGGCAGTGCTGACATAAACCATTTTCAGGCGGCCGGTGGTACGGGTTTTCTTTTCAAGGAACTCATTAAAGCGGGATTCATGCATGCCGACGCCAAGGTATGTTTTGGCGGTGAGCTTGGTAATGCCTGTATCGAACCTCATCTTGAGGGCGACCGGTTGCAGTGGCGCGATGCCCCCGATACCAGTTTGGATAGCAACGTTATTCGTTCTGCAAACGCGGCATTCTCGGCAGAGGGCGGCATCAAACTTTTAGAGGGCAATTTGGGCAGAAGCCTCATCAAGTCGTCTGCGGTCGATAAGGCCCATCGATCAATTACCGCGCCCGCAGTGGTGATTTCTCATCAGGATGAACTTAAACACCTTTTTGAGCAGGGTGCGCTCGACAGAGATTGTGTCATCGTGGCCCGATTTCAGGGCCCCCGCGCAAACGGCATGCCTGAACTTCATAAATTGATGCCGATATTGGGCGTGTTGCAAGATCGAGGCCATGCGGTAGCGCTAGTTACTGATGGGCGCTTGAGTGGCGCCTCCGGAAAGGTGCCCGCTGCCATTCATATTACACCCGAGGCGGCGAGCGGCGGCACCATTGGGCGAGTGCAGGACGGAGATCTGATTACACTGGATGTTGCGGCCGGGCGGTTGTCACTGCATGTTGATCATGGTGCACTGGATTCAAGACCACCCGCCGACCTGCCCTTTTGTGACAATACGATTGGTCGTGGGTTGTTTGTATTGAACAGGGCAGCCGTGACTGATGCCGAAAGTGGTGCTTGCACGCTTTTCCCAACTTGGTCACCGCAAACGCCGCATTCAGACTCACAAACGCAGCAAGCGGAGCGGGCACGCTATGGCGCCTGATAGACCCACAAAGTCTAGGTCACTGTATCTCCTTGCAGATATAGGGGGGACCAATGCGCGTTTTGCTTTCGCCGAGCCGGGCCAGACGAACCCGATCGCGATCGCCAGTTATGCCGTGACAGAATTCCCGTCTTTTGAAGGCGTTTTGAGTCAGCTACAGCAAGATTGGCGTGAGCTCTCGCTGCGCGACGCGAAACTGGCGCGTATTTGTCTCGCTGTGGCGGCGATACCCGATCAACATGAGATCAGTTTTACCAATAACGCCTGGCGATTTACTGCAGACAGCGTTGCAGCGCAGACGGGTTGCCCCCATATCAACATTGTGAACGACTTTGCAGCGGTTGCCCGATCGCTTCCGGCGCTCGATACCCGACATTTAGAAGCAATTGGCGGTGGCGGCGTGCAAAAGGGAGAGCCCATGGTGGCGATTGGCCCAGGCACGGGTACCGGGGTGGCGACGCTTGTTTTTGACAAAACAGGGAGGCCATTGGTGGTGTCTGGCGAAGGAGGTCACGTCGACTTCGCTCCTATCACCGATATCGAAGCCAAAATTCTCACGCGATTACGAGCTCAGTTTGGTCGGGTGTCCATAGAGCGAATGCTATGTGGCGAGGGCATCATGAACATCTATCGGTCGTTAGCGGACATACGAGGTCTGCCTGTTACTCACCTTACGCCCGAGGCCGTCGGTGCTGCAGCGCAGGAAGCACATGATGCACTGGCAGTCGAGACGATGAATACTTTTTTCTCCGTACTGGGCGCCGCGGCAGGAAATCTAGCACTGACACTGGGTGCGCGCGGAGGCGTTTATGTGGCGGGAGGCATCTCGCCGCGATATATCGCGCTGTTGCGAAAGAGCGACTTCAGAGCGCGGTTTTTGGCTAAGGGTCGTTTTGCTGACTTCAACGGCGGTATTGCTACTTACGTGGTGACTCATCCAGATCCTGGTCTGTTGGGTGCGGCAATGCTGTGTGTTGAGGGGGACGAAGATGACCAGTGACGCGTTGTTATCAGGGCTGTCATGCCCAGTGATCCCAGTGGTCGTCATAGAGGAAATCGATCACGCGATTCCGCTGGCGGAGGCGCTGTTTTCGGGGGGTATCGCTGCGCTGGAAATTACCTTGAGAACGGATCTGGGTCTCGAGGCAATTAGCAGAATAAAGGCTCAGTTCCCCGAGAAACCCGTCGGTGCGGGGACAGTCTGTAACCCCGAGCAGTTTGGTGATGCGGCGCGGGCTGGTGCAGACTTTATTGTGTCACCGGGAGCGACATCGGCGCTCTTATCGACTGCGTCAAATTATTCATTGCCGTTTTTACCCGGGGCAGTGACGGCTTCCGAAGTCTTGTGCGCCATGGATAAGGGCTTTAACACGGTAAAGTTTTTCCCGGCTGAGACGTCTGGCGGAGCGGCAGCGCTGCGCGCGCTCTCAGGGCCTTTTCCGTCGGTAAGCTTTATGCCAACGGGGGGTATTACCCGTGAAAATTTGGGTGCCTATCTTCGCCTTCAAAATGTTGTGGCAGCCGGGGGATCGTGGCTGACGCCGCGGGCGCTTTGTGTGGCGCAACAGTGGGAGCAAATTCAGCAACTGGCCAGTGATACCGCTAACTTATCACGGGCGCTAAAGAGTGAGGTATCGCAGTGAGCAAGGTTGACCTGATTATATTCGGCGCCACAGGTGATCTGTCAGCAAGAAAATTATTCCCGGCACTGTTTCACCTCGACGCGGCGGGCTTGCTGCCAAACGACTTAAGGATTGCCGCAGTGGCTCGGCAGGAGCAACACGGCGAGGCGTTTCTGACTCAGTTAAGATCCAAGATGAACGCCTATTTGCGCGAAGGCATCGACGATAATGCCTGGCACCGTCTCGCGGAGCGGATCGACTATATTACCGCTGACTTTTCGCAGCCGGAGGCCTTTGATTGGCTGCGTGCATGGCTCGATGACTCGCGCGTAAGCCTTTTCTACCTTGCGACACCGCCATCATTGTTTACCACGATCTGTGAGCACCTAAGCGCGGCACATTGTCTTACTGGACCTTGTCGCATCGTGCTTGAAAAACCGATAGGTGAAGATCTGGTGACTTCAAGACGGGTTAATGAAACGCTCGCGCGCTTTTTCGATGAGAGTGATATTTATCGAATAGATCATTATCTGGGTAAAGAGACTGTTCAGAATTTACTGGTGCTGCGATTTGCCAACCGCTTCATCAATTCGCAATGGGATCAAAGTTGCATCGATCATATCCAAATTACAGTGGCTGAGAAGGTGGGTATAGAAGGTCGTTGGGCTTACTACGATGGTGTGGGTCAGTTGCGCGACATGGTTCAGAACCACTTAATGCAGCTTTTATGCTTGGTGGCGATGGAGCCGCCTAACTCCCTTGAAGCTGAGAGCATCCGCGACGAGAAGGTAAAGATAGTCAAGGCCCTTAGAGTCATTGATGGGAGCAACGTCAAAGACCACGTAGTGAGAGGCCAATATAGCCAGGGCATTATCGATGCAAATACGGTGCCGGGTTATTTGGATGAGGAGGGATGCCAGAATACGCGCAGCGATACCGAGACATTTGTTGCGATCAAAGCCTACGTTGACAACTGGCGGTGGTCGGGTGTGCCCTTCTATCTTCGGACTGGAAAGCGTATGCCCGAGAAAGTCACGGAGATCATCATTCAGTATAAGGCGCTGCCGCATCACATCTTTGGTGACGGGGAATCCGCTGAACCCAATAGGCTGATTATCCGCCTGCAGCCTAATGAGGGGATCGAGATGAGCATGGTCTCCAAGCGACAGAGCTTGAAAGATAAGCTGTCACTGCGGACTCATACGCTCAATTTTGATTTTAGAGGGGACGCCGATATTGAACGCATTCCCGATGCCTATGAGCGATTGATTCTCGATGCCATCAATGCAGATCCCTCATTATTCGTGGGGCGCGAAGAAATTGAGGAAAGCTGGCGCTGGTGCGATCAGCTGATCTCGGCTTTTGAACAGTGCGATCTCAAAGTGAACGCTTATCAGGCGGGCAGTTGGGGGCCGAGCAAGTCGGAGCTGCTTATCGATCGTGATGGCCGTAATTGGCATGTCTGAGATACACCCATTTAACGACCGACGAGAGTTGGATGCCGCTTTGGCGTCAGCGGTATCAGAGCGCCTGCAGGTCGCAGTCGCTTCTCGTGGCAAAGCCTATCTGGTGGTTTCTGGCGGCAGTACGCCTGCCAATTTATTCACCTTGCTCGCGCGCACGACTATCGACTGGGATCGTGTTGTGGTCTTGCTAGCGGATGAGCGCTGGGTGGCGGGCGATGATAAAGACCGTAACGAGCGTCTGGTGCGAGAAACGCTGTTGACTCAAAACGCCAGTGACGCTGAGTTTGTCTCACTTATTCCGGCGTCTGGTGAAGACGATAATGATATTACGAGTGTGTTGGCAACGCTTGCACCACTCCCCGAATTTGACGTGGTGCTGTTGGGTATGGGTGAGGATGCGCACACCGCATCACTTTTTCCCTGCGCGGCTGAGTTGGCGGCGGGTATGACAACCCACGACGACGCACTCATCACTCGACCACTATCGGCTCCTTATACGCGGGTATCGCTCTCTAAGAATCGTCTGCTCAATACCCGTCACGGTATGCTTCATATTGTGGGGGAGAAGAAGAGGTCTGTTCTGGAGAGCGCCTTATACAGCGGGGAAGAGATGCAATATCCCATAAGCGCCTTCGTTGGACAGTCTGGTTTCGATTGCTGGTGGGCGCCTTAACGCAGCGGATTATTAGCCCTATTGGCTGGAATAGCGCGGGAGTGTGTCGGTAATCCAAAAAAAACGGGGGCAT
>JADHNP010000115.1 GCA_016779445.1 Luminiphilus sp. | reverse complement strand
GTCATACGCCGTTTTTCAAGGGTTATCGTCCGCAGTTTTACTTCCGTACGACGGATGTGACGGGTGCGGTGGAGCTGCCTGAGGGTATTGAGATGGTGATGCCTGGGGACAACATTAATTTTGTTGCGACGTTGATTGCGCCGATTGCGATGGAAGAGGGCTTACGTTTTGCGATCCGTGAGGGTGGCCGAACGGTGGGAGCCGGCGTCGTCGCCAAGATCCTCGACTGAGTGCATGCTCGGATGAAAAAAAGCCCGCATCTAGCGGGCTTTTTTTTAATCAATAGACCTTGCCGATTGCAGACTAACAGGTCCGGTCTTTCTGATTGGACTCAACCAAAGGATTTCATTACCACCCGGGTTAGCCTCATAGCTACCACCTCTGCTTTCGGGCTTGCTCTCCCTTACGCAAAAGTTATGCTAATGGTGTTTGTTTAAAAGCAGGAATTTAAGATGATCGAGTTTTCACTGAACGGTGAAGTTGCCTCCAGTCAGAGTGAGGGTGAAACACCTCTCCTGTGGGTTTTGCGTGAGGAGCTGAAGCTCACGGGTACAAAATTCGGTTGTGGTATTGCCCAATGTGGCGCCTGTACCGTGCATCTTGATGGCAATCCGGCGCGAGCCTGTGTGACACCCGTTCAAGCGGTGGCAGGGCGCAACGTGACGACCATCGAGGGTTTGGCCACCCCCGTGGGGGATGCGTTAAAAACAGCATGGGAATCCGAGCAGGTGCCCCAATGCGGCTACTGTCAGTCAGGACAAATCATGCAGGCGGCCAATTTACTGGAGCGCAATAATGATCCCAGTGAGGATGACATCGTTGCACATATGAACGGCCACTTGTGCCGTTGTATGGCTTACCCCCGAATCAAGCGCGCCATTCGGATCGCCGCTCAAAGACAAGGAGGTCGCGATGCCTGATTCAACATTTTCTCTCAGTCGACGCCGCTTCGTGGCCGGTGCTGCTGGTTCGTCGTTGGTCATGGGGCTTGGTACCTTGCTGCCAGGATGCGGCGCGGAGCAGGTGGCCTCGGATCTGGCCGATGCCGGCGCCAGCGCCGCTTTTTCGCCCGTTATCTGGTTTGAAATTGACCCTCAGGGGGCGGTATTGATCAATATTGTTCGCGCCGAGATGGGGCAGCATGTGGGCACCGCCTTGGCCCAAATTATCGCCGATGAATTGGGCGCTAACTGGGATGATGTTCGTATTTCCCATGTTGATACTGACCCGAAGTGGGGTTACATGGTAACGGGCGGCTCCTGGTCAGTGCATACCTCCTTCACACAGCTGTCACAGGCGGGTGCTGCTGGGCGGAGCATACTGGTCGAAGCTGGAGCCGCATTACTGGCTGCGGATGCATCGCAATGTCATGCCGAGGGTGGCCGGGTGTTCGCGGGTTCGAGCAGTCTCTCTTTTGCGGAAATCATCCGCGATGGCAATATTCATCGCAGCTTTTCACAGGCCGAGTTAGATGCCATGCCGATTAAGGCCCCTGCAGATCGACGCATCATTGGCCGAGATGTTGCGGCGCTGGACGTGCCCGCCAAGGCCAACGGTAGTGCGCGGTACGGGCTGGATGCATCACTGCCGGGAATGGTGTTCGGCATACCACTGATGCCGCCGACGCGTTATGGGTCAGTGGTCGTATCCGTGGACGACTCGCAAGCCCAAGCATTGCCGGGCTATATCGATGCTGTCGAGGTAAAAGACCCAACGGGGACCATTCAGGGGTGGGTGGTTGTAGTAGCGAATCAATTGCCTACGGCAATGCGAGCGGCGCGGCTGATCAACGTCACCTGGGACGCCGGGCCCACGGCTGCGGTTGACGAAGCGGCGCTATTTGCAGAAGGCCTGCGTCTCGCAGACGATCCCAATGAGGGCACATTGGTTGTTAACGAGGGTGATGTGCAGGCTGCTCGGAGTGGGGCCGCTAATGTATTAGAAGCGACCTATCGTACGGGTACCGCACTGCACTTTACGTTAGAGCCCCAAAACGCATTGGTCGGATTTGATGTGGACGGTAAATGCCACATATATGCGGGAAATCAGTGGCAATCGCTGATATTGCCCCTTTTGTCGGAAGTCCTCGACTTACCCGAGCCCGATATCATCATTCATCAACATTACCTTGGGGGGGGCTACGGGCGGCGCCTGTTTGGTGATCAGATGATCCCCGCCGCACTGGTTTCCCGGGCGGTAGGTCGACCTGTGAAGCTGATCTTCGATCGGGAAATGGACAGCCGTTTTGATTGCCCTCGCTCGCCTTCAGTATGCACCTTCAGTGCAAGTATCGACTCGGAGGGTAAATTGTCGGGGATCGATCATGCCGTGGTAGCGGGCTGGCCCACTTTGGGGATGGCGCCGGGATTTTTAACAGATGGCGTTGACGGAGTGGGCAAGTTCGATCCGTTTTCTGTGAGCGGTGCGGAACACTGGTATACGCTGCCCAACCACCGTGTGCGTGCGGTGAATAATGGTCTTGCGCAAGCGACCTTTTTACCCGGGTGGTTGCGAGCAGTGGGCCCGGGTTGGATCGGCTGGGGAGTGGAATGCTTCCTTGATGAAGTCGCACACGCTTTGCAGATTGATCCCTTGACCTATCGCTTGTCGCTGTTGGATGCCCGCGGCAAAAACGCGGGAGGTGAAGGTAGCACGGTTGGCGGTGCCAGCAGGTTGCGAACCGTACTTGAGAACGTGGCACAGCGCAGTGAGTGGGGGCGACCATTGCCTGCCAACGAGGCGCTGGGTATCGCTGTTGGCCACGGTCAGGAGAGGGGGATGCCCACGTGGGTGGCTTGCGTAGCACATGTTGCAGTTTCCGCGGATAGGCAACGCGTCACGGTGCGAAAGTTATGGCAAAGCATTGATGTGGGCACGGTAGTCAATCCGTCAGGTGCCATGGCGCAAGCACAGGGTGCTGCCCTATGGGGGCTCAGCCTTGCGCTCCATGAGGGAGCAGAGCTTGAGAGTGGCCAAGTTAAGCAGCGAAATTTGGATAGCTATACGCCACTGCGTATGGCGGATGTGCCGGAATTGGACATTGTGTTCATCGACAGCGATGCATTCCCCAGTGGGTTGGGTGAGCCCCCGTTGATTCCAGTGGCCCCGGCGATCGGTAATGCCATTTTCGCTGCCACCGGGAAACGCGTGCGGGATCTGCCTATTCGCCTTGGTTAAGCCTGCGACGGGCTACTTTGTGAGAAAAGTCGCATCCCCTTAAAACGCCCGAAAATAGGGCGTTTCACGGTTGACACTCCCCCAGCGCATCCGTAGACTTCGCTCTCTTTTTTCGGGGTCCCCCGCGGACACCGGCTGTTTTTTTAGGAGATGTAGCGTGCAAAACCAGCGTATCCGGATTCGTCTGAAGGCTTTTGATCATCGCTTGATTGACGCATCAACGCAGGAAATCGTGGAGACTGCCCGGCGCACTGGCGCTCAAGTTCGTGGCCCGATTCCTCTGCCCACTAAAAAAGAGAAATTTACGATTCTGATTTCTCCCCATGTGAACAAGGATGCGCGTGATCAGTATGAGATTCGCACACACAAACGCCTCCTAGACATCGTTGAGCCGACTGAGAAGACAGTCGACGCATTGATGAAACTTGACCTGGCTGCGGGCGTAGAAGTCCAAATCAGCCTTGGTTAAGCACAATTTGTAACAAGTAGCCTGCCCGGTTAGCCGGGTGTGTAACGTTCGGGAAGGGTGGCGACATTCAAACCGGGCGGCCATAGAGGGTTGAGCCCCGTACACTGTGAGGTTTAAGCCATGACTATTGGATTAGTCGGCCGAAAATCGGGAATGACAAGAGTCTTTACCGAAGAAGGCGCATCAATACCAGTGACCGTAGTGGAGATTGCTCCAAACCGTGTCACTCAAATCAAAGAGCTCGAGACTGATGGGTATCGGGCAATTCAGGTCACAGCGGGAAGCCGCAAGGCCTCGAAAGTCAGCAAGGCAGAGGCCGGGCATTTTGCCAAGGCGGGCGTGGCTGCGGGCGAGGGTCTGTGGGAGTTCCGGCTTGATGCCTCTGACGAGGCTTTCGAGATTGGCGTTGAGTTGACGGTTGAGCGGTTTGAGCAGGGCCAGAAGGTCGATGTAGCCGGGCGTTCTAAGGGCAAGGGCTTTCAGGGCGTTGTTAAGCGCTGGAACTTCAGTACTCAAGATGCGACTCACGGTAACTCCCTGTCGCACCGTGCGCCGGGCTCCATTGGTCAGTGTCAGACGCCGGGCCGTGTTTTCAAGGGCAAAAAGATGTCTGGCCACATGGGCGACGAGCGCGTGACGACGCAGGGTCTTGAAGTTGTCCGCGTGGATGCGGAGCGCAACCTTTTGTTGATCAAGGGGGCAGTTCCGGGCGCGCCGGGTGGCGAGGTTATTGTTCGTCCGACAGTCAAATCGGCGGGCGTAAGCCCGTCCGAGTCGTGAGTAGCGGGGGCGAGACGTGGAACTAAGTGTAGTCAAGCCGGGTAATAAAGCAGCAGGTACCGTGGCGGTATCCGAGGCTAACTTCGCCCGCGAATATAACGAAGCTTTGGTGCACCAGGTCGTGACAGCATTTCTGTCCGGGGCGCGCCAGGGAACGCGTGCGCAAAAGACACGCTCAGAGGTCGCCGGCGGCGGCAAAAAGCCGTGGCGGCAGAAAGGGACTGGCCGCGCTCGTGCGGGTACGATCCGCTCGCCGATTTGGCGGTCTGGCGGGGTCACCTTTGCGGCGAAGCCGCAGGACCACTCGCATAAAGTGAATCGGAAGATGTATCGGGCGGCGATGCGTTCCATCTTGTCCGAGCTGGCGCGCTCTGATCGCTTGGTGGTGATAGAAGCGCTGGATGTGGAGCAGCCAAAGACTAAGCTGCTGGTGGAGGCTCTCAAGACTTACGGCGTGGACAACGTGCTGATTGTGGCGGATAGCGTAGACAAAAATCTATATCTGGCTTCCCGCAACCTTCACAAAGTGGATGTGCGGGATGTAGAGGGCGTTGATCCGGTAAGTCTGATCGCCTTCGAAAAGGTGATGATCACCGTCGATGCCATTAAAAGGTTTGAGGAGGCATTGGCATGAATCAGGAGCGTGTATTCCAGATCCTGTTGGGGCCTCATGTTTCCGAGAAGTCGGCAATTGTGGCGGAGCAGGCGAATCAATACGTATTTCGCGTGTGCCTCGATGCAACCAAAGATGAGATCCGTCAGTCTGTCGAGCAGCTATTTAAGGTGACGGTCAGTGACGTTCAGACGTTGCGCGTGAAGGGTAAGACCAAGCGCAATCGTAACGGTTTGAGCAAGCGCCCCTCGTGGAAGAAAGCCTACGTGCGGGTAGAGCAAGGGCAAGAAATTGACTTTGCGTCGATAAGCTGAGGTGGTGAGTTATGGCAGTTGTAAAAAGTAAACCCACGTCGGCCGGTCGCCGCCATCATGTCAAGGTGGTCACCGAGGGGCTCCATAAGGGCGGCCCTTATGCGCCGCTTCTGGAGAAAAAATCCAAGACTGGTGGCAGAAATAATCGAGGCCGCATCACTACCCGGCACATTGGTGGTGGCCATAAGCAGCACTATCGTAAGGTTGATTTTAAGCGCACCAAGGACGGCATTGCTGCCAAGGTTGAGCGTATAGAGTACGACCCCAATCGCACCGCACACATCGCGCTGCTTTTATATGCAGATGGTGAGCGTCGATACATTATTGCCCCCAAGGGCGTGCAAGCGGGCGATGTGCTTCATTCTGGGTCGACAGCCCCCATCAAGGCAGGGAACTGTCTCCCTGTTCGCAATATTCCTGTAGGTTCAGTTGTCCACGCTATTGAACTCAAGCCTGGGAAAGGCGCTCAACTGGCGCGTTCTGCTGGGACTTCTGTGCAGTTGGTGGCGCGCGAGGGCCAGTACGCCACGATCCGACTTCGTTCAGGCGAGATGCGCAAGGTGCCTATCGACTGTCGCGCCACTTTGGGCGAAGTGTCCAATTCAGAGCATAGCCTGCGTAAGTTGGGCAAAGCGGGTGCAGCACGCTGGCGAGGCGTGCGTCCGACTGTGCGCGGTGTGGCGATGAATCCGGTTGATCACCCCCACGGTGGTGGAGAGGGCAAGACCTCGGGTGGACGACATCCGGTAACACCTTGGGGTGTGCCCACCAAAGGTTACAAGACTCGCAAAAATAAGCGCACCGACGGCATGATCGTTCGCCGTCGCGGCAAGAAGTAATCGGTCAGGAGAATAAATACAGTGCCCCGTTCATTGAAGAAAGGCCCCTTTATCGACCTCCACCTGATGAAAAAGGTAGAGGTGGCTGTGCAGGCGAATGACCGCCGACCGATCAAGACCTGGTCGCGGCGTTCCATGGTTGCCCCGAATATGGTGGGCCTCACTATTGCAGTGCATAACGGTCGCCAGCATGTGCCGGTCCTGATTAACGAGGATATGGTGGGACACAAGCTGGGTGAGTTTGCCGTTACCCGAACCTTCAAGGGCCACATTGTGGACAAGAAGGCCAAGCG
>JADHNP010000021.1 GCA_016779445.1 Luminiphilus sp. | reverse complement strand
GTAATGGTACCGAAGGCCGGACTTGAACCGGCAAGCTGTTGCCAGCGGGGGATTTTGAATCCCCTGTGTCTACCAATTCCACCACTCCGGCAAGTAGGCGAGGCGGCGGAGTATACCAATTCCAGACTGGGCGGCAATGGGACGCTGGGTTTTTTTAGCCCTTGCTGTATACTCTTGCGCGATTCAGCCGAGCCACACCCGGTCGGTCCGGTGAATCTGAGTATCTTTAGGGAGAAAAGATATGGCGATGAGGCTCATCAAGAAAACCCCCGACTACAAGATCTTTGTTCGCGGCGACGACCGTTACGCAGTGCAGGATGCCAATGGCAAGCCAGTGAACGGCGAAGAGAAAGTGCGCATCTTGCTGGCAGAAGAGCTCATTACTGTCGCGATACCTGATCCTGCGCCCGAGGCGGCACCGCCCTCGGATGATGACAGTGGGGCCGAATCTGCCGCGGAGTCGACCGAAGAACCAGTCGAAGAGGCTCAGGATGCGACGTCTGATGAGGCCGAGGTCGAACCGGAACCGAAACCGGAACCAGAGCCAGAAGCGGAGTCTGAGCCTGAGCCAGAACCTGAACCCGAAGAGGCTTCCGAAGAGGCGCCGGCTGACGGCGACGATGAAGAAGAGGAAAAGGAAAAGGAAAAGTAAGGCCTGGCGATTGCCCTGCAAAGACATAAAGCCGGCTTGCGCCGGCTTTTTTATGAGGTGTATTGCACTATCGTTCGCGCAAAGTAACCAGAATCTCCCCGAATCGTATGGCCCATGAAACGCACTGATTTTGCTTTTGAACTCCCCGCGGAGCTGATCGCTCAAGAACCGCTTGCGGAGAGGTCAGCTTCGCGTCTCCTCGAGGTCAACCCAGGCCTTGAGTCAGTTGCGCACCGGGCTTTCAGAGATTTGCCCTCTTTATTATCGCCGAATGATTTGTTGGTGTTTAACAATACCCGGGTGCTACCGGCCCGCTTGTTCGCCCAAAAGCAAACCGGTGGGAAAGTCGAGATCTTATTCGAGCGACTCCTTGGCGATGGCTCAGCTTTGGCGCACGTTAGGGCCAGTAAAAGCCCTAAGGAGGGCACATTGCTCCTGGTCACCCCCGATGACCAGAGTGATGTCTCTGAGTTTACGCTGCGGGTGACAGGTCGAAAGGGCGCTTTATTTGCGCTCTCGCCCGAATCAGGGTCTTTGAAAGAAATGATGCAGTGCTTTGGTCATATGCCGCTGCCCCCGTATATCGACAGAGAAGACACTCACGAGGATCGCGACCGATATCAAACGGTCTACGCCCGACGAGAAGGTGCGGTGGCTGCCCCTACCGCGGGATTGCACTTCGATCCGCCGCTACTCAACGCGTTGGATGCCTTGGGAGTAAGGCGAACCGAATTGACATTGCATGTGGGCGCCGGGACTTTTCAGCCAGTGCGGGCCGATAATCTTGAAGATCACGTTATGCACAGGGAATACGTTGACGTTGATCAAACCTGCTGTGACGCTGTCAACGCGTGCCGAGACAGAGGGGGTCGCGTCGTCGCGGTGGGAACCACTGCAGTGAGATCACTGGAGAGCGCGGCATGTCAAAGCGAGCAAGGGGTGCTTGTCCCTTTTGAGGGAGATACTGATATTTTTTTGTATCCCGGCTGCCGCTTCCACGTTGTAGATGCCATGATCACCAATTTTCATCTCCCAGAATCCACTCTGTTGATGCTGGTATCTGCCTTCGCCGGAGTGGAGACGATCCGTCGGGCCTACGCCGCTGCGATAGAGAACCGTTATCGGTTTTTCAGCTATGGTGATGCTATGTTCTTGACCAAAAGTGAGTTTGCTGGGTGAAATTCAGTGTTTCACAACGCGATGGCCTTGCGCGGCGCGGTGAGATCGATTTATCTCGCGGACGCATTCAAACGCCTGCATTTATGCCTGTTGGTACCTATGGCACGGTCAAGGGCATGTTGCCGAGAGATATTTTGGAGATTGGCGCAGAAATCATCCTGGGCAATACATTCCATCTGTGGCTTCGGCCGGGCACTGAGGTCATCAAAGCCCACGGCGATTTACACGACTTTATGGGTTGGTCCGGTCCGATACTCACCGATTCCGGTGGTTTTCAGGTATTCAGCCTCGATGAGCTCCGCAAAGTGACGGAAGAGGGCGTTGCCTTCAGGTCACCCGTAAATGGCGATAAGGTGTTTCTTGATCCCGAGACCTCTATGCGGATTCAGCGCGATCTAGGCAGCGATATCGTCATGATTTTTGACGAGTGCACCCCTTATCCGGCTTCAGAGCGTGAGGTAGAGCGTTCCATGCAGTTGTCGTTACGTTGGGCGGCCCGCAGTAAAAAGGCTCATGGCGACAACTCGGCAGCATTATTCGGCATTGTGCAGGGCGGTATGTACCCCGAGCTCCGCAAGCAATCACTAGACGCTTTGGTGGAGATGAGCTTCGACGGCTACGCCATCGGCGGACTGTCAGTTGGCGAACCCAAGTCTGAGATGATGAAAGTCTTGGATGGTCTTGCTCCTCATTTACCCGCTGATGCGCCTCGGTATCTTATGGGAGTGGGTACGCCTGCAGATCTGTTGGAGGGCGTGCGTCGCGGGGTCGACATGTTTGACTGTGTGATGCCCACACGCAATGCCCGCAATGGGCATCTTTTTACCAGCGAGGGTGTTATTAAGCTGCGCAATGCGCGACATAAAGTCAGTACCGAGCCGCTTGACCCGACCTGCGACTGTTACACCTGTGAGCATTTCAGTCGGGGATACTTAGCGCATTTGGACAAATGCAACGAAATATTGGGTGCGCAATTAGCTACCATTCACAATCTTCGCTTCTATCAGCGCCATATGGCCGGGATACGGCACGCGATCGAGGCAGGAGAGCTCGATACTTTTGCGACCGCATTTTACGCTCAGCAGTCAGAGGGAGATCCCGTTTGAGTGAGGTACCAACTCTCGTCAAGTCACCCTGCGTTGAGATCTGTGCCTTAGACGACAAAGATATATGCATCGGTTGTCACCGAACCGCCAATGAAATTATTGAGTGGTTTTCAGCCGGTAACGAACGCAAGCAGGAGATATTGGTCGCCGTGGCGGAAAGGCTGGCCGCCGGCTAGGTGCTTGGCGATCTTCAGGATCTGGCGGGGGTATCTAAAGCTGATAATCCTGCATCGAGCGGTGTTACCCGCAGTCGACTGATATGGGTTTTGGCGATGTCTTCAATATCTAACTGATACCCCTCGATCCGGACGCAAGCAGGGGCACTGGGAAATGCCTCGAGTGCCTCGAGCGCTAGACCACTCACCGTCTTGGGCCCATCTGTGGGGAGATCCCACTGACGCTGCCGATTCAGATCACGGATACTGACTGTGCCAGAACAGGTGGTGCTGCCATCGGGGTGGCGTGTAATTTCCTCGTTTTCTTCGACTAGATTTGAGGTGAACTCCCCCACAATTTCCTCAAGAATATCCTCGAGAGCGACCAGACCCAAAATATCGCCATATTCGTCGACCACCATCCCCAAACGTTTCTTTTGTCGCTGAAAATGCAGCAGCTGGGTGTTGAGGGGTGTATTTTCGGGAATAAAGTAAGGCGCATCCGCCGCTTCCAGCAAGCGTGAGCGGCTCAACTGGGCGCCATCGAGAACCTGACTCAGATTACGCATATGGAATACGCCCTCTGTCTGGTTGATGTCATCGCGGTAGATGGGTAGGCGGGTGTGTTCGCTATTTTTAAGTTGCCGCATGATGGCCTCATCCGGCGCGCCAATATCGATCCCATAAATCTCGTTTCGCGGTGCCATGATGTCGTTCACCGTCATTTGCTCGAGATCGAGAATGTTCACAAGCATACGGCGGTGCCGACTCGGGATCATTGAGGCCGATTCCGTGACGATCGTGCGCAGCTCTTCCTGAGACACTGCATCATCTCCTGCCCTGTCCGGAGAAAATCCCATCAACTTCAAGATGCCATTGGTCAGCCAGTTGATGGATAAGACCAGCGGCATCAGCACTTTCAGTAATGGGACTAAGATTATGCTGGCAGGAAAAGCCACACGCTCGGGATGCAGCGCGGCAATCGTTTTTGGGGTGATCTCGGCAAAAATCAGAATGACCAAAGTCAGCGCCAGCGTAGCAATAGCAATGCCTGCGTCTCCAAAAAGCCTAATAGCAATGACTGTGGCAATCGCGGAGGCAAGAATATTGACCAGATTATTACCGATGAGAATCAGGCCGATCAGCCGGTCGGGTCGCTGCAGCAACGAGATGGCGCGTCGCGCGCCGCGATGGCCTGTACCCTTCAGGTGCTTCAAACGATACCGGTTCAAAGACATCATGCTCGTCTCTGAACTGGAGAAGAAGGCTGAGATCAGAATCAATAGCGCCAGCGCCGCAAAGAGCAGGCCCAGCGATGTCTCGTTCAAGGGAGCTTCATGCCTCTATTAGTGTCGTATTGAAATGGTGGAGAAAAACAGGGGAACGTACAAGCCTCTTTTGATCATTCTGAAGGCGCTCAATTAGATTACTGAGTCAACGGTAATAGAAGCTCTAGGACCAGTTTGGAGCCAAAAAACCCCAGAACCATCAGGCCAAATGCAATCAGATTTACGGTGATCGCCGACTGTACCCGCCAGCCCCGACGAAAATATTGGGCCATCAGGATGGCGTAAAGGCACCAAGCCAGCATGGTGAGCACCGTTTTGTGCACCAGATGTTGGCCAAACAAGTCCTCAACAAACACCAAGCCAGTGCCAATCGCAATGGTCAGAATCAGAAATCCTGCGCCCGACAATTCGAAAAATAAGGCTGAGGCGGCCTCGAGTGGCGGTAGTTTACGGATGACGCCTTGACTGCGGTGTTGCCTTAGTCGTCTGGATTGGGCTGTGACCAGCAGGCCCTGCAGCACGGCGAGTGCGAGTACTGCAAAGCTGATAATCGAGGCCGAGACATGGGAAAGAATGCCAGCAGGCAGGTCGCTCATGGGTCGGCTGGTGTCCGGAGCGAAGGTGGCTACCAAAATAGAAAGAGCGGCCAGAGGGAACAGAACAATGAGCAGAGTGTGCAATGGGCGAATGACCAGGGAGATCAGGCTGATGACACCCATGCTCAGAAACATGAGCGACGCCACACGATAGAACCCGAGGCTGGATTCGCCCGCTTGAGCCGTTAGGTAAGCCGCTACTCCATGCGCTAGTAGCGCCGCCGCTCCCACCAGTGCAATCTGGCGCCGCTGCCGTTGCTCACCGGCTTCAAGATTGAGCAGCTGCCGCCAGACCGCAGTCAGGTAGAGCAATGCCGCCAAAATAGCCAGACCTGCGGTCAGTAAATTGGGCGCGCTATCCACGAACTTCGGTCTCGCAGCGTCGGTAAGGAATCATCTGGATTTGGGTATCTTTCATCGCATCCTTATACTACGCGGTTCAAGATGAACTTGGGTATCCCCACGCAGGTAACACACCGATGTTTGAATCTCTCAGTGACCGCTTGAGTAGTAGCCTGAAGGCTATCTCAGGAAAAGCAAAAATCACCGAAGACAATATACGCGATACGCTTCGCGACGTGCGTATGGCGTTGCTTGAGGCCGATGTAGCGCTGCCGGTAGTCAAGGAATTCACCGACCGCGTAAAGGATCGGGCTATTGGCGCAGAAGTCGCGAAGAGCTTGACCCCAGGCCAATCCTTTCTGAAGGTTGTTCAAGCTGAATTGCAGACGGTGCTGGGTGGAGAAAGTGAGGGGCTCAATCTGGCGACACAGCCGCCTGCGGTCGTCATGGTGGCGGGTTTGCAGGGCGCAGGTAAGACCACCTCGGTGGCGAAGCTGGCGCGACATTTGATCGAGCGAGAAAAAAAGAGCGTTTCGGTCGTAAGTGCCGACGTTTATCGCCCCGCAGCGATAACGCAACTGGAGACTTTGGCAGCTGAAGTCGGTGCGCGCTTCGAGCCGAGTGATCCGGCGGAGAAGCCCGTGGATATTGTGCGCCGCGCTTTAGCAAACGCGCGAGTGGCATTTTCGGATGTCTTATTGATTGATACGGCCGGTCGGCTCGCGGTGGATGAGGTGATGATGGCCGAGATCGCAGCGTTACACGAAGAGGTCAAGCCGATCGAGACTCTTTTTGTCGTGGATGCAATGACGGGTCAGGATGCGGCGAATACTGCGAAGGCTTTTGGTAAGACGTTACCCCTGACGGGCGTTATTTTAACCAAGGTGGACGCCGATACCCGGGGGGGTGCGGCACTCTCGGTGCGAACGATCACCCAGAGACCGATTAAATTTTTGGGCGTTGGGGAGAAAACCGATGCTCTGGACCCCTTTCATCCAGATCGACTGGCTTCTCGCATTCTGGGAATGGGGGATATGCTATCGCTCATCGAGGATGTAGAGCGGAAGGTCGATCACGAAAAAGCCAAGAAGCTCGCAACCAAGGTACAAAAAGGCGGGCGCTTCGATCTTGAAGATTTCCGAGAGCAGCTGCAGCAGATGAAGAATTTGGGGGGTATGGGCGCCATGCTCGACAAAATGCCCGGTATGTCTGGTATGACGCAGGCGGCTCAAAATGTGGACACCAAGCAATTCGATCGCATGGAGGCCATGATTGACTCCATGACGCCAAAAGAGAGACGTAATCCCGATCTGATTTCGGGGTCCCGCAAGCGCCGGATTACGCTGGGCTCTGGCACAGCGGTGCAGGACCTTAACCGGCTGCTCAAGCAGCATAAACAAATGCAGAAAATGATGAAAAAAATGAAAGGCGGTGGCATGCAGCGCATGATGCGTGGCCTGGGAGGCATGACCGGTGGCCCGGGTGGTGGACCCCCACCGGGGTTTCCGCGCCGATAGCGACGCATTGCGCGGTGTCAGGGCGCCTACTTTATACCTTTTCAGCTATTGCTGATTCCTGTATCCTCCGCGCTCTTTTTATCGGCAGGCCTTTATTCTGGTGGGCCTGACACGTAATTTGAGGATACGACATTATGGTGGTCATCCGTTTATCTCGGGGTGGATCCAAGAAGCGACCGTTCTATCACGTGACTGTGGCAGACAGACGCGAGGCGCGTGATGGAAGTTTTATCGACCGATTGGGGTTTTTTAACCCCATCGCGCGTGGGCAGGAAGAGCGACTGCGTATTGACATCGAAAAAGTAGAAGGTTGGGTCGCCAAGGGCGCTCAAGTTTCTCCTCGCGTTAAAAAGCTCATGAAAGAGTATCAGGCGGGCGCTCAAGCTACTGCCGCCTGATCGATGAGGGGGCGCCTAGCGCGATCCGATGCAGGAATCTCCGTCCCCTACTGATAACTATTTAACGCTGGCCGATGTGGTCGGCGTCTATGGCGTCAAAGGGTGGGTTAAGTTGCGCCCGCGACTCGAAGACACTGACCTGCTGACACGCCTCCCTGAACTTCATCTGCATCCACCCGCTACCAGTGCGTCTGCCAGTGCGTCTGCCAGTGCGTCTGCCAGCCTGCTCGCGCAGGCAGAGCCCGTGCAGGTTGAGGCTGTGCGTCAGCAAGGTAAAAGTCTGATTGCCAAACTCGCGGGTATCGACGATCGCACCGCTGCTGAAGCGTTGAGAGGGCGCGAGATTCGCGTTCCGGCCGAGTGTTTTCCATTGCCGGATGAGGGCGAGTTTTACTGGCGAGATCTTGTCGGTTTGGCGGTGTGGTGTCGCGAGGATGACACGCGCGTGCTATTGGGAGTCGTTGACCGGTTACTCGAAACCGGCGCAAACGATGTGCTGGTAGTGACGCCCAACGGGGAAAGTGTTGATAGTAAGGAGCATCTGATTCCCTGGATCCCAGAAACCGTGATTGTTGATGTGGACCTGAATGACAAAAAGATAGAGGTGAGGTGGTATGTCGACGACTGATGTCTCCCCTCAGTTGCGGCTTGGGGTAGTGTCTCTATTCCCAGAAATGTTTTCAGCCATTGCGCATTGGGGTGTCACCGGACGCGCGTTTGAATCCGGTCTGTGCCAGCTACACCTGCAGAATCCGCGTGAGGAGGCGTCAGATCGGCACGGCAGTGTAGATGACCGACCCTACGGTGGTGGGCCAGGGATGGTCATGCAGGCCCCCATTCTTGCCACTGCCCTGGCTAAAGCACGCGTGGCGGTGGGTGGTAACCCAAAAGTGGTGGCGATGAGCCCGCAGGGTGTGCAATTAGATGTCAACTTGGCGCAGTCTTTGGCCAGCGAGGGCCAGTTGATTGTGGTGGCGGGCCGATATGAAGGCATCGATGAGCGTTTTATGGCGCGCCACGTCGATCTGGAGGTTTCCGTAGGCGACTATGTTGTCAGTGGCGGAGAGTTGCCCGCAATGATCCTTATCGACGCCCTCATTCGTTGGCTGCCGGGGGCGCTGGGGCACGAGGCATCCGCTGCCGAGGATTCCTTTTCCGAGGGTTTATTGGATTGCCCTCACTACACCCGACCCGAGATCTATGATGGTTTGGCGGTGCCACCTGTGCTACTCAGTGGTCACCATGGTGAAATTGCCGGGTGGCGGCGCGCTCAGGCACTGCGCCGAACGCTGGATCGGCGCCCGGATATGCTTACTGTGGACCGACTAAACGACGCCGATCGGGCATTGCTTGATAAGTGGGATCTTTTACCTCAATAGAGGGGAAGACAAGCGGTAAATCAGAAGGTATCATCGCGACCCTGCCGGTATCCGGCCCCGCTGCTTGCTTATGCTAGGTAGCGAAAAGCGCGCCATTACTCGCTGGGTCGAGCTCAACAGGCGCAACAGATACAACGAATATGATATCGACCGCGTGGCTTGCGCGGCGATAGGAGACTGTCATGAGCACCAACAAGATAATCGCTGAGCTCGATGCCGAGCAGATGACCCGCGAAGTGCCGGAGTTTGCTCCAGGAGACACCGTGGTGATCCAGGTTCGCGTCAAAGAGGGGACCCGGGAGCGTTTACAGGCCTTCGAAGGGGTTTGCATTGGCAAGCGCAATCGGGGCCTCAATTCGGCTTTCACAGTGCGCAAGATTTCCCACGGTGTTGGCGTTGAGCGAACGTTCCAAACCTACAGTCCGTTGGTGGACAGCATCACGGTTAAGCGTCGTGGCGATGTGAGACAAGCCAAGCTCTACTACCTGCGTGAGCTCTCTGGTAAGGCCGCGAGAATCAAGGAAAAGCTGTCCTCCTGAGCCAAATTGGCTGCCGATAACCTAACGAGGGCGCCACAGTCTGTGGGGGGGTGTCGGGGCATCAGTCGCGGACTGTAACCGCATCCTTTACACTCTTGGCCCAAGTTAGCGTTGCCGGTGTCTGCATGGGTTGTATAGTTCGTCAGGCGGCGTGCCGCGCGGGCGCCGCACGAAGAAGAACCCTATGATGGTGACCGCTGGGCAGCGATAGCTGCCTAAATCGGGATGCGAGGCTAATTTGCCTATCAACTTAAGCCCGCTTGGTTTTGTGAATCAGCAAATTGTTGTGGGAGGAATCAGGAAGATGAACCCAATCATAGCCCCAGCACCGTCAGGCGCTACACTGAAACGGCGGTTTGTCGCGCTGGTCGTTAAGATATTGGCTCCGATCTTATTATCCGGAGCGGTGTTGGCGGATGACGCAATGGACATTCTTGCTGCCTCCTTGAGCAGTTTTGTCGGGCAGCCCGTGAGTATCGATTCGGTTAGCCCCAGCCCAGCCCCCGGTATTGCAGAAGTCCAGATCACCAATGGTCCGCTCATTTATGCGACGGAGGACGGTGCTTATTTTTTTCTGAATGGCGATTTACATCAGACCGGCGCGTTTGGTGCCATCAATTTGACGGAAGAGCGCCGTGCGGTAGTGCGCAAAGAACAACTGGCCGCAATATCGCCCAAGGATATGGTGGTATTTAAACCTGAAGGCGAGACCCTTGATTACATCTCCGTCTTTACTGACGTTACCTGCTTTTATTGTCAGAAGCTCCATCGCGAGGTTGACCAACTGAACAGCATGGGCATTGAAGTGCGCTACCTCGCCTTTCCTCGCGGCGGTATCCCCTCCGACAGTGCCATGAAGCTCGCCACCGCCTGGTGTTCCATGGACCGCCAAACCACGCTCACCGAACTTAAGGCAGGCGTGGAAATGCCACTCAACGAATGTGCAGATAATCCCATTGCGATGCAGTATCAAATAGGGCAGCAGATGGGTGTATCCGGCACGCCAGCAATTATCACCAGCGCCGGGCAAATGATACCGGGATACCGACCTGCCGCCGATTTGGCTGCGCTGTTGGGTCTCGATTGAGCATCCGCTGCAAAGATCGGATTGACTGTGGACACGCATTTTCAACGCATTGAGCGACTTCCTCCCTACGTTTTCAATATTATTGGCGAGTTGAAGCAAGAAGCGCGCGCCCGTGGTGAAGACATTATTGATTTCGGGATGGGCAACCCCGACCAACCTACCCCTCAGCACATTGTCGATAAATTGCGCGAAACTGCTCAGCGCGGTGATACGCACCGGTATTCGCAGTCGAAGGGTATTCCGCGATTGCGCAAGGCGATTTGCGACTGGTATCAAAGCCGGTACGGAGTCACCCTGAACCCCGACAGCGAAGCGATTGTTACCTTGGGCTCAAAGGAAGGGCTTGCCCATCTGGCGTTGGCAACCACGGGAGTGGGTGATGCGATTTTGGTGCCGAACCCCAGTTATCCGATCCATCCCTATGGATTTGTGATTTCAGGGGCCGATTTGCGTCATGTCCCCATGCGCAGTGAGTCGGAATTCCTCGACGAGCTGGAGCAAGCCATCCGTAATACCTACCCCAAGCCCAAGATGCTGGTGCTGAATTTTCCGTCCAATCCTACGGGCCATTGTGTGGAACTGCCGTTCTTTGAGCGAGTTGTAGAGATCGCTAAACAGCATGGTATTTGGGTCGTACATGATTTGGCTTATGCCGACCTTGTATTTGATGGGTACACGGCGCCGAGTATTTTGCAGGTACCGGGTGCCAGAGAGATTGCAGTGGAGTTTTTTACGCTCTCAAAAAGCTACAACATGCCCGGCTGGCGGGTTGGCTTTTGCTGCGGCAATCCCGAGCTGATTGCGGCGCTAACACGTATTAAATCCTATCTTGATTACGGCATTTTTACCCCTGTGCAGGTCGCTGCCATTGCCGCCTTGGAGGGTGACCAACAATGCGTCCGGGATATTTGCGATACCTATCGGCGGAGGCGAGATGTGCTTTGTCAGGGTTTGAATGAGGCTGGTTGGCCCGTAACGCCTCCCAAAGCAACGATGTTCGTATGGGCAGAAATCCCGGAGGCGTTTCGCCATATGGGTTCAGTAGAGTTCAGCAAATTGTTATTGCAAAGAGGTGGCGTTGCTGTCTCGCCCGGCGTGGGTTTCGGAGAGTATGGTGAAGGCTTCGTGCGCTTTGGGTTGATTGAGAATGAGCACAGAACTCGGCAGGCGGTCAGAGGTATTAAGCGGTTACTCCGTCAGGGGCCACCCGTCGCAGCGGAGACATTGTCGGCATGACTGAGATAGAACCCCTAAGAATCGGTGTGTGTGGTGTGGGAACCGTGGGGCTTGCCACAATCAATATCCTGCAAAATCAGTCGTCTCTCGTGGCTGCGCGGTGCGGAAGGGAAGTGCGTGTGACGCATGTTGGTGCGCGTCGAGATCACCCCGATCACAATTATGGCGATGCCAAGGTCAGTCGTGACGTGACGGATGTGGCTCGGGATCCCGAAGTGGATGTCGTGGTGGAGCTCATCGGCGGAACCACAGTGGCGCACGAGGTGATGAAAATCGCTATCGAGCATGGCAAGCACGTGGTGACGGCAAACAAGGCGTTGATTGCTGAGCATGGTAATCAGCTGATTGCATTGGCCGAGGCGTCTGGGGTTCAGCTGTGTTTCGAGGCGGCAGTGGCGGGAGGCATCCCGGTGATCAAAAGCGTCCGAGAGGCACTGGCTGGGAATTCAGTGAGCGAAGTGGCGGGGATCATCAACGGCACCGCTAATTTTATCCTCACTGAGATGAGCAACAAGGGGCGTGCTTTTGAAGAGGTGCTTTTGGAGGCGCAAGCGCTTGGTTATGCCGAGGCCGACCCGACATTTGATATTGATGGCACTGACGCTGCGCACAAATTGGTGATCCTCGCCTCGTTGGCGTTTGGTACGCCACTGAGCATCGATGCTCCTGCCAAGCAGGGGATACAAGCCCTGACGCCCGAAGATCTCGATTACGCCAAAACCTTGGGGTACCGGGTGAAGCACCTAGGTATAGCGCGCCGGTCCGGCAATCGCATTGAGATGCGTGTGCATCCCACATTAATTCCCGAGAAAAAACAGCTTGCCGGCATCGATGGTGTTCTGAATGCCATCATGGTTAAAGCAGATGCAGTGGGTGAGTTGCTTTTGGTGGGCCCGGGCGCAGGCGGCTCTGCTACAGCCTCTTCGGTGTGCGCCGACGTAATCGATATCGCACGCGACCATGGGGCTGCTGGCTACCCGCTAGGCATCCCGGCTGGAGACCTCACACCGCTGCCTGTTATCCCTTGGGAGGAGATCAGCAGCGAGTGGTATTTGAGACTGCATGTGACGGATCGTCCTGGAGTGATGTCAGATATCACACAGAAGTTGGCATCGAGGGGCATTAGTATCGAGTCTCTGGTGCAAAAGGCATCGAAGGAAGGAGATACTGACGTACCGATTGTTATTTTGACCCATGCGGTACCTGCTTCTCTAATGAATGATGCCACACAGGCAGTGGTGGCGCTGGACGAGGTACAGTCTGACCTGGCGCTGATACGGGTCGAGTCTTTCGACTGATGTTGTCAGACACAGGAGCATTGCGGTGAGCATTCGGTATTTCAGCACCCGCGGACAGGCGCCAGTACTCGATTTTGAAGGCGTGCTGCTGGCAGGCTTGGCGCGCGATGGCGGCTTGTACTTACCCGACTCGCTGCCCCACTTCAGCGCCGATGAACTCCGTGCCATGCGCGGGCTTTCCTACACCGACTTGGCCACTACTGTCATCGCCCCGTTTGTAGAGGGCAGTATCGACCGCAACACTCTGGCGCAGCTTGTCGAGGCGTCATACACCGATTTTCGGCATGAGGCCATCGCACCGTTGATTCAGCTCGACCATGATCAATGGTTATTGGAGCTCTTTCACGGACCCACACTCGCGTTCAAAGATTTTGCGCTGCAGTTATTGGGTCGTCTCCTTGACCATGTCTTGACCCGGCGCGGCGAGAAAGTGGTGATCATGGGTGCCACCTCTGGGGACACTGGCAGTGCGGCTATCGAGGGGTGTCGGCATTGCGAAAACGTGGATATTTTTATTTTATACCCCGATGGCCGGGTATCAGACGTTCAGCGTCGGCAGATGACAACGGTTGAAGGCGGCAACGTCCACAATCTAGCTGTTAGAGGCAACTTTGATGATTGTCAGGCTTTGGTTAAAGCCAGCTTTGTTGGCGAGGGCTTTTTGCCCGATGGCCGCTCTCTAGTCGCCGTCAACTCTATCAATTGGGCGAGAATCATGGCCCAGATTGTCTATTATTTTTATGCCGCATTCGCCCTCGGTGGTCCCGACAGGCCAGTTAATTTTTCGGTGCCCACTGGAAACTTTGGCGACATCTACGCCGGTTATCTTGCGCATCGTATGGGACTGCCCGTTAACAATTTGGTGATTGCCACCAACCGTAACGATGTATTGCATCGCATGCTCACTACCGGCACCTATTCTCGTCAGCCGATTGAGGCCTCCCTTTCCCCCAGCATGGATATTTCAATATCCTCCAACTTTGAGCGATTACTGTTTGATCTTTACGATGGTGATGCGGCGAAGATTGCGTCGTTGATGGACGAGTTTGGTCAGGGACAGGTCGCACTGAGCGATGCTGCCTTGTCCAAGGTGAGATCGTTATTTACCAGTGCATGCGTGTCAGATGAAGAAACCTGCGAAGAGATCTCCCGGCTTTGGCGTCACGCTGGACTACTGGTTGACCCTCATAGTGCCATCGGCACTCGTGCTGCACGACAATGTCGCAGAGCGGAGGAGGGCCCGATGGTGACACTGGCCACAGCGCACCCGGCTAAATTTCCCGCGGCAGTGGCCCGTGCCGAGACCGGCGAGGCGCCGCAATTGCCCCCACATCTCATTGATTTATTCGATCGAGAGGAGCGATTCCACACCCTCGATAATGACCTGACAGCGATTCACGCCTTTATGGCGGCGCAGTGTCGGAGTTGAGCGCACCAGCGATTCGCCGGCGCAATGGCGAGATCAGCACCGCGCTACAAGACGCCTCACTTCCTCCCATCCTCAAAAAAGTTTATGCCAATCGCGGCATCCAGCACCCCGATGAACTCGTGCTGACCTTAAATCAATTGTTACCGCCGCACTCCCTCGGTGGCATTCAGGATGCCGCAGAATTATTGGCCGATGCCATTGAAGGCGAGGGGCGGGTGCTAATCGTGGGAGATTTTGACGCCGATGGCGCGACAAGCTGCGCGATGGCGGTATCGGTATTGCGGCAAATGGGATTGGAGGAGGTTGCCTATCTGGTCCCCAACCGATTTGAGTTTGGTTACGGCTTAACGCCTGAAATTGTCGAACTGGCGGCCGCCCAGATGCCAGATCTCATTGTCACGGTTGATAATGGAATATCGAGTATTGAGGGGGTCGCCGCCGCGCGCCAATTGGGTATTAGCGTACTGGTTACCGATCATCACCTGCCCGGATCTGAGTTGCCACAGGCAGACGTGATTGTTAACCCCAATCAGCCCGGTTGCACGTTTCCCAGTAAATCCCTCGCGGGGGTAGGTGTGATGTTCTATGTGCTGAGCGCTCTGCGGGCAACGCTCAGGCAGCGCAATTGGTTTGCCGAGAGAGGGATCGAGCCACCCAATTTGGGTGATGCACTGGATCTGGTTGCGCTTGGCACCGTTGCAGATGTTGTCCCGTTGGATCGTAACAACCGGATCCTGGTTGCAGCGGGCCTGGCTCGGATCCGATCGGGGCGGGCGCGTCCGGGCATAGAGGCAATATTTGAAGTCGCGGGGCGAGATCATCGGGTGGCGACAGCCTCAGATCTGGGCTTTATTGTGGGACCGCGAATTAACGCAGCCGGCCGATTGGATGACATGTCCATCGGTATCGAGTGCCTGCTGGCAGAATCCTCAGTGGCAGCCAGGGAGCGGGCTCAGACCCTGCATCAACTGAATCGGGAACGACGGGACATCGAGCAATCCATGCAGCAGGACGCGATGGTGCAGTTAGAAGCCCTCGACCTCTCGGCCGACGCGCTACCTTTTGCGATGACCTTGTACGACCCAGCCTGGCATCAGGGTGTGATTGGTATCCTTGCCTCCCGGATTCGTGAGCGCACGCATCGTCCCACCGTGGTTTTTGCGCAAGCGGGTGACGGTTGGCTGAAGGGCTCCGGCCGATCAATTCCAGGCATCCATCTTCGCGATATCCTGGATCAGGTAGCGACCCAGCACTCAGGGCTACTTAGCAAATTTGGCGGCCATGCGATGGCGGCTGGACTGAGTCTGGCTGAGGAACACCTTGATGATTTTCAGCAGGCGCTGAATGATGTTGTCGCTGCAACATTGAACCATCAATCGCCGCAGCGGATTCAGGACAGCGATGGTGTCCTGCAGGCCACAGAGTTGACTCTCACCGTCGCCGAGCAAGTGACTGACGCAGGACCTTGGGGACAGCAATTTCCAGAGCCTCTTTTTGACGGTGCTTTTTCAGTAAAGCGCCACCGCATCGTGGGGGAGAAGCACCTCAAGCTGTCACTGGAGATCGAAGGAACTGAACTGGACGCAATCGCTTTCAACATCGATGTGGAGGGGTGGTTGGGAGAACCCTTGGAGCGAATTGGAGCGCTGTACCGTCTGGGCATCAATGATTATCGGGGTGATCGCTCGCCTCAGTTAGTGATTGATTCATTCTGGGCTCTTTAAAGAGACTGATATCCGCGCTCGTCTGGCACGAACCCCTGCAACCCTTTAGACTCACGACCTGTTAATCCAAGCCGGCCGCGGGTGCTCATATTGGGCTTCTGTGGGGCGGCGAATTCTGATATTGGAGCTAATGCCGTGGAAGTAGCACCGCTCGTCAATCAAATTAAAGACCTCCGCGCGCGTACTGACGTGCTCAGGGGGTATCTTTGACTTTGCCGTCAAAAAAGACCGGCTGAAAGAGGTCGAGCTGGAACTTTCAGAGCCCACTATTTGGGAAAATCCGGATAAAGCACAGGCATTAGGGCGTGAGCGCGCGTCACTTGAAGTGGTCGTTGCGACCATAGAGCAGCTGGATTCCGGTTGCGCCGACGCCCGCGATCTACTCGATCTTGCGGTGGAGGAAGACGACGCTGATACGGTCAAATCAGTAGAGGATGATCTACTTGAGCTGGATGCGGCGCTCGAGCGATTGGAGTTTCGTCGCATGTTTGCGGGAGAAATGGACCCCAATAATGCCTATCTCGATATTCAATCGGGCTCGGGAGGAACTGAGGCGCAAGATTGGGCGGAGATGCTATTGCGCATGTACCTGCGATGGGGAGAAGACAAGGGTTTCAAAACCACCTTGGTAGAGGCCTCAGCGGGGGAGGTTGCAGGTCTTAAAAGTGCGACAATCCAGTTTGAGGGAGATTATGCTTTCGGGTGGCTACGCACTGAGACGGGCGTTCATCGATTGGTGAGAAAGTCGCCCTTTGATAGCGGCGGCCGTCGCCATACCTCGTTTGCCTCTATTTTTGTATCACCCGAGATCGATGACAATATCGAGATTGAGATCAATCCGGCGGATCTCAGGGTGGATACTTATCGCTCCTCCGGGGCCGGTGGCCAGCACGTGAATACGACGGATTCAGCTGTGCGCATTACCCATGAGCCCTCCGGGATTGTGGCCAGCTGCCAAACAGAACGTTCTCAGCATCAGAACCGCGACAACGCCATGAAACAGTTGCGGGCAAAGCTCTACGAGATGGAGATGCTGAAACGTAGTGCAGAAAAGCAGGCGCTTGAGGACAGCAAGGCGGATATTGGCTGGGGCAGTCAGATCCGTTCTTACGTGCTGGATGATTCCCGCGTCAAGGATTTACGGACAGGGGTGGAAACCCGCAATACCCAAGCGGTGCTTGATGGGGCGCTGGATCCTTTTATTCAGGCCTCGCTAAAAAAGGGCCTTTAAAATGATGTGTGATGGAGTTTACGGTGGATAACGCACAACAAGCGGAAGACGAGAACCGGTTGATTGCGGAGCGCCGCGCTAAGCTGGCAGCCCTGCGTGAGCAGGGTTTGGCGTTTCCCAATGACTTTCGTCGCTCGGCACTCGCCGGTGACCTGCAAACAGAGTTTGAGTCGACTGAGAAGTCAGAGTTGGAGACGGCTGATCGTCATTTCTCTGTGGCCGGTCGCTTGATCCGCAACAGAGGAGCGTTCCTGCTGATTCAGGATGGATCCGACATGATCCAGCTCTATATCAATCGTGAGCAATTATCCGATGACGCCGTTCAGGCGATCAAAACATGGGACCTTGGAGATATTGTGGCGGCCTCGGGCCCGCTGCATCGCAGCGGCAAGGGTGACCTGTACATCAACATGAAGGAGGGGCGCTTGTTGACCAAGGCATTGCGACCCCTGCCAGACAAATACCACGGCCTTGTCGATCAGGAAACGCGCTATCGGCAACGCTACGTCGACCTTATCGTTAATCCAGAGGTTCGGGAGATCTTCCGTATTCGAGCCGCCACGATCCAGTTTATTCGTCAATTCCTGGGTCATCGGCAATTTGTGGAGGTCGAGACACCCATGTTGCACCCGATTGCGGGTGGTGCAACGGCGCGTCCTTTTGTTACCCATCACAATGCACTCGATATGGAAATGTATTTGCGGGTGGCGCCCGAGTTATATCTCAAGCGGTTGACCGTAGGAGGACTCGAAAAGGTTTTTGAAATCAATCGTAATTTTCGAAATGAAGGATTATCTACCCGGCACAATCCTGAGTTCACGATGCTCGAATTTTATTGGGCGTATGCTGATTACCGCGATGCGATGGGGCTGACCGAGGAGCTTATGCGAGAGCTGACCCTAGCGGTGCTGGGGACGACTGAAGTTCGCTACGGAGATACCACTTTTCACTTTGATCAACCCTTCGCCCGAATGACCGTTCTCGAAGCGATACTCAAATACAACCCCGACCTCACTCATGAGGATTTGGCAGACAGGGACAGAGCCTCCGCCGTGGCAAAAAAACGCGGGCTGTCAGTGGAGGATAACTGGGGGCTTGGCAAAATTCAGATTGAGATCTTTGAGGAGACTGCAGAGGCGGAGCTACAGGAACCCACTTTCATTACGGCGTATCCGACAGAAGTGTCACCCTTGGCCCGACGAAACGACCAAGACCCCTTTGTGACTGATCGCTTTGAGTTCTTTGTAGGTGGGCGCGAATTGGCAAACGGATTCAGCGAATTGAACGATGCCGAGGATCAAGCAGAGCGATTCCGCGAGCAAGTGGCGGCAAAAGACGCGGGGGACGACGAAGCGATGCATTTCGATCATGATTACATCAGGGCGCTTGAATACGGACTGCCTCCTACGGCGGGGGAAGGTATTGGCATAGACAGGCTGGTCATGCTGTTGACTAACTCACCTTCCATCCGCGATGTGATTCTTTTTCCTCACTTACGTCACGAGCAGCTCCCTTGAACTGCCTGCTTTGCTGGCTTGCGCGGCCCGCTCGGTGCTAAGCTCTTTGAAAGAGACAGGAGAGCATTACGTGCGTCGCGGGTTTCGTGTCTGGGTTCTCGGTTTTTTCGCTGCCGGTTTATTGACTGGCTGTGTGCTGTCTCCCGAGAATAATCAAAGCGAGCCACATCAGGATGCCTCATCGAAAGAGGAGAATGCCGAAGCGGTGCCTGCTGATGCGATGTGTGCTTGTGATGCTTCGGCATTAGCTAACCACTTTGATGCCGCGCTACAAAAATTGGCGGTGGGTGATTACGAGGCGGCTCGCGCCTCGCTTGGCCAGCATGCGGTCTCGGGGCTTGACCAGGCAGAGCAAGAGGCTTCGGCGGGCCTGGACCTCATCGAGGCTATCTCTGCCCAAAATCTTGAGCCCGATAGCGCCGCGGCTAGTTCGGAAGGCGCGCGTGGATCAGTACTGCGGCTGTTATTGGCGTTGATTGCTGATCTGCAAGATCAGATTGCCGATGCGCAAGCTGAGAACGCGCTGCAGGCAGTCGAACTGGAGAAACGAGAAGATGCCTTGAAACGACTTCGGGAGCTCACCTTGGGACAACCGGAAGTCTGACACGGAACAAAGCACCTTTGTCGGGCTTACTTTCTACCTCAATACTGCCCCCCAGCATCGTGCAGAATTCCCTGACAATGGCGAGGCCTAGGCCCGTGCCACCGTACTTGAGGCCAGTATTGGCCTCGGCTTGAGCGAACGCGTCGAACACGCGCGCTTGTTGCGCTTGGGTCATACCGATACCGGTATCGGAGACGGTTACTGTCAGGCTATCCTGATTCATGAACGCCGACACAGTGATGCGCCCTTCTTTTGTGAACTTGCAAGCATTAGAGAAAAGGTTGGTCACAATCTGTTGCAGCTTGCCTCGGTCGCTCTCCATGTCACACATGCTGTCTTTGTCGATGTCCAAAACCAGCTTGTTGTTGTTCTGTGTCAGCAAAGGTGAAAGCGCGTCGCACACCTGAACTAACAGCGCGGCGGGACTGAAAACCTCAAAACTGACCTGCATTTTTCCGGTTTCAATTTTGGACAGATCGAGAATATCGTTGATCAGGGTCAGTAACTGCCTGCCGGAAAAAATAATGGTGGTAAGGTCGTGATGAAATTGTTCGCGATTAATTTCTGTTTCGTCGCCCAACTCATCCTGAAGCATTTCTGAGTAGCCGATGATGGCGTTTAACGGCGTTCTCAGCTCGTGGCTGACATTGGCCAAAAACATACTTTTTGCCGCGTTGGCCGAGTCCGCATCGGCCCTCGCTGTATTCATTTCCTCAATGGCGGTTTGCAGCTTGGTAGACATCTCGTTAAACGTTCGGGCGAGATCACCAATTTCACCAGAATCGCGTTGCTCGTCGATACGGTAGGTCAGGTCGCCAGAACCAAATCGCTCAACACCCTGTTTCATTCGTGTTAGGGAGGCATTGGTGCTGCGAATCATGGCAAAAACCAGTGCCAGAGTAATGGCGATGGAACTGATAAACCCGATGACCGTAATCTGATCAGTAAGCGTAATAGTGCGGTCAATGGCGTTGGCGCGTTGAACCGCAAGAAAAGACTGTCGCTGATCAAGCTCCTGGAGTCTCTGTTGGGCAGTGCTATAAGAGCGCGGATCTTCTACCGGAGGAGTCGGACCCGCTTGGTTATAACGCTCATAAAATTGACGCCACTGCGCCATCAGGGTCGTCGTGCTGTCGTGTAGCCGCCGGTAGTGAGCCTCGAGGTCCTCTCCACCGTAGGCACCCAACTGCCGCAGTCGCTCGGTAATAATATCGAGATCGGCGCGAGCCTGATCGAGTTCGCTGTCCTCCAGTGGATCATCCGTGGTCTCGCGCAAGGTCGCTAACACCAGAACTTGTTGCCGCTTATTTTGTAAGTTTTGCTCCAGTTCTGCGGTCAATTGCGCTGCGGTAACAGCGGCTTGATAGGCGAGTGAGCTCTCGTTCCGAGCAAAGCTCCCCCAGAGCGATGTTGCGACATTAATGGCGAATAGAATGAGAATAGCGCCGGAGAACAGATAAAGGCGACCACGGAGGCTCAGTCGCGGTCTAAGTTGTGTGACAACGTCAGATGTTCGCATTAATCGCGGCCGCAATGATGGTGAGTAGAGCCGGAAAATCGACTGGTTTGGTCGCAAAGTCGGCGCATCCTGCTTCCAGCGCCCGGGCTCGGTCTTCTTCCATGGCATGAGCAGTCAGCGCAATGATCGGAATATCGCGAATCTTTGGGTCGGCTTGAGCCTCGCTGCAGGCGGTCCAGCCATCTTTGACGGGCAGATTCATATCCATGAGTACTAAAGCGGGGCGCTCCTTCAGCATCATGTCGAGAGCGGTCGTTCCGTCGGCGGCCGTGATGACTGAGTGTCCGGCGCGTTCGAGCCGGCGAATCAGCATATTGCGGTTTACCTCGTTGTCTTCTACCAGCAGGATCCGGCGCGACGTATCGGTCATCAGCGTAATCCCAAAACCGGATATGTCAGGATTGAGTCTTCAATACCCTTGGCAAAGATCTCTCTGGGCTCCCCCAACCTGAAGACGCCATCGGGCAGCAGTTGGCGTGTTGCTTCGGCGATCAGAATCTCATTCACGGCAGCTTGTCCCTCAATGCGAGAAGTCACATTCATCGCGTGCCCCACGCAACCGTACTTTGCCCGTTGCTCAGAACCAATATTGCCCGCAATGACCGTGCCCGTATTCAGCGCGATTCGTTGGCTCAGCGCGGGTAATTCGGCCAACGCGTTGGCGGCATTCACGGCCTCCATCGCCTCCCTCATGGCTAGCGCGCAGCGCACTGCGCGCTCTGGGTCGTCATCCAGTCTTCTCGGGGCGCCAAACACAGCCAGAATGGCATCCCCGAGAAACTCATCAATCGTGCCCTCAGCTTCAAAGATGATTGCTGTCATGGCCTCAAAGTAGCGATTGAGTAGCGATACCACCTGCGTTGGTGGGAGGTGCTCCGCCAAGCTGGTGAAGCCGCAAATGTCCGACATCATGATGGTGACTTCGCGTAGATCTCCCCCGAGCTCCAAACCCTCTGGGGCCTCCAGAAGCTGCTCCACTATGTCATCTGAGAGGTACCGACCAAAAGTGCGCCTGATAAAACGCTCATTTCGCTCAAGCTGATGGCGGTAGTCCTCTTCCCGGTCATGCCACCGCTTTCGCTCAATGCCCGCCGAGATGCGCGCTTGAAGCAAGACCGGGTTAAACGGTTTTAACAAGTAGTCGTCGGCGCCCGCTTGAATACAGGTGATGATTTGATCCATATCTTGGCGTCCACTGATCATGATGACAGGTGTCGCACGGAGGCCTTCATGTTCTTTCATTTTTTTGAGTACTTCTGCACCCCCGATTCCAGGCATCATCAGGTCTAGAAGCACTACATCCACACCGCGTGTTTCCAGCAGTTCCAGCGCTTCCTCGCCCGATTCCGCAGAAATGACTGTATGCCCGGCGCGGGATAACAATCGGCTGATCAGTTCCCGGTTTTCAGGCATGTCATCAACAGCCAAAATCACCCCTGCTTCCTTTTGGTTTGGCACAGGCGGGGGGGTACCAACGAGGGCATCGGCAGCCGGCGGGATACTTCCGACGGAAGAGAGCAGCGCGGGGAGGGTTTGGCCCAGTGCGGGATGGAGCAGGGCGATATCTTCCTGCAGCATCTCGGCGTAGCCCCTGATGGCGCCGATAACATTGAGCAGGTCGTGGTTCACATCAGACGAGGGTGTATCGAGTAGCTCCGAAACACGTGTCAGACCTTCCTTAAGAGCGAGCACATCCGCGTCGGTAGGGGGTTCAATAGCCACGGTAGGGCGAGCGGTCGCCGCAAGAAATGGCTCGGCAGAGGAGAGAATGCGCCGTGCCCACGCTCCCGGTTGGTCTATGTCAGTGCTCACTGTGACCTTCTTTCACACCATGCAGCTTGAGTATACCGGTGAACGTTGTCATGCGAAGCTGCAACCTACAGGGGATAGGCGAGCAGTAATTGATGCGGTAATATCGCACTAACTTGGGGAGTAAATGAGGCACAAGATTTATGTTAGATCAAGTGGAAATATTTCACGGATTGTCTGACGAAGAGTTAAAGGCACTTGAGGCGAGTAGCACCACCAGAGCTTTCCCCAAAAATACGGTTGTGATTCATGAGAACGACCCGGCAGATTCTCTTTTTGTGATCGAATCAGGCAAAGTCAAAGTCTACTGCAGTGATAAAAACGGCAAAGAGTTCATCATGAATACCCTCGGCCCGGGTGATTATTTTGGAGAACTCGCACTGTTGGACGACTCAACGCGATCAGCTTCTGTGAGAACGGTCGAAAAATCCGAGTTTCGTATTGTCATGAAAGAGGATTTTTCTGGTGTACGGGAAGATCATCCGGGCATCACAAATCAACTGATCAGCAATCTCGCGGGTCGTGTCCGCAAGCTGACCGCGGATGTTAAAAGTTTAGCGCTGCAGGATGTGTATGGCCGAGTAGCCAATGTGCTGATGGATCTTGCTGAAGAGCGGGGCGATGGCACCTTGTTTATTCCGGAAAAACTGACTCAGCAGGATATTGCGGACCGGGTTGGTGCCTCCCGGGAGATGGTCGCGAGAATTCTGAAAGACCTTACCATCGGCGAATATATTCGCTTTGAGGGGCGTCATATCATTATCAATACCCGCCTGCCGGCTAAATACTAGTCAGTCATCCGAGCGACCCGTAATCTGTGCGGTTAACGCGCCGCGCTTTAGGCGCACCGTAACCGCGTCTCCTTTGGCCGTATCCTGTGGTTGCCGGATCACCTTACCGTCACTGCCAGTGACTATCGCATAGCCGCGACCCAAAATGTGCTCGGGCCCGAGTGATCTGAGCAGGGATTGTTTGTGGGCCGCCTCTGCTTGCGCATCTTTGATTCTGTGCTGAATGTGCATAGCAAGTTGCTGGCGTAGGGGCGTCAGTTGAGATCGCTGTCTTGCCAGTGCATGGCGGGGATGTTGGGCGGTCAATCTTAAGTGAGCCTGCCGGGCGTCACCCTGCACACTAGCGACATGCCGCTTAGCGGCGTGATTCAGGGAAGACAGCAATCGCTGCAGGGATAAACGCTGCTGTTTCAGAGCAAACCCCGGGTCCCTGAGCCGTCTATGCAAAGCAAGGTGGCGAGTACTTTGGTCGGTCAGCACGCGTTGAGTAGATCTCGCCACGCGGGCGGATAACCCGTCGAGAAGTTGCAGCAACTCTAACTGATCCGCAGAGATTAGCTCGGCAGCAGCTGAGGGTGTCGGTGCTCTAGCGTCAGCCGCCAGATCGGCGATGCTGAAATCGGTCTCGTGCCCCACGGCAGAGACCGTAGGAATACGGGCGGCAAAAAGTGCTCTCGCCACGACCTCTTCGTTAAACGCCCACAGATCTTCCAGCGAACCACCACCTCGACCGACTACCAGCACGTCGAGTGGCAATGTGTGCTCCTTTGTTAAGCGATCTGCGAGATTGATGGCATCGGCAATTTGTGGCGCGGCATCCTCGCCTTGAACAGCGACCGGGAAAATATACACCTTGCTGTGGGGGCTGCGGCGGCTAAGCACGGTCAGAATATCTTGCAATGCTGCACCCGTAGCGGATGTCACGACCCCAATATGTTCAGCCGCCGAGGGAATGACCTGCTTGGTTTCTGCTGAGAAAAGGCCTTCCTGGGATAATCGGTTTTTCAGTTGTTCAAACGCCAGCTGTAATGCACCGGTGCCCGCGGGCTCCATGTGCTCGCAGATGAGCTGAAACTCGCCTCTGCCTTCGTACAAGGACACGCGCGCCCTAATACGAACAGATTCTCCCTGTCCCGGACGATATTTAATCCGCATATTGGCGCGCTTAAACATGGCGCAGCGCACCTGGGCCTCTGCATCTTTGAGTGTGAAGTACCAGTGCCCCGAGCCGGCTGCGGTGAAATTGCCTATTTCGCCCTCTACCCATACCCAGTCGAAATGTCTCTCCAGAAGATGCTTTGCCTCCCGGTTGAGTTCGCTCACAGATAGTGAGGTAGGGTGTTGAGGTATGCTCTGCATGGGCAATTAAATCGCTACGGTGATGGCATAGATTAGGCGTTTTCAGAAGTGTGATTGTCGCACCAATGGCCCCTCTGTATACTAGCGCGTTTGGGGAAACCCGATATTGCTTTAAGCAATGAATTGGGTACGACGAGGCCAACATGCTCCGAATCGCACACGAAGGGCTCACTTTCGACGACGTGCTCCTCCTGCCCGGCTACTCCGAGGTCACTGCCAAGGACGTTTCGCTGGTCACCCGCCTGACGCGTAATATTCCGCTCAACATCCCGCTCGTATCTGCCGCAATGGACACCGTGACAGAGTCCCGACTTGCTATTGCGCTGGCGCAGGAGGGAGGTATCGGGATCGTTCACAAGAATATGACCATCAGTGAGCAGGCCGAAGAGGTTCGCAGGGTCAAGAAGTTCGAAAGCGGAGTGGTGAAAGACCCCATCACAATCGAGAGCACTGCAAGCATTGCCCAACTGATTGAGCTGACTCGCGCTAATGGTATTTCGGGCGTGCCTGTGATGGATCAGGGCAATTTGGTGGGCATTGTGACGCGCCGAGACATTCGCTTTGAAACGGACACGGAACAGCCGGTATCCGCGATTATGACGCCAAAGAACAAACTGGTGACGGTAAAGGAGGGCGCCCCACTTGAGGAAGTGCAGCGACTGCTGCATGAGCACCGGATTGAAAAAATCCTTGTGGTCGACGATGACTTTGGTTTGAAAGGGCTCATTACCGTTAAGGATTTTGACAAAGCGGAGTCTTTTCCTCATGCCTGTAAAGACGGCTTCGGTCAGCTTCGTGTGGGTGCATCGATTGGAACCAGCCCCGATACCGATGAGCGAGTAAATGCACTTATTCGCGCTGGGGTCGATGTGCTAGTGGTCGATACCGCGCACGGGCACTCTAAGAATGTGCTGGATCGTGTTCGCATGATCAAGGCGGCTTACCCCGAAGTCGATGTGATTGGTGGCAATATCGCGACTGCGGAAGCTGCGCTGGCTCTGAGCGAAGCCGGCGCCGATGCAGTAAAAGTGGGGATTGGTCCCGGTTCTATCTGCACCACGCGAATAGTGACAGGCGTCGGAGTGCCGCAAATTTCAGCTATTGCCGCGGTGGCTGAGGCGCTGACTGATACTGGCGTCCCTGTGATTGCAGATGGTGGTATTCGTTTTTCCGGGGATTTGGCCAAGGCCCTCGCAGCAGGCGCTGACGCAGTGATGATGGGCAGTATGTTTGCCGGCACCGAAGAGGCACCGGGTGAAGTGGAGCTGTATCAAGGCCGCACCTACAAGTCCTATCGGGGTATGGGTTCTATTGGTGCCATGGCCCAGAATCAGGGCTCCTCAGACCGCTACTTTCAGGATTCCAGTGTGGGTGCAGAGAAGCTGGTGCCCGAGGGTATCGAAGGCCGCGTTCCCTACAAAGGTCCGGTCTCAGCGATTATTCATCAGCTGATGGGCGGTGTCCGCTCGGCAATGGGGTATGCAGGTTGCGCTACGATGCCGCAAATGCGCTCGGAGCCGCAGTTTGTGCGGGTAACTTCAGCGGGGATGTCTGAATCGCATGTCCACGATGTATCGATTACCAAGGAAGCGCCCAATTACCCTGTGCGGTAATAGAGTGATGTTTCATCCAGTGAGTCGTTTGAATCGGAAACCTATAGCGTGACGCAGGATATTCATCGCCACAGACTGCTGATTCTCGACTTTGGCTCCCAGTACACCCAACTGATCGCGCGACGTATCCGCGAGGTAGGGGTGTACTGCGAGATTGTGCCCTGGGATACCTCGGACGCTGAAATCAGCGGTTTTAAACCGAGCGGCATTATTCTGTCGGGCGGGCCCGAGTCCGTCACCGCACCCGGTTCCCCACGCGCACCTGAATGCATATTCACGCTCGACGTACCCCTTCTCGGTATTTGCTACGGTATGCAGACAATGGCCGAGCAATTGGGCGGCGCAGTAAAAGGCTCGGATACCTCCGAGTTCGGATATGCGCAGATTCGCAGAACTTCGGATGGTGGCTTACTAGCAGACTTGTCCGATCAAACCGATTCCGACGGCAGGAAACTGCTGGATGTGTGGATGAGTCATGGCGACAAGGTATCCCAGCTACCTCCAGATTTTGACCTCATTGCTGAGACCGATAGCTGCCCGATTGCCGGGATGGCCCATCGTGATAAGCCCTGGTTCGGTATCCAGTTTCACCCGGAAGTGACCCATACCTTGCAGGGTGAGGCACTCTTTACCCACTTCGTGCTCGATATTTGTGGCTGCGAGGCACTATGGACGCCCGCAAATATTGTCGAGGACGCCATCACTCGCGTACGCGAACAAGTCGGGCAGAACAAGGTACTGTTGGGCTTGTCGGGCGGGGTCGATTCCTCGGTGGTGGCGGCGTTATTACACCGCGCCATCGGCAAGCAACTCACCTGCGTGTTTGTGGATAATGGCCTCCTGCGGCTCAATGAGGGTGATCAGGTCATGGCCATGTTCGCTGAGAACATGGGCGTGAAAGTCATTCGAGCCGATGCCGAGGATCGCTTTTTGGAGAAGCTCGCAGGGGTCAGCGACCCGGAGGCCAAACGAAAAGCCATTGGCAATACCTTTATCGAGGTATTCGACGAGGAAGCGGCTAAAATCACCGACGTCGAATGGCTGGCACAAGGAACCATTTATCCCGATGTGATCGAGTCAGCGGGTGCCAAAACCGGCAAGGCCCACGTCATTAAATCCCACCACAACGTGGGAGGTTTGCCCGAAGACATGAAGTTGAGGCTGGTAGAACCGCTTCGTGAGCTGTTCAAAGACGAGGTGCGGCGCATCGGTCTCGAGTTGGGACTGCCCCGCGATATGGTGTTTCGTCATCCCTTTCCGGGTCCGGGGCTGGGTGTGCGCATCCTTGGAGAGGTAAAAAAAGAGTACGCTGATCTTTTACGCCGCGCCGATGCGATATTCATCGAAGAATTGCGCAACGCCGGTTGGTACGACCAAACCAGCCAGGCCTTTGCGGTGTTCTTACCGGTGAAATCGGTGGGCGTGGTAGGAGATGGACGGCGTTACGAATGGGTCATTGCGATCCGTGCCGTCCAGACCATTGATTTCATGACGGCCCGCTGGGCGCACTTGCCCTATGAATTAATGGAACTGGTGTCTAACCGCATCATCAATGAGATATCGGGCGTTTCACGTGTGACGTACGATATTTCTGGCAAACCGCCTGCCACGATCGAGTGGGAGTAGTGACATGGGCTGTAAGGCCCATTTTTACTAGCTTTTACCACTTGTAAACTACTTGAAAACACCGATTTTTGAGTGGTTTTTGTAAACAAACTTGTAAACACGTGCCACTACTGAAAATCGTAGGTGTATCAAGTATCTGACAGTAAAATACTTGAAGAGGATACGCTCCGAACCTAAGCCATAATGTTCACAGTGACTTAGAAAAGGAGCGTTACTATGAAAAGAGGGCAAGTATTGGCTGTAGACTTTGAGAAGCGAGAACTTAAAGATACACAGCAAAATTCTGACAACGACAAGCAGTCGTTCTACCGCAACAAAACCAAAATCTGTAATGACGCAGTCACCATCTTTCAGACAGCAAAGAGTGGTGGCATTTGGCATATGCGTGCGTACGTAGGCGACGCTGACAAGTACTACCAAAAGAGTCTGCGAACTAAAGACAAAGCGAGTGCGATTGATAAGGCTACGTTGGAGCACGCTAAGTTGCTCGTACTTAAGTCTGAGGGCAAAGCAATCTTCTCGCCCACTGTGTACAAAGCAGTAGAACAATACTTACAGCACAGATACGACTATGACGTTCAGATGGACAGCATCACGGTTGGTAGGTGGAGCACTATTAGAACGCACATGAATTGGTTCAAGCGCTTTGTGAATGCCGAGTACAGATTGGACAACTACACAGCGAAGGCACTGATGGACTATCAGCGTTTTCGTAGGGAAAAGGGTGCTAAGGACGTAACGATTGCTAACGAACAATCTACTATCAATCACTTTTGTAAGTGGGCGTATGACGAGGGTTTACACAACATAATGAAATACGCCTTCCCCAAAATAAAGCAAAGGGGTGAGGATACAGCGTCGATACGCAGAGCAACGTTTACTGATGACGAATACAAGGCTTGCTACAAAGAATTACAAACATGGTGTAGCAAGGCATCGAAAGAAAAGGCAGTAGCACGACTGAATGAAGCTGCGATAGGCAGTGACGAGCGATTGTTTAACAGAGACTTGTTTAGACATTGGTTCCTTATACAAGCGAACACAATGATGCGAAATGGCGAACTGTTTGGGCTGAAATGGAAGAACGTTAAGACATACGAAAAGAACGGCAAGCGTTTGGCAGAGATTACTGTTGAAGCACACACAAGCAAAGTGCGTAAGAGCAGAGTGTTTGTGAGCAGAGGCGGCGAGCACTTTGATAGGTTGAAGCAAATCAGTAAGCACACAAAGAAGGAAGACTTTGTGTTTACGACGGACAACGGCACGCATTGGAATAAACACAACAGACGAGCACTCGACTATCAGTTTCATAAACTGATGGAGCGAGTTGGCATTGATGACTACAAAGCAAGAAACGTGTCTCTATACAGCCTACGCCATTATGGCATCACACAGAGGCTGACTAACGGCGTGACTAATCTCACTCAGTTCGCATTGGACTGTGGGACGAGTGTTAATCACATCACCAACACCTACTACCACACCAAAATTGGGAGCAGCGAGGCAAATGCGTTGATGATGAGAGAGGTACGAGTAGATAAGAATTAGTCTAATCTGCTAAATGCCCTCACAACGCATTAAAATCCCACCTAACAGCAAGTAAGAATTGAGCGTGCGCTTGTACTGCTGAAGCACAAACGTTGCTGTAAGACGCTGTGTGACGCTTATTTCCGTTGAAATTCATTCATGCGTCCCATAATTTCAGCCGAAATTATCGAAAATTCAAAAAATTAGGGCGAAAATTACTACTGCTCCAATGCCATACACGATGAATTTCGACGTAATTGCCGCTATGCCCCACCGAAATTCCAATAAATTGTCAGCACCGAACACTGCAATAAGGAAAATTCCAAAAATAATTAGGAAAAATTCAGCCATTTTCCGAATTAATTAATAATTAATTCAGTAACTTACCGTGTTCACTGCGTTATACAACTTGTCGTCACTGACTTCTATGTATCGCTGTGTAGTGCTCAGCGACGAGTGACGTGCGAGTTTCTGTATCACAGCAACAGCAACGCCGTTTTCGCTTAACTTAGTGATGAATGTTCTGCGTCCGCTGTGACTGCTTGCTTGTGGAATGTTGGCTAATTCGTACAACTGCCTAAACAAGTTCTGAATTGTTTGACTGCTAAACGAGCCTTTCTGTGTTCTCAGCAAAAATCCATCTTTATCTCGCTTTAGAAGCTGTGGATTTGTGGATATGTAGCGTTGAATAGACTTTTTGAGCGCTGTACTGACTACGACTGTTTGCCGTTTATTGCCCTTTGTCTGCTCCTTATCTAACACAATCAAGTCCAAAACCACGTTTGTGTCGCTGAGTACGTTGTTGATGCGCAAGTTGGCAATCTCACACGCTCGCATGCCACTAAGCACACTTAGGCTAACGATCAGTCTGTTGCGTTCT
>JADHNP010000114.1 GCA_016779445.1 Luminiphilus sp. | reverse complement strand
TTATCTGGAAAATACGCCGCGGCTGTTGCCGCGCCTTTTTTGATCTGCCTCCCAAAGGCAGCGCGGGACATCCGCCTTGAACGGTGCTCATCAGGAAGCAATTGGTAAAGTCGCTGATATGCATGCCATTGCGCTCGATCTATTTGGTATTAAGCGATAGCGCATCGCTCGCGACCCAATATGTTGAAGCGGTTAACGTGTTGAAAGCCGCTATCCATCTCAAAACTGGTAGCGTATATGATGTCGTTCAAGAGGTACTTCACGTCGCCTACCAAGATGCGTGACTCAGTAATAGGTTAAACGCCCTGGTCATCGGTATCCCAAAGCGCGCCGTTGTAAGGGTTGAAGGCCGGCAGGTATGGATCATGGAAGGTGGGTCTTCCTAGGGTTGTCGACGCGCCAGACGCGCGTCGATGAGCGCCGTTGCAGCCAGCAGTAAAAGGCCCAGCATCAGGCGCAGATCCCCGAGATGAATCCTTGGCTCAATGGGGAAGGCAATGGTCTTCTCCAGCCCTGCCAGTTTGAAGTCGTGGCGATCGTAGAACTCCGGGTTACTGATTATGTCCATCAGCGTCCGGCGACTGCGGTAGCGCATGATCGCCCCATCTGACCATTCCTCTGCACCTTCGATGCCAAGGAGGTCCAGGCTGTTAGCTACCGACTTACCGACGACAACAGGGTGACTCGCGTTGGAGAGCAATTCGGGGATCATGTATTCCATATAAAGATCGATAAGTGTTTGGGCGTCGGCATTGGGTGGTGCGCCGGCTATCGTGGGTGGATTTTTGGCCAGATCCACCGCATTGATCATAAGGAATTGGCGTCCCGTGTCGTTGCGCAGGAATTCGAGCAGAGTTTCCCGTGTAGCGCTGCCACCAAGATCCCGATCGTCAGTTTTGGCAACGAAGTCCTGAATTTCTGCTTCGCTTAATGGGCCGCCAAAGTCGGTATACCAGCCCACAAAAATTCCGTAGAGCAATGCGCAACCTAACCAGAGCGCGAGGCGCTGAGACATATTTGACTCCCTTACATATTGACACCATTTATGCCAATATATCTATTGTGTTTTGATGACGCAAGGCAAGGTGAATCATGTCACAAGAGCCGGTTAAATTGGTGGGAGGCACCGGGTCGCCTTACACCCAGAAGATGGTGGCGCTACTGCGCTACCGGCGGATCCCCTACGCCATCACCTGGGGCCAGCCCGAGATGATGTGTGAGGCAATGGGGATCGAGACGCCAAAGCCTTCCTTTATGCCCACCTTTTTCTTTCAAGATGGCGGCGACCTCACCGCGCACTGCGATTCCACCCCGATCATCCGTCGCCTCGAGGCTGAGCATGTTGGTCGCTCTGTGCTACCCGAAGATCCAGCGCTCGCGTTCATTGATTATCTCATTGAGGACTTTGCCGATGAGTGGTGCACTAAGTACATGTTTCACTACCGCTGGCACTTTGAGGCCGATGCCGATAATGCCGGCACCAAGTTACCTCTCAGCATGGATGTTTCAATGCAGAAGGAGCAGTTTCAGCAGTTCAAAGACATTATCTCGCAGCGACAAATCGACAGACTTTGGGTTGTTGGTTCCAACGAGGTGACAGCGCCAATCATTGATGCAAGCTACCGACGATTTCTTGCTGCGATGGAGAGCCATCTCGCTGAGCAGCCTTTTATGTTGGGCCAGCGGCCGGGCGCAGGCGACTTTGGTCTGTTCGGTCAGCTCAGTCAGTTGGTGGGCTTTGATCCCACTTCACGTGAGATTGCCCACAACGTGTCGCCGCGCACGGTGGGCTGGGTCGACAAAATGCCGGATGGCAGTGGTCTGATGCCCGAGGCCACTGACTGGGTTGCAGTGGAGGATCAGCCGGCCAGTCTGAGAGGATTGCTGTCAGAAATCGGTCGTGTTTACACTCCGGCACAACTCGCTAACGCCCAAGCGGTGATGGCGCAGGAGAAGACCTGGGAGTGCGAGATCGACGGTGCCGCTTGGCACCAACGGACGTTCCCTTATCAGGCCAAGTGCTTGCAATGGACCCGCGATCAGTACGGGCAGTTATCGACCACCGACCGGACACGAGTTGATGCGCTGATAGCCGGCACCGGCATCGAGCCAATGTTGGAGGGCGTTGCATGAGCGCTGTACCGATCAACAATCGGATCACCGAGATCACGGGGACTGACTATCCCATCATTCAGGCGCCGATGAGCTGGATAGCCCGTGCGCAACTTGCGTCGGCGGTCTGTAATGCCGGTGGCCTGGGCATTATCGAGACGGGCTCCGGTGAGCTCGACGCGATCCGCGGTGAAGTCCAGAAGATGCGCGAGCTCACCGACAAGCCCTTTGGCATGAATGTCGCGCTCGCCTTTGTGAAGGGCAGCAACTTCATCGACTTTGTGATCGAACAGAACCTGCCTTTTGTCACGACTTCTTCGGGCAGTCCCGCGGTCTGCACCGAGATCTTCCAGCAGGCAGGTATCAAGGTGTTCCACGTCGTACCCACGCTGGATATGGCGCTCAAGGCGATCGACTGTGGCGTGGATGGCCTGATCGTCGAGGGAGGCGAGGGCGGCGGTTTTAAAAATCCAAGCCCGGTCTCGCTGATGGTACTCCTGCCACTCATTCGCTCGCGCACTGATATCCCTATCATTGCTGCGGGCGGGATCTGCGACGGCCCCTCCATGGCCGCCGCGTTCGCGATGGGTGCCGAGGGTGTGCAAATGGGCACCCGTATGCTGAGTAGCGCCGAGTCCCCGGTTCACCAGAATTGGAAGCAAGCCGTGGTGGATGCGAAGGAGACTGATACGGTGTTCCTGAATCAGCAATCCCGTCCGGCCTTGCGCGCACTCCGCACCGAGCGGACTGCCGCACTCCAGCCGCTGGGCGCCTTCGATTTCCGCGAGCAATTAGCCGGTGTGCAGGAGCTGTATTTTGGCGGTGATATGGAGGCGGCCATTCCCCTCTCGGGACAGGTTGTAGGTCGGATCGACGAGGTAAAGTCCGTGGCCGCGGTGATTGAGGAAACCATGAGCAGCTTCTACGACGCAGTGGAGCGCCTGCAACAGCAATATCCCGGGGCGTGATGTCTGAATTACCAAGTGCGCCCCCGATCCGACTTCTGGGATCCAATATCTCCTACTTTACCGGGAAGATGGAGAATTACTTCCGCCTGAAACACATTCCTTACCAACTCGAGAGTATGCAGTTCCCCGCCACGCGTAAGCTATTGGAGCGAGAGCTGGGGTTAATGCAGATGCCCGCCGTCGTTCTACCCGATGGTCGTTTCATGACCGATACCACCAAAATGATTGAGTGGTTTGAGGAGCAATACCCTCAATACCCCATATTGCCACCCGACCCGCTGCAACGTTTTCTCTGTCATTTGCTCGAGGACTGGGCTGACGAGTGGTGGTGGCGCCCGGCTATGCATTATCGCTGGCACTACGGAGAGGGCGCGCGCTTTGCTTCCTACCATTTGGCAAATGAACTGTTGGGCAGCATACCGCTCCCCGGGTGGCTCAAGCGGCTCTACCTGCAGCAGCGGCAACGGAGTGGCTACACCACGGGCGACGGTATCTCGCGTGCGACGGTAGTGGGGGTAGAGTCAGACGTCGCTCAGTTATGGCAGCAGCTCGAAGACATGCTGAGTCGTCAGCCCTATTTACTCGGTGAGCGCCCGTCTCTGGCAGATATTGCTTTTGCGGGGCCTTTCTTCAGGCACTTTGCGCTTGACCCCGTGCCGCTTGAACTGCTCAGGCAGCAGGCACCTTCCGTATTGGAGTGGGTCGTGCGGCTGTGGAATTCGCGAATGGATAACATGAGCGGCGAATGGCCAGAGTGTATTCCTGAGGGCGTGACAGCGCTCCTTGAGCATATGGGTCGCGGGTACTTACCTTACCTGTCAGCCAACGTGGAGGCCGTTCGTGCTGGAGCGACGCGTTTTAGCGTTGAGGTTGATAGTGTGCGCTACGAAGGCGCGCGTTACTCTCGGTATCGGGTGTGGTGCCTGCAGCGGTTACGTGAGCATTTTGATGCCTTACCAACGAACGCCAAGTCGGCTGCCGAAGCGCTTCTCAAAACGACGGGCTGTTGGGAGCCTTTGTGGCGTGATCGCGACCTGCCGTTGCTGGAGGGCCAGGAGCAGGAGCTACCATTTCGCGGTGATACTAAAATGGTGGGCGTCAACGAATCACTTTTAAAGCGATAGGAATAACGCATGGGTTTTGAAATCAGTGACAAGGTTCGCGCAGTAAATACGCACCTTGAGAATTTTATGGACGAGCACATTTATCCCCGTGAGCGCGCGTGGCATGAGTGGTGTCATGACCCGGAGCACCTCTGGGAGGTGCCCACTTGGTACGACGATATTCGCGACAAGGCACAGGCAGAGGGGTTATGGAATCTCTTTCTTCCTGAGGAGTACGCACCCTGGAGTCCGGGCCTGACCAACGTCGAGATCGCACCGCTCTTTGAAACCATGTCCAAGGTCATGTGGGCCCAGAGCGTATTTAATTGCAACGCGCCGGATCGCGGCAATATGGAAGTGCTCGCCAAATACGGCACCCCCGAGCAGCAGGAGCAGTGGCTCAAGCCGCTGTTGGCGGGCGAGATTCGCAGCGCCTACGCCATGACCGAGCCGCAGGTGGCGTCCTCGGATGCGACCAATATGGAGCTCGAGATTCGGCGCGAGGGTGACGAGTACGTGCTTAATGGCCGCAAGTGGTGGACCACCGGTGCGGTGAGTCCGCGTTGCAAGATCATGTTGGTGATGGGCAAATCCAATCCGGAAAACGACCGGCATCGCCAGCACTCGACCATTCTGGTGCCCCGGGACACCCCCGGTGTGAAGCTGGTCAGAACCCTGCGCGCCTTCGACAGCCTGCATTCGCCCGGCGGTGAGGCAGAGCTATTGTTTGAAGACGTGCGGGTGCCGGTCAGCAATATGATCAAGGGTGAGGGTTGCGGGTTTGAGATTGCGCAGGGGCGTCTGGGTCCCGGCCGTTTTCAATACGCCATGGGTTTCGTGGGGATGGCCCAGCGCTGTCTGGAACTGATGTGCGCGCGGGCTCAGGAACGAGTTGCCTTTGGCGAGCCGCTCATCAAGAAAACATCGATTCAGCATGAGATCGCCCGCAGTCGTTGTGATATCGAGCAGTGCCGGTTGCTCACGTTGCAGGCGGCGGAGGTCATGGACCGCGAGGGCCTCGACGGTGCGCGCCCTTATATTTCGATGATCAAGATTGTGGCGCCCAAAATGGCACAGGAAGTGGCCGATCGCGCCATGCAGATTTTCGGTGGCATGGGTGTGTGTCAGGACACCATGATCCCCGAGGTCTTCACGATCGGTCGGTTCTGCCGCATTGCAGACGGCCCCGATGAGGTCCACATGTCCCAGCTGGGCAAACTGACCGCCCGTGAACTGACGCCTTGATGGAGATCCACGTAATGACCCGTTTGCTACCCAAACTTTTACTTCTGATGTTGAGTGCCATTTTCGCTTTGCCGGGTCACGCCGAAAACGAGTTAGCCGGCTACTGGCAGCACGAGAGCGAACCGGTGTGGATTGAGATGCAGCCCGAGACCGGTCAGGGGGTCATGGTGCGCAACGACAACAGGCCGGATCGCGTGGGGTTTTTGGTTGTCACCGATCTGGAGGCCAGCGATGACCCCAAGGCATGGTCCGCGCAGGTCTTCGCCGCACGACTGGGTGAGTATCGCAAAGCGGACATCACCCTGGCCTCCGACGACCGCATGATCTTCACCGTGAAGGTCGGATTCATGCGCCGTTCGGTGGAGTGGCGCCGGGTATCAGAGGTGCCGCCTGCGCCCAATGACGAGTAAACTCCCGACCTGATAACAATAAATATCGAGAACGCGTCATGAGTAAACGTTTTGTTTTCGCTGCCAGCTTGCTGGCGCTGACCACTGCCTGCACTGAAGAAGTGGGCCTGCTCGATGAAAGCCGCAACTTTGGTGGCCGTGGAGGCAACCAGCTAGAGCCCGTGATGGATCTGCTGGATCGCACCCCGCCGGCAGCGAACCCGCTGCGCAATGCGTATTTTGGTGATCTGCATGTGCACACTGAGTACTCCTTTGATGCCTATAACTTCGGCACCACCGCCACGCCCTATGACGCCTACCGCTTTGCCCAGGGTGAGGCGATCGAGCACCCCGCGGGCTATCAAATTCAGATGGCGACACCGCTCGATTTTTACGCGGTCACTGACCACGCTATGTTCCTCGGCCTCGCGCTGGAAGCTGGCGACACCACTACACCGTTTTCGCAGTACGACGTGTCACAGCCGCTGCATAACCTGAATGCGGAGGACAACATGGGTGAGCTGAGCCTGGTCACCCGGCTGGCGAACTTTGCCTCATTCATCCCCGATACTTTGGCAGGAATCTTTGCCGGCACTATTTCCGAAGAAATGGCGATCGGGGTTACCCGGCGGGCCTGGGCGGACATTATCAATGCGGCTGAGCAATACAACGATCCCGGTCATTTCACGACCTTTGTGGCCTACGAGTACACCTCGTCCACCGATGATGT
>JADHNP010000113.1 GCA_016779445.1 Luminiphilus sp. | reverse complement strand
CGGCCTTGACATGGTAGAGGTCGGCGGTTCGACCAAATGCGACCCTGGGAGCATTTGCCACCGAGCGCCCATGGCGCGAAGCCCTTAAGGACGAAACAGGCTTTAGCCTGTTTCGGGTAATCCGCCTGGTCCTACCAAATGACAAACCCTCGCCATCGGCGGGGGTTTTTCGTTTGGGGGTTTAGCTGGCTTGAAGCGCCGAAGGCGGTCGACAAATCACATCCCAAGGAGTGATTTGCATGGAGTCGCTTGCGACGACACCCGAAGGGTCAAAACGCGAGATGCAATCGCGTTTTGATTAATCCGCCTGGCCCGACCAAATATTAAAGCTTCTGTTTTTATGAAACTTTATTTTTTCGGAATCGCGCGTTTTGGCGTGTTTCTGTGCGGGGACACTACCGCCGAAAGGTAGTGATTAATCTTGTTGGCCAATAATGGTGAATAGAGATCCGCCTGAGAGCAGGAATGGGTCTACATCACGCGCAGGGGCCAGCATCACGACGGCCCCTATTAAGTCTAGCTGCTCGCCAACCCAACTTAGTCTCGGTGTTCTAGCGTCCTTACCGACCTTGTTTTCGTTTAGTTATGCACCGAGTCTGGTCTTTGGCAGCCTGAATAATAAAGCCAGCGGTCCCTGCTACGCAGGGCGAGAATTCAATGGGTGTAGAGACCTATCTTTAGCGCCACGGGACTCTAACTGCACGTTAATTAAATTACTGGTTTGATCATTGACGGTTTGTTTTATTCTGGTGGACGAAGTGCGGGGGTCGTAAAGCACTTGTCTGATCTCTTTTCCGGCTATTTTCAAATAGGACTCCACCGCAATATTGTGGGGTTTGGCGCCCCAATCTTCACCCACTACAAAAATATCAGCACCTAGTGCTTTGCAACCCGTGACGTATTCCAGCTCATAATAGGGTCTAACAATATCAACGCAGCTCAAAGCGCTGAGCATTTCCATTCGCTCCTCAAGGGGAATAACTGGCACGTTAAGCTTATAAGAACTAACAACCCTATCTGAAGCAACACCAACGGCCAGAGTGCCGCCCAACGTCTTACAATATTCCAGTAGAGCAAGATGCCCTACGTGCAGCAGATCAAAAGTACCTACGGTATATACAAGCATGTGGCATTTATTCCTCTTGAAAAAGTAAGGGTCGGCTCCCTTCGTATCTATGGCTTTAATTTGCTCTACAAAAGTTTCCAGCCATACAGACCCGTCATTCCAAGTGTGTAGAACGCAAGTAGATATACATTTCTGGGTAAGCCGGATAATTTTGGTGTTTTGATCTGTGACACGTTCAGCGCAGCAAGCCCCAAGGCGCTGACATATAGGACTACGGAAAATACTTCGTGAGGAAACGCGCTTTCGAAAAGAAATAGGAACACCAATGCGATGTTGTTGTTGTCTAGCGCCAATCCAGTGTATTGAGATGCGTCAGACAAGCCAAACGTACTGAAGTAACTTAAGCGTATTGCTGCTGCAGCGAGCATTACGAAGACCAACGGCAGAAATATAGGGTCTAACTCGCCGTAGCTAAGCAAAAGAATGGCAGGAGCGACGCCATAGCTCACAATGTCGATGACTAAATCGAGTTGACCGCCAAATATTCGGTCGCTGTCTATACGACCCTTCATTCTTCGAGCCACCAACCCATCTGCCCAATCGAAGGCGACGGCCCAGATCATGCCGATCATTGCTGCGTAGTAAATGCCCAAAATACTGAAGTAAATCGCCGATATAGTACAAGCCAAGCCAGCAAGCGAACACGCATTAGGCAAGTCGTTCACATATGAAATGATGGCGGGTTGTAAGCCTTGGGGCTCTTCGTTGCCTGAGGTCATTGTTATCCTGAAAAATGCTAACTGTTAATGAACGGTGCACCCAGACCAGATTCCTATAGACGCGTGGCATCCCGCTACTCGATAGAGCAGGTTGACCAGGCACTAGCGGCTCTCTTAAAAACTGAGAAGCGTTGATCGTGGGCACGATGAACAGACACTATTTGCTTGCTAGCAAAATAGGGTCGCAATAAGGAGGATAAAGGCGTGTGGCTCTAGGCCCCGTTAAGGCGCGTTGTTGCTTCGCCAGAGTACGCTTGTTTTAGCATGGCGGATAGCAGATTCTGCAAGTTTTTGATCCGAGTAAGTAGCGCACTAGCTGGACAAACGGGTTCAGGAGGGCTGTGGCAACCTCTTCGTTGAACTGAGGGGCAGAGTGACGCCTTCTTTTGTTTGGTGAGACGGTCGCGGGCAGGTGCTTAAACAAGGGATTGTTGCCGGCTATTAAGCCTAAGATGCCCGGCGCCTCATTCAGATAAATAACTTGCGCCTAATATGAATCTAATAATGCATTAGTTTGCGTACAACCCACTATACCGCGCTCTGGGGGCGGGGTTTTCATGAAGTCTAACCGGGCTCTGCCAAGTCCAGGGCTCACCCATTTTTCTGATGACAACATGCTGCGTCCACTTCTGCAGAGTTAAACCAAACATTTTGGGGCCGTGCTCTCTGGTGGAGAACATCCGAAGCGTCTGCCCGCTTGTTTATAGGCGAGCAGTTCAGGTCATATCTATTGGGTCAATTCGACAGGTAGATATATTTGCCGGCCGATTTCTTGGGATAGCGCCCAGTCTTTGGTGATGGCCGGCCAAAGTGGCGGCTCATGACTCTCGCTTGAGCGCCTTGAAACCACGCCACATCAGTAACAACGCCAAAGGCAAAAACACTGCACCCACTAAAGAGAGAGACGCTCCCACAGCCTGCGCATCCTGAAAAATAAAATCATTTGCCATCGCTACACTGGCCGGACCGAGTGCCAAGCCAATCAAATTGGTACTCAGCACATAGCAGCCCGCCATCAGCCCCCGCATTTCATTAGGTGAAGCGTTCTGTAGGCCCGTAGCAAATAGCGCCAAAGGAAAGGTAACGAGATAGCTAGCGCCGGTAATAAGTATCAGCGCAGAAGTGAGCGATTCAGCCAAACCCGCGGCGATGATAGTGGGCATGAGTAACGCAGTGGATATCATAGAGGCCAATAGAGGTGCCCGAGCGCCATAGCCATGGCGAGCCAACCAACGAGCCGCGACCGGGCCGCTTAGAACCCCAGCCGAACCAGCAACCAGGGCAATCGCGCCGTAGTAACGCCCCGCCTGCACGATCTCAAGCTCATGCACGCGAATTAATAAGCTCGGCACCCAAGCCTGCAGGGCATATAACACCAGTACAATGAAGGGCGCTCCCAACAAATACGCGCCGAATAATCCGCGGCGAGGCCATACAAATTTCGCAATCTCCCGCCAGCTGAGGCTGTCGGTGCTCTCAGAAAGTCGTTCCTTGCGCTGAGGCTCCCCGAGAGATGGCAGTAGCAACACCATGCATAAGCCTGGCAGTGAAACCAATATGAAGGTGAGTTGCCAAGGAGCCAAAGCACCGACCAGCGGTAATTCGATAGCTCCCAAGCCACTCGCCCACCCCACCACTTCGGCACCCAATATCAGCGACAAACCGGCACCAAGGTAAGGCCCCATCAAAAAGATACTCACGGGTAAAGCCCGCTTTTCCTCAGTAAAGTAGTCGGCCAACAGAGACCACGAAGCGGGTGTGACACTAGCCTCTCCGACGCCCACACCCATTCGCGCCACTCCCAGTTGCCAGAAGTTCTTGGCTAGACCACAGGTCACACAGCTTACCGTCCAGACGAAAATACCGATCACCAGCACGCGAATACGGTTGGCGCGATCAACAATACGCCCCAAGGGAATGCTCAGAATGACATAGGGTAAAACAAAGGCCAGACCCTGTAGAAAGCTGACTTGAGAGTCGGACAAAGACAGGTCGTTGCGAATCGGATCGACCAGCAGGTTAATAATCTGTCGATCGATAAACGAAAACGTATAGGTCGCCGTTAACAGTGCGAGTGCCCACCAGGCCGCGCCGTTACCAGCGCGCTGTTCATTCGTCACAAATCTCTCCTTTAACTAACCCTGAGCGTCAGCCACTGCACGCAACAAAAAGAGTGAACACCTAGGTCAAAAAAAAGGGAAGGCCACAGCCCTCCCTTGTCATCGCGATATCGCCTAATGGCGATGACTCAGTAGGTGTAAGCGACCCTCACACCATACGTTCTGGGTGCGCCACCCCATCTGGCGGAATCAAGTCCGCCCACATCTGCCGCGTAGTCGAAGTACTCTTCATCTGACAGATTAGTGCCGTAAACAGATACCTTGATTTTTTCATTGGAGGACACATACGTAAGACTGGCGTCCAATAAGCCAAATGAATCTTGCTGCAACCATGGCTTGTTATAGAGATCAGTCATGTAATCATCGCGCCAAGAATAGGCCACGCGCGCCAGCATCGATGCGCCGCTGCCAATTTCAAAGTTATAAACGGCGGCTAGGGCATAGCTCATTTCGGCCACCTTCTGGAAATCCCAGGTTTTCGCAAGCTCATTGTCTTTGCCATCCACAGCCCCATCGGCATTGGCATCGAAATACTTGATGTTAGTGAACTCGGGATCCACAGTACCGAAGGATCCATTGAGCCTGAGATTGTCTGTTAACTGGAGCTGCATTTCAGCCTCGAAGCCGCTGATCTCTGCCTCACCCGCATTGAAATTGATTAAGCTGGCGCCGCTGTTTTGGTCAGGGTTATTCACAAACAGAATCAGATCTGTGTAATCTGCCATGAAGTAGGCAAGGTTCAACTGCCCGCGTCCGCCAAAAAAGCTGGTTTTTAAGCCCACTTCAAAGGAGTCCACCTCTTCGGGGTCTGTGGGTCCAACTGCATCAAGAGTCGTCGCCCGCGCATTGAATACACCACTTGCAAACCCCCTCGTCCAGCTAGCGTATGCCATGGTGTCGTCGTTGAAGTGATAAGTAGCCGCCAATTTTGGCGAGAAGTCAGACCAGTCTTTCTCATTGGACGTGTTGTTAGAGCAGGAGGAAAAGTCCAGCTCACAGGAGCCCAAAATTCCGATATCAATCTTTTTTTCCTCCTTGGTCCAACGACCGCCCATAGTTAGTGTTAGCGAATCCGTGACTGAGACATTCGCCTCGCCAAAAACCCCCGTTGTTTTGTGCTCAGTCTCTGAATAAGTTGCGGCATTAAGTGAGATGAAAAAATTTCTCCTCTCACCAATCGAGTATTCCTGATCAAAACGATTCACCCCGACAACAAAATTAAATTGATCAGAAAAAGTAGAAGAGTAACGCACCTCAATACTTGTCTGCTCCTGCTCTTCCTTATTGTCATTGAAGTGGAAAATGGTGAACGGTGTGCCATCGAAGTCCGTGCTGGAGTTGTATTCGACTTCTCTATAACCGGCTATGGTCGTGACGACCCCATGACCTAGATCCCAAGTGGAATCCAACACGAAAGAGCTTGTTTCGAGGTCCGTATAACCAATCAAGTCGTGATTTATCTCGTACTTGTCATCCGGCGGCGTGAAGCCCCAAGTATTCTGTGCCATAAATCGACTGCCTGCTCCACAAACAATATCCCGGTTATCCACGCCAGGAATGGGAACGCAGTTGTGAGCGACATTTTGGGAGTTTGCGCTTCCAGTGTTGTTCTCCAGAAACTCTGCTATCAGCGTCGCCTCAAAATTTTCAGTGAACTCGACCCTGATCATGGGGCGGATGATAGTGAGATCCATACCCACCTTATCGCCCGTGTCGGTATCGGGCATACCAGCTGGGTATATGCTTGTATCTACGCTACCCCCGTTGTTATCGTCAAAGTAGCCATCGCGATCTAGTTTGATCAGCGCAACCTTGGCAAAAACATTGTCCGCAAGAGGGCCTTCAACACTGGCATTGAACTCTGTGCTGCTGTAATTACCTACTCCGGCTTCAACGGTAAACCCAAATTCATCTCCGGGCCTTTTTGACTTTACGAGCACTGCTCCACCGGTAACGTTACGTCCCAACAAAGTGCCCTGCGGGCCGCGCAACACCTCGACAGCCTCCACGTCGAATGTGCTGGCGAGGGCACCAGCGTTGTATCCAACGTAAATGCCGTCCATGAAGACGCCGACCTTAGGATCATTGGTGCGTGTCGAGCCATTCACGCCCATACCTCGAATAAAGAAATTGGGGTAACTGGCGTAAGTGCCAACATTGTTGAGCTCTGCATTGCTCACCATTTTGCCAATGTCGACAAGATCTACGGTGAACGCCTGTTTTAAAGCCGTCTCATTGAAGGTCATGACAGAAGCGGGCAGGTCTTGAGTCGACACGCCCGCCGCTTGCTTGCTGGAGATCACGATGACCTCCTCAATCGCACCAACCCGAGGTTCTTGTGCCTTTACTGCCTCTGCACCATTAAAGACTCCCGCGATTAAAGCCAGCAGCCCAACTTTAGTTCCATTTTTCATTTCGTCCCCTCTAGCGACCGGTAATTCCACCGATACGACATTTATGTGGCCTTCGTCGCTCAATATTGGTTTAAGACCCGTTCCGTCGAGGAGCAACTGAATTGCCTCTTTTGGATCGTACAAACCAACCAACCGATTCGTTGTCTCATCACGCGCCAGATCGAACGTGAAAATTAACGTAATGTCGGCCTGTTGAGCGAACGCTATGAGCG
>JADHNP010000112.1 GCA_016779445.1 Luminiphilus sp. | reverse complement strand
ACAAGCCTCTAATCAGAGCTTTTTGTCGAGGCAGTTAAAGAGCTTGTCGTCCTGCTCATCAACCCAGTCATCGACCTGATCGTCAGAAGGCTTGCCACCATGCTTTTTGATCATAGCCTGCGCAGACTTCATTGCTGCCGAGTCCGCCTTACACGCCTTGAGTGCCGCCATCAGCTCGTCAGCCGCACCTGAATCTGCGGAGACCCAGCTGGAAACCGACATCGCCCCTACCACCACTGCAGATAAAAACAGATTGAACTTGTTCATTTTTTCTCCCCGCCAATGCGGCTAATCGCTTCTAAACTTCATGACATTCGGATCCGTCGCTCACCCGCGCGACGGCCGACTCCGACTCCGCATAACCTACCATTTCGCACCCAATATCGACGTCTCAAAAAGTGACAATCTCAGCACGCCGATGATCCCGATATGTGCGAGCCGAATGGCCTTAGCGTGCGTGTGGCCACGCCCACCTGACGATGAATGGACGCGTCATGTCTGCCAAGGCAGCATCCTGAAGCGGCCACTCGTGAGAAACAGTAATAAGGTTACAGGTAGCCAAAATGCCGCAATCCAGGCAGTAAAGACCCAGCGCTCTCTGGATAGTGCATGGAAAAAAGTGCGATAGCCAAGCCTCTCGTAGGCCTGCTCCTCTGAGAGATTGGCATAAATAAAGCCATGATCTGACCCGCGCTGCCATTGGGTGGCTGTGCCCGATCCCGCCACACGGCACATCTGCGGATTGTACTTCTCCATTGATCCCGAACCGGCAGACGCCCCGTCTTTTTCTACCGCCTCGTACGCGCGATACAACGACTGATATTCCGAATCTGTTGCCTCTATTTCCTTGCAAGAGAGCGTTTGGAGTGTCGGCTTGTCCTGCATGGCCTCCAACTGGTAACCGATCGCCATGGCTACCAAAGGTATTACGCCAAACAGCAGACAGAGGAAGCCCGTCCATGCCATAAGAGTATTTAGTCGCGCTCGCATCGATACCTCCTTGAAGAGGCTGCAACGTGGTCTTGGAGCGGGTGATGGGAATCGAACCCACGTTTAAAGCTTGGGAAGCTCTCGTTCTACCATTGAACTACACCCGCGAGATCATTCAGTCGTCCAGCATGAACTCCTGTACCCAGCCTTCTGCCTCTGAACCCTGCACGTAAAGGTAGCCGTCCTCAGCATCCCCCATAAAAACCACCTCTTCACCTTTCTTGAGCTTGCTGACTACATCTGCACCGCGATCGGGCCCTTCTAGGATTTTGACATTATCGAGCTTAGCCCGGAGCACTGCGCCCGGTCGATGATTCACGGCTTGCAGGGAAGCGGCCGCGTTTTGTTGTGCCACCGCGGAGGTCGACTCAAGCAGAGAGGGGTTACTGCGAACATCGCGGACGATGTTGTTGTAGTTATCCAGCAGCGCCGCCGCAACAATCTTGCCCTCGTCAGTGCTCGTATAGGCACCCCCGCCGATGGCACCCAGCACCCCGCCAAAGGCCCAGTCGGCTTTTTTATAGGTGCCGCTGGCTGCCGCAACCTGAATCGTCGAGCGCGTATCGGCCATCGTCAGGGTTGTCTGCGCCTCTTGAAACTTCACGCCACCGGCGACCGCGCCAACCAGAGAGCCAATACCGCCAAACAGTGATCCCACTGCCGCGCCGACACCGGCACCGCCGGCATTGCCATCTTTAAAGATGACATCAGGCGTCATGACAAAATCTGCTGTCACCATCTGGCCACCACCCATGTTGGAATCCTGCTGCAACATGCCGGACTCCGACAGGTTGCGCTCCTGCTGAATATTACGCATGGCGCGGCCGCGCTCCACTACCTGAAAGCAGTTGGAGTTCTGGATGTACTGTCGGAGCAGACTAGTGGGCGGTGGCAGGTTGTATCGTGACAGCGCCATAATCACATGGCTTTGCGGCTCGGCTACGGCAATGGTGCCTTTTGGCCCGTCACATTTCTCGAGTACCGCTTCCTCATCGGCCCAGCTGATAGAAGACATCAGCATCAGCGTGGTAACGGCGAAAATTGTTTGAGTCATTGTCGCGAGTGTGTGCCACCCGCGCTGAATAGCGAACGCTTTCATTGAACACCCCTTTTTGTTTCTTATGGCAGGGATGATCCAGTGTACGCCTAAAAAACGCGGCAAACCAATCAACGAATGGCGCTCTGTGATAAGCGGTGGAACGCCTGTTACCAAAGCCTTCTAGGGAAGAGGCAAAGAAAATTTAAAGTGAAGCGAACGCGTCACCGATATAAGGTGCGAAGCTCCTCCAATTAGCGGAACTACCTGCATAAACGGGGCCGCGTATTTGCAAATTTGACGCTGTGGCGACTGGTCTGTCGTTATCTTCCGGCCTCAGGCAACTCTCCTCCCACTGCAGTCCAAGATGACGAATCAACTTTTTGGTTTCGGCCTCTTGATCGACAGTGATCGCCTCGTAGTCCAGCTCGTAAACGGCGTTCGGAAAAAGCTCATTCCAATAAGACATAAGATCTTCATAAAGGCCGTGATAAGCAACTACGTCATCAAGAGCGTAACAGTAACCAAAGCCATTCGCAGGGAAATACTGCTTGAAATTGGCCCAACAGACTGCTGAAGCATTTCTTTTGACGTGCACAAACCTTGCCTCTGGGAACGCAGTGTGGAGGAGGCCCAAATACAAATAGTTTTGGGACCCTTTGTCGATGATGACAGTTTTACCCTCAGCTATTTTTGCTATCTCTTCGAGATATTTTCTTCTAAATTCCATGATGCTGTCGGGTGTCACCTCCACTTCACCGGTAGCAAGGGGCTTCCCAAGCTTTTCGACATGAGTCAGTTCTCCGCCGCCCCTGACCTGAGAGTGTGATGAAATAATGTGTTCCGCTAGCGAAGAGCCTGAGCGAGGCATTCCCACAATGAAGATTGGCATTATCGAGAAACTCTCATCGGCGACGCTATGCAACACTTTGGAGAACCCCAAGTGGGACGCCTTTAGGCTTGCAAATAAATCCCGGTCTTGAGAACTGTCATATTGGAGGTGCTCTTTGCGGAGAGAGTTACCTTCGCTGTAATAAGAGAAGGCCTCCTCAAGAAGTCCCAAATCCTCGCTGGCCTTTGCTAATCCGAAACTGAGATGACAGCGTTGGTCTGGAGAAGTTTCTAGACTCTGATACTGCTCATACATGGCCACATATTGCTTATCCTTCTCGTGAAACTTCTTAACTGATGCCAGATATCGATGGACCTCTGCCAAATCTGGCTTAATTTTTAGAGCGTGCTCCAGTGAGGCCCTAGCCCCTGAAACATCACCCAGCGCTGCCAGAGTGTTCCCTAGGTTACTGCGTGCTGCAGCGCAGGTGGGGTCGAGGGCTACCGCCTGTCTGTATATTTCCTTAGCTTCGTTAAACCGACCTGAGGCTTTAAGGATGATCCCCAAGTTGTTGTATGTGGGCGAAAAAGAAGGCTGCAACTCCATCACTGCTCTATAACAGGCCTCTGCTTCATCTAGGTGGCCCAACGCCGCCAGAGCAGCCCCCAGATTGTGCAAAGCCTCAAAATCTTTTGGCGCCAGATCGACAGCTTTCCGGGAGACCTCGGCCGCTTGTAAGCTATCGCCACGCCTGAGCAGGATGGCGCTCAGGACCTTCCATGCAATTGGATGATTCGGGAAGTTTTTGCACAACGACCTAGCCATTCGCTGGGCACGTTTAAGCGAGCCGGCGTTATATTGATGGTAAAGTTGCTCTAGAACTTCATTTGACGGGGCAGCATCACCGGCTGTTTTGTGAGAATAAGATAATAATGAGTGACGCCTAATTTTGACTTCGACATCGTTGGGATTCGCCGTCAGCATGAGATCGTAAAGATGCTCTGCTTCCTGAAGTTTCCCAGACTCCTGTGCGGCTATGGCTAACCGGAGGGTTTCCTGACGGTTTATTTCCATCTCCTAAACCTACGCTGCCCAGCTCGCTATCGTCGTCGCCTGACTACTGCACTAGTTCTGAGAATCCAGTGAGCAAGTTGATCGATCCGACTCTGCCGCGAATTTCGATGAGCATGCGGCTGTTTAGGGGAACTTGTAAGTGCACTATTCACGAGGGCTACCACCAGAACGCACTTGTCTTATTGACGAGGCTATGACGGTGAAGGCTATGTGCAGCAGTACCGCTTAGCTAACCTCTGACGAGCCGCATTGCCAGAGAATCACTGCAATGAGGTGAGCGGCCAGACGTACCAAATTGTGGGTAGGCCAGCAAAGTTAGCGGCTGAGACGCTCTGTGATCGGGAGCGGATAATGGGAAACGAACCCACGCCGAGCTTGGGAAGCTCTCGCTCAATGCTTGCCGCTTAGGCCCGCCACGCTGGAGGCCCAAGGGCCTGGCCTCAAGCATCGGGCCCACGAGAAAAGCCGAAAGTGCCGGAGCTGGGTTCACTAGCCCAAATCCAATGCTTTCAGCGCGTCCAGTAGCTCGGCATGGTGATCCCTTGTTTTGAACTTATCCATGACCGCTTTTAGCTTGCCGTCTTTACCCACGATAAAGGTCGTGCGCAGAATACCGTCAAACTCACGGCCCATGAACTTCTTGGGGCCCCAGGCGCCGTATTTATCAGCGGTTGCATGGTCTTCGTCGCTAAGTAGCTGGAAATTGAGCTCGTCGCGCTCCACAAACTTGGCGAGCTTATTGACCGGATCCGGACTGATCCCCAACACCACCGTGTTCAGGCCCTTGAGCGCCTTGGCCGAGTCTCTGAGCCCTTGCGCCTGGACTGTGCAGCCGGGCGTCATCGCCTTTGGGTAGAAATACACCACCACCGCAGACTTGCCCTTAAAGTCAGCGAGGGAGACTGTGTTGCCCTCATGATCTGAGAGCGAAAACTTGGGCGCCAGATTGCCCACCTGGGGAAATGCCATGTCGGCCTCCGAATAAAGTCACTGTGAGTGGTTCTGTTACGTCAGCTCGTTGCGCAGGGATCAGCCAACCGCCAACACAGCTAAGTCGCTATCGCCGGGGATACTCGATCACCGTGTTGCGGACCGGATACTGCCCTGTTTTTCGATCTTCAAGAAACTCTCTGAGGAGCTCCCTGACTGTGGGAAACGCCAGCTCATCCCAGGGTATCTCTTGCTCGGTAAAGAGCGCACTCTCAAGGGATTCCGGACCGACACCAAACTCATCATTCTCAATGCCGCAGCGATAAAAGAGGTACACCTGACTGATATGAGGCACGTCAAAGATGCGATAGAGCTCAAGATCGATGGCCTTGGCCGCCGCCTCCTCCCAGGTCTCACGCGCTGCGCCTCCGGCCGAGGTTTCGCCGTTTTCCATAAAGCCGGCGGGCAACGTCCACTTGCCGTAGCGCGGTTCGATGGCACGCTTACACATCAGGATGCGGTCGCCTACCGTGGGCAGACAGCCGACGATCACCTTGGGGTTGATGTAATGAATGTGCCCACAGTTTTGGCAGACATGCCGCTCGCGCTCATCGCCCTCAGGGATCTGCAGGGCAACCGGGCCACCGCACAGGTTACAAAACTTCACTGGGCCTCCCCCGACTGCCAGCGCGCCCGGCGCTCGGTATCGCTATCACGACTCGCTACCCATTGCTCTCCTGCGGGTCCCTGCTCACGCTTCCAGAAGGGTGCGTCGGTTTTCAGGGTATCCATCATGAGTTCGCAAGCACTGATCGCCTCACCCCGATGATCCGCGACCGCACCAACCCACACGATCGTATCAAGCACCGCTAGCTGGCCGAATCGATGCACAATCCGCCAGCTACGGAGCCCAAAACGCTCGGCGGCCGAATGGCCCAGATCTTCCAGTACTTTGCGCGCCATTTCAGGGTAGTGCTCCAGCTCCAACTTGGTCACTGCGTGCTGGTCGGAATGATCACGCACGTATCCTGTAAAGGTCGCAACTGCGGCGCCAGGGCTGTCCCCAACGAGTTGGGCATACTCAGCCGCAACGTCAATCGCCTCGCTTTGCAGTGCAACCGACACGCTAACCCCCGGTCATCGGCGGGAAGAAGGCGAGCTCATCCCCCTCGGTTACCACCGCGTCAGTGAACACCACCTTGTGGTTGAGCGCATGCACCAGGTTCGGCTGATTCAGGGCCTCTTTCCATTCCGCACCGCGCTGTGACAACTGTTTTTTGATCGACGCCACATCGACCGGAGCAGAGGCCTCGGAGGTGTCAGAGAGGTCCAGCTGAAACTCGCTTTCCCCCAACGCCTCACGCAATGCAGAAAACAATTTAATCGTGATCTTCACGCCGCCACTCACCACTCACCCCACCTGACTTATGGGCCAACTGCGTGTTTTCGATTGTCATACCGCGATCCATCGCCTTGCACATGTCATACAACGTCAATGCGGTAATGGAAGCGGCGGTCAGCGCCTCCATCTCCACACCTGTTTGGCCTGTGACTTTGCAGGTCGCCTCAATGCGCACACCGGGGAGACCCTCATCGGGCACCAAATCGATCTTGACTGAGGACAAGGGCAGCGGGTGACAGAGCGGTATCAGCTCCGAGCACTTCTTGGCCGCCTGAATCCCAGCAACACGCGCCACCGCCAACACGTCCCCTTTGGGTGTATCACCGCCCACAATGGCATTCAGCGTTGCGGCCTGCATGCGTA
>JADHNP010000111.1 GCA_016779445.1 Luminiphilus sp. | reverse complement strand
GTCGCGGGATAGGTGGCCTCACCCAACAGCGCTTTTATTGAATGTTTGCCAACTCCAGCGATTTGCGCAGGGAATTCGTGTCCACTGCCGTCAAACAGCACAATGTGATGCCCCACACGCGCGCGCAGGACACGACTCACATACTGCGCGCCAGCCCTGTCAATCTCGACTTCGCTACGGGGGACGAGACGTTGGTCAACAAACAGTCTTGGGACGCGCATAGTGAGGCCTCTCTCCGAGCGCAGTGTACGGTCTCACCTGGGAGGCTGGCACCACAGTGGCTCGATGAAGATCCACTGCGTGCCAAGGTGTAGATCAGTACTTGTAAGCGTCGTTTTTAAAGGGGCCTTCGACGCCAACGCCGATATAGTCTGCCTGCTTCGGAGTGAGCTTGGTCATGACACCGCCGAAGCCCTCCACCATATACGTAGCAACCTGCTCATCGAGCTGCTTTGGTAGCACTTCGACCGTGATGGCAGCTGCGCGCTCTTCGCCGCTGAGATCAGCGAAGCGCTTCTCATAAAGGTGTATCTGGGCCAGTACCTGATTAGCGAAAGATCCATCCATAATGCGCGAGGGGTGTCCTGTCGCGTTACCGAGGTTGACCAGACGGCCTTCCGAGAGCAGCAGAAGATGGTCATTGCTTGCTGCATCGCGAACCACTTTGTGGACCTGGGGTTTGATTTCTTCCCACTGCCACTGCTCGCGCATGTAAGCGGTATCAATTTCGTTATCGAAGTGTCCAATGTTACAGACCACGGCACTTGACTTGAGCGCCCGTAACATGGGTGCCGTGCATACGTTGAAGTTGCCTGTGGCGGTAACCAGCAAGTCGGTGGTAGAAAGGAGTGCAGTATCAATGCAGCTATCGGTACCATCGTCTTGGCCGTTAATAAATGGAGATACCACCTCATAACCATCCATGCAGGCTTGCATGGCACAAATTGGGTCACACTCTGTGACTCTCACGATCATGCCTTCTTGGCGCAAGGACTGCGCCGAGCCCTTGCCCACATCACCATAGCCGATGACTAGTGCGCGCTTGCCAGCAAGCAAATGATCTAGGCCTCTTTTAATGGCGTCATTGAGGCTGTGGCGGCATCCGTATTTGTTGTCATTTTTTGACTTCGTTACCGCATCGTTAACATTGATGGCGGGGACCTTGAGCTCTCCACTGGCCAGCATGTCGTAAAGCCGGTGCACACCGGTAGTGGTTTCCTCGGTGATGCCATGAATGCGGTCAAGCATTTCCGGATACTGCTCATGGAGCATTGCGGTCAGATCTCCACCATCATCCAGAATCATGTTGGCGTCCCAAGGCTTGCCGTCTGCGAGGATGGTTTGCTCGATACACCACTCGTACTCCTCTTCGGTTTCACCTTTCCAAGCAAAAACCGGCACACCCGCTGCGGCGATCGCGGCGGCGGCATGATCCTGCGTTGAGAATATATTGCAGGAAGACCAGCGGACTTCAGCGCCCAACTCAACAAGTGTCTCGATCAGCACGCCGGTTTGAATGGTCATGTGAATGCAGCCAAGAATTTTGGCGCCTGCCAGCGGTTGTGTATTTTGGTATTGCTCTCGCAACGCCATCAGCGCTGGCATTTCGCTTTCCGCGATCTCTAATTCGCGTCTGCCCCAGTCAGCGAGGTGAATATCCGCAACTTTGTAATCTGCGAATACGGTTTGCTCAACAGCAGTATTCATAATGTGCTCTCTTGTCTTGGATGATTGATTCGGTGATTTAAAGGCCGGCGGCTGAGTGGAGCGCGTCTGCTTTGTCCGTGCGTTCCCAGGTAAAGCTGTCGCCAATGCGGCCAAAATGCCCATAAGCCGCGGTGTTACGATAAATGGGCCGTTTCAGATCTAACATATTGATAAGCCCTTTTGGCCGCAGATCAAAGTGTTCTCGGATCAGCGTTGCAATGGCATCGTCAGCAAGCGCTCCTGTGCCGAAAGTATTGACGGAAATGGAGGTCGGTTCGGCAACGCCGATGGCATAGGAAATCTGAACCTCACAGCGTCGTGCCAGCCCACCAGCGACGATATTTTTTGCTACGTAACGTCCAGCATACGCCGCAGAGCGATCGACTTTGGACGGATCCTTGCCTGAGAAAGCCCCTCCGCCATGTCGCGCCATGCCCCCATAGGTGTCGACAATAATTTTGCGCCCGGTTAAGCCGCAATCGCCTTGGGGTCCGCCGATCACGAAATTTCCCGTTGGGTTAATGTGAAACAGTGTGTCAGCGTGAAGCCACTCAGCCGGCAAGGTGGCCTCAATAATGTCCTTGCGCACGGCGGCGCGAAGCTCAGCTTGCGATATGTCGGGTGCGTGTTGAGTTGATAGTACGACCGCTTCAATACGCTCTGGCTTGCCGTCAGCGCTGTAACGCAGTGTTATCTGACTCTTTGCATCAGGGCGCAACCAAGGGAGTGCTCCCGATTTTCTGAGCTCCGCTTGCTTTTCGACGAGGCGGTGGGAGTAATAAATCGGCGCGGGCATTAAGACGTCGGTTTCGTCCGAGGCGTACCCGAACATGAGTCCCTGGTCGCCTGCCCCCTGGGAGGCTTCATCGGCTTCGTGGGTGCCCAGTGCAATGTCAGCCGATTGCTGACCAATGGCATTGATGACTGCGCATGTATTGCCGTCGAAGCAGACTGACGACGAGTCGAACCCTATTTCGACGACGGTTTGGCGTATTGCCTGCTCCAGTTCGCCAGGCGTGACATCTGAGGCCGTCGTCACTTCTCCGGCGACAACGACCATGCCGGTTTTCACCAGCGTCTCCACTGCGACGCGCGCATCTGGGTCCTTAGCAAGATAGGTATCGAGAATGGCATCCGAGATTTGATCCGACATTTTATCGGGGTGTCCTTCGGAGACAGATTCGGAAGTAAAAAGGGAATAGTCGCTCATATGCTTTCCTCTGAAGCGGATGTCGTGGTCTTTTCGAATTGATGGATTTGTATCTGAAAGCCGTTACGTTGCGCGATGAACACGCTTGCGCTGGCATGGAGACCGGCCTCTTCGGCCCAGGCTTGTAACTGCTCTGGGGCAAACCCCAGCCACAGGTCTCCACAGTGTTCTCTGGCCCAAGCCTGATCGTGGGCACACAACTCGCTCACAATGAGATGCCCATTCGCTGCAAGCAGTTGCGAGGCTTCAACCAGCATTTGTCGTGGATCAGGCGTGTGGTGAAGTACCATGTTGGCAATCACGGCCCCTGCTTTATTGCTGTTTTCAATGATCTGCGAGGTGCTGCCCTGAACAAACTCCACATGGGGCAGATGTCCTGCAAACGCCTGCGCTTGAGCCAGCATGGCTTCCGATAAATCAAGCGCCACTACCGACGCTGCACGTTCATGCAAAGCGGGCAACAACCAGCCCTCTCCCACGCCTATCTCGACAATCCGGTTGAGTCGCCGGTCTCGGTTTCTGTCGAGCAGCTGAAGCGTGACCTCGCTGTAGTCTTGCCAGGGCGCGATCAACTCTTGCTGTTGGCGGAAGCGGCTCAGGTTCCCTTTAAAAAATGCGAGAGAATTACACTCTCGTTGCTGCTGTATACGCGCTACCCCCGCCTGCTCAGCCGAGGAGAGTGTTTCCTCGTCTACCCGGAGTAATATTTCCTGATGCAAAGTGGCCAGTGACCCTTTGGGCAGTGCGCGTCGATAGAAAGTCGTCGTCATCTCTTTTTTTCGGCTCAACAGTCCGGCATCGATTAACACTTTCAAATGATGGCTGAGGGCGCTTTGCCGCATGCCGAAAATGGCGCAGAGTTCCGACACGCTGAAAGAGTCCTGCGCCAAGGCCCGAATGACTTGTAGGCGGAAAGCATCCCCGGTCGCGCTTAGCAGGCCAGCCAGGGAGACGTTTTCCGCTGGAATCGGGAATTCGATAAGGGGGGCAGCATTTTTCATGGGCGCGGAGAATAACAGTGACGGGCAATTTATCAAAATAATTTGATGAATGGCTTGGAGCTATGTTTCGGCGCTTTTCCCTTGCGACGGTGACCTCATGCCGGGGGATGAGGGCTGCAGTGTACCCGAAGCTGATTGCCGACAGAAAGGCGTGGCATACTCAGCGGCTGGGCATCGTTGGCACCCTTGCCTTAACACCAATAAGCGGGAGAAGCGCGGTGGATTTGCATAAGCAAAAAGAGCAGGTGGGCGCGGCGGCTGTGGATTATGTCGAGCGCCTTTACCCCGACCGTCTTAAGCTCGGTATAGGCACTGGCAGTACCGCCGAGTGTTTTATCCGGGGCTTGGCGAGGCTGAAAAGCAGGATTGAGGTGACGGTAGCCAGTTCGGCTCGCTCAGAAGCGTTGCTAAAAGAGCTTGGGATACCTGTTGTTGACTTAAATCATGTGGAGTCACTGGATGTTTACGTAGATGGCGCTGACGAGATAAACGATAACCTCGAGATGATCAAGGGTGGGGGTGCGGCCTTGACCAGAGAAAAAATAGTGGCTGCGGCCTCAGAGCGGTTTGTTTGTATCGCTGATGAAACCAAGCTGGTGCGCACGCTCGGCGCCTATCCCGTTCCAGTAGAGGTGATTCCCATGGCCCGCAGCCTGGTGGCGCGGGCACTAGCCGATTTAAATGCGCAGCCTGTGTGGCGAGAGGGAATCACGACGGACAACGGTAATTGGATACTCGATGTTCACGGATTGTCAGTAGATTGCCCGGAGACCCTTGAAAAGCGGATAGAGTTAATACCCGGCGTCGTTTGCTGCGGCATCTTCGCTCATAACGCGGCCAACCTTGCACTGTTGGCGGCGGGAGACAAGGTCAGACGGCTAGAGCGAACGGACAGCCCGAACTAACACGAGGTCGCCTAACGTGCGCCCTAACGCTGCACCCAACAGCCACTGGCCACCGGGAAATGCGGAAAAATACCACTACCCCACCGTGGTGCCTTTTTATAGGAGACGCGCTACACTTGGTGTTGATAAGTTTTTTTAGCAGTTATGTATCCGCCGAATTTCTCAATTTGGTGAAACAACCTAGAGCGCAGAGACTCTGCCGTTAGAGCGGAGCTCTCACCACTTACCATTGGAGTCAACAATGAAAGCAGAGATTTTTAATCGCCGTTTGCTAAGCGTGGGGGTTCTTGCGGCCTCTTTGTCTGTTGCAGGCATCAGTTTTGCTCAAGATGAGACAGATGACGGCTCAGCCGAAGAAGAAGAAGTCCTTGAAACCGTGATTGTCACGGGTACCCGCCTGGAGCGTAGCAGTTTCGACACCACGCAGCCCTCCACAAGCTTTGATTCAGATTTCATTTTGAACAATGGCTTCAACAACACGGCCGAGGCGATTCTGGCGTTGCCCCAGATGGCGCTTTCGGGCACGAGCCTGGCTGACGCAGACGGCAATGCTAGCCGAAACGTAGGCCAGACTTTTGCCAACCTCTACAACTTGGGGTCACAGCGAACGCTGACCTTGATTAACGGCCGCAGGACAGTCTCCGGCAACGCACCAACGGCGTTTGGTGCGACGGGTGGTTCGCAGGTGGACCTGAACACTATCCCCACCTCATTGGTTGAGCGTGTCGAGGTCGTGTCTATCGGTGGTGCGCCAATTTATGGTTCAGATGCCATCGCCGGTGTCGTCAACGTGCAGATGAAGCGCGATTTTGAGGGCTTCGAGGTAGATATTGGCTCTGGTGCAGCCGCCGATGGTGGTGATGCTTGGGAGCACCGGATAGGGGTCACGGCGGGTTTCAATTTTGGTGATGGCCGCGGCAACATGGCTATCGGGTATGAGTACAACAAGACTGATACAGTGGTTTACAACGACCGGAAGTACACGCGGGACTACTATTACGATTTCGACAATCCGAACTACGACCCTAATGACCCCTCGACGGGAACCGCAAAGTATTATGCACCCGGCCGATCTATTCCCATCGTTACCCGGGCGGGTGTTCCCGGCTCAGGCCCCGGCCCTGTGCTGTTCGCGTTTGGGATCGGTTATCTGAACAACCCAGATACCGGTAAACCGCTGACATTTGACGACAGCGGGCGTCTTAGAGACTTTAACCTCGGGGCCGCAACCGGCAACGCCATTACGTTTGAGGGCGGCGAAGGCTTGCTGCTGCAGGATTATGGCGCCATTCGTGCACCGATCGAACGTCATCTCATAAATATATTCGGTCATTATGATATTACCGACAACATCTCTGCCTTTTGGGAAGCCAACATATACCGCGGCAAGTCTGCCGATCCAAATGCGCAGCCGTTTTACCAATCAGCGTTATTCGGCGGTGACTCTACGTCACTGGAAATCCCTCTGAGCAACCCTTACATCGATCCGGCCGACAGAGCTTTGTTGGTCGCGGCGGGTGCGGGGGAGTCGATTTGGCTACAAAAGGCGATGGACGACCTTGCACAAAGCGGCATCACTGAGGGCGAGACCGACACCGTGCGCTTGATTGGCGGATTTGAGGGCCAGTTCGAACTGATGGATCGGGACTTCAAATGGGATATTTCCTACAACCGCGGGGTCAGTGAGAGCAGGACCAATAATACACAGCTGATCGAAACTAATTACCGTGAAGCACTTGATGTTGTGGTCAATGACGCCGGGGAGATTGTTTGTTCTAGCGGGAACCCCGACTGTGTTCCACTGAACGTATTGGGTATTGTCACCGATCCAGCTGCGATCAGCTACGTCACGACGCAGGGATACGAAGACGCGAAAATGACGCAAAATGTTTTCCAGATGAACTTGTCGGGAGACATTATCTCTCTGCCTGGCGGGCCC
>JADHNP010000110.1 GCA_016779445.1 Luminiphilus sp. | reverse complement strand
GCTACCAGAAAAAAATGGACCGCCAGAGATAAAAGACCCACGGGTACCCATGGCTCTCTACCCAGCACACAACAAAACCAGGTGGCCTGAAACCACACCGCGTTAAACCAAAATCGATCGACCAGCCGCATAGCGACTAGATACGAGGGCTGGGGAGCCCCAGATCAGACTGGGCTCGGCATGACGCCATAATGTTGGCCCGTTCGATCAAGGGCGATCGCCAGCTGATCAACAAGGAAATCGATTTCTGCTCGTTCAGTGACAAAAGGAGGCGCCATGATCATCGCATCTCCGGTCTGGCGCACCATGAGCCCTTGAGTAATCGCCGTATCGCGGCAGTGCACCGCGGCGGCCGAGTCAGGCGCCAGTCGCTCACGAGAGGACTTATCCCTTACCAACTCAACGGCAGCGAAGAGCCCCTGTACACGCACCTGCCCCACGATGGGATGATCGGTTAGCTCGTGGAGCCGGCTCGCGAAATACGGTGCAAGGTCCACAACCCCCTGCTCAATGATCCGGGTTTCTTCGAGTATATCGAGGGTCGCCAAACCCGCAGCACACGAAGCAGGGTGCCCCGAATAAGTCAGGCCATGGGCAAACTCACCACCCCCTGACAGCAGTACATCGGAAATCTTTTGGCTGATCAGGCTGCCACCCAGTGGCATATAGCCGTTGGTGACTGCTTTAGCAAAGGTCACCAGATCCGGCTCGGTACCGTAGGTCTCGAAACCAAACCATTTGCCCGTGCGGCCAAAGCCACAGATGACCTCATCCGAGATCAGCAAAATGTCGCGCTCATCAAGGATGCGCTTGACCTCTGGCCAATAGGAGTCCGGAGGCACGATAACCCCCCCCGCACCCTGCACTGGCTCGGCGATAAAGGCGGCGACGCGATCTTCACCCAGCTCATCGATTTTTTTCTCGAGTTCACGCGCGGCGGCGATACCGAATGCGTCGGGATCAAGATCGCCGCCCTCTTCAAACCAATGCGGCTGCTGGATGTGATGAACATAATCGAGACCCATCGTTTGCTTATGCATAGCAGACATGCCGCCAAGCGACGAGGCCGCAATAGTGCTTCCGTGGTAGGCATTGTGGCGACTGATGATCAGTTTCTTGTCGGGCTTACCCAGCAGGTCGAAGTAACGATGAACCAACTTAATTTGGGTGTCGTTAGCCTCAGACCCCGAATTGGTAAAGAAAACGTGCTGGAAGCGCTCTGGTGTGACCTGACAGAGCCTTGCCGCCAGCTCCGCCGCTGGCTGGTTCGAGCACCTGAAGAAATTATTGTAGAAAGGGAGCTGGGCCAGCTGCTCCGCCACCGCATGCTTGATGCGCTCCTGGCTATAACCGAGATTGCAGCACCACAGCCCGGACATTCCGTCCTGAATTTTATTACCGTCTGAATCGTAGATATAAACGTGCTCGGCGCGGCTGACAATTCGCCCACCATGCTGGGCGTAGTCCTCAAAATCGGTAAAAGGGTGAAGGTGGTGGGCCTGATCCAACTTTTTGAGTGCTTGCGTATCGAGCGTCGCGGTCATCATGCATTCTCCTGTGATGCTGTGCGACGCCGTCCCCTGACGGATTACCTTCTGCCGCATCAGCGAATGCGCTCAGTATCACATTGGGAGATGGAGCTGTCAGTAACCCCAAAGGGAGAGACGCCAATGGCGCGGTGAGGCAGTCGGTAGACAGCACGCTCCGTGGCGCGCACACTTCTGCTATCACGTAGTGAGGTTGTATGACTCTGGAACTTGTCAATGAAGCGTATCGAGGCCTGACCTACCCTTGGGGAAGGCTGGACCACCCCGGAGAAACACCGTTTGAGGTCGCACCCGGAGTGTGGTGGCTGCGTTTTGAGATGCCTGGCCCGTTGAATCACATTAATTTGTGGCTGCTTGAAGATGGCGACGGCTGGACCATCGTAGATACCTGCCTGAATCTGGATTCGGCCAAGGAACGCTGGGAAAGTTTGTTCATTGGCTTTATGGCGGCTAAGCCAGTCAAGCGCGTGATCTGTACTCACATGCACCCCGACCATATTGGCTTGGCTGGCTGGCTGTGTGAGCGCTTTGGGTGTGACCTCTACATGACCCAAGTCGAGTTTCTGACAGCCAGCCTGATTATGAGTTACACCGGCGAGCAGGCTCCACCGCCCGCCATTTCTTTTTATCACCGCGCCGGTTTTTCCGCTGAGCAGCTGGATAACTATCGCGAGCGCTTTGGCAGCTTTGGTCAATTCGCGACGCCCTTGCCTCATGACTACCAGCGATTAAGTGACCGACAAACCCTGTCGATAGGCGGCCGGTACTGGCAGATTGTTGTCGGTCAGGGGCATTCACCAGAACACGCCTGCTTGTACTGCCCAGCGCTGCAATTGGTGATTGCAGGAGACCAGATCCTGCCCCGCATTACCCCTAACGTATCGGTATTTCCCACAGAGCCCGATGGCAACCCCTTGGAATCGTGGTTGGCCTCTAACACTCGGCTACTGGATATGCTGCCCGAAGATTTATTGGTGCTGCCCGCTCACCAATCGCCCTATACCGGTGTCAGGGTGCGGCTGAACCAAATTATTGATAGTCACCGGCTCGCACTGGCCAAGCTCTATGAGCTACTGATGACGCCCAAGCTTTTGCCAGAGTGTTTTGAGTGTCTTTTTGGTCGCGCTATCGGGGACAATGAAATCCAGATGGCAACAGGCGAGACCGTCGCGCATCTGAACTACCTTTGGCATCGAGGGAATATTCAGCGGCACCTAGATAACGATGGCCGCTACACTTATCAATCGGATCCAGCGGCGCGCTACATAGACGCTGAATAAAGTTTGTGAAAGCACTGTTCAACAAGTTCATAACCCTCGCTTTCCGTTGGTACTACCGTCGAATGAATCGGCAAGCTTGGGAGACACACCCTCTCCCAGACGTGCAAGTCGGCTCGATTCAATTGCCGCTGGGCGATCTCACCTTCAGTGCGAGGATGTATCACGGCCTTCCTAGCCGTCCACTCATTATTTATTTTCATGGTGGGGGCTGGACCATCGGTGACCTGGATACCCACCACCCCTTTTGCATGACCCTGGCTCACGCCACCCAATCCACTGTGATGGCCATTGAGTATCGGCTGGCGCCAGAGCACCCGTTTCCGGCTGCCCACGACGATGCAATGGCGGCGGCGCAGTGGATTATTGATCACCTCAACGCACTACCACCCAATAATGGCGAAGTCGTCCTGGCGGGCGACAGTGCCGGCGGCAATCTGACCTTTGCTACCGCCGCTCGCATGCCCGACGAACCTCGACTGCGCGGCTGTCTTATGATCTACCCGGCGACCCAGCACTATCACGCAGAGCTTCGCTCTTACGTAGAACACGCCAAAAGCGGCCCGCTGACAACACCCATTTTGCGCTGGTTCACCGACACTTATCTCAACGGCTTGGCCCCGGCAGACCCAGCAATTGAGATTATGTTCCCGGATAAACGCACATCGCTGAAGGGCTTTCCGAGATCACTCCTGATCACCGCTGAAAAAGACCCACTCCGCGACGATGGGAAACGACTCGCACAACGCTTAAAAGCTGCCGGGGTCCGGGTACACCATGAACACTTTGATCACGAAGCACATGGCTTCCCCTGCTCAGAGGGACCCACCGAAGCGCATCAGCGCGTGATGTCTATCGCGCGTGACTGGATTGCGGATATCAGCCGGCGCTGATCCGCTCAAGAATATCCATCATTTCTGGCTTCGTCAGCAATCGTGGTGAGAAGTATCCATCACTCTCATCCATGGCGGCATGGGCCAATACAGTCCAGTCGGCGGGCTGAATGCGGGCGTCGGTTTCTTGAATACCCACTTTAGCAATCAGATCGGTCACGGCATCGACAAATGCCTGAGCCCTAGCCGCGGGCGACGAGGCATCCGACACGCCGGTGACAACCGCCAACTCCGCCAGTGCGGTCTCGGCCTCTGCGATGCACGCTTTCAACACATGGGGTAAGGCCAGCGCATTGGCCTGCCCATGGGGAATGCCGTATCGGGCACCCAGCTGATGGGCGATGGCATGCACATTACCCACACCTACCTGATTGATAGCGATTCCGGCATGGTAAGCCGCCAAGGACATACCCAATCGCGCCTCGCTATTTTCGGGTTCCGCTATCGCTTGAAGCAACCAATGGAAGACGCCCTGAATCGCAAGGCGGGCATTTTCCTTGCGAGTGCCGCGATCCCACACGCAGATATACGCCTCAATACCGTGAGTCAACGCATCGATTCCTGTAGCAGCGGTAACGGCAGCGGGTAGCCCAGTCAGCAGATCGGGATCCAATGCAACCGCCTGAGGCAAGAGGCTCTCGGCAACAATGATGTGCTTCATCTTGGCAATCGGATCCTTGATGACCGCTCCCATTGTGGCCTCACTGCCAGTTCCGGAAGTCGTCGGTATCGCATAGACCGGAAGCACGTCTTCGGGCACTTTGTTCAACCCAACCCAGTTTTCGGGTGATTCGTCACTAGAGCGGGTGCAGGCAATCACCTTCGCCGCATCCATTGAGGAACCCCCTCCCACAGCAACAATCGCAGTGCATCCCGCGGCTCGCAGCACCTCGCCACCCTCGTTGACATGGGTAAACGTAGGGTCAGGATCAACCCCTGCATACCAATGCAGATTCACGCCGGTTTCAGCCAGCCCAGACAGCGCCCGCTCCGCCAGACCCAGCTCCTTTAGCGCCTTGTCTGTGACCACCAATATATCTGTATGCCCGATATCCGCAATACGCCGACAGAGATCGTCAACGGCCCCGCGCCCAACATAGGAGAGGTGCACCCCACTGGCCTTGTTTCCCACCAATAGCTTGGCAAGCGTTAATTTGAAACCCCGCTTAAATCTGCGGACAGGCATGGATCTGAGCATCAAAGGACTCCCCTGGACAGGCTTATCGGGTAGTCTATCGGTTGAGCTCCGAGGACAACAGCCTCCTCTCCAACGGAATGCCGCACAGACCAATCCATTGCGCCGCTGTCTCCGGGCGGAACGCGCCAACAGGATGAACGCTGATGATGGAAAGACGATACATTGAATTCACCACGCCCGAGAGTGCCGAGGTGGTCGACGATACAGTGGGGGCGCCCGGTGACGATGACGTCACCATTTCTGTGCATCACGCTGGTATCAATCGCGCCGACTTACTGCAGCGCATGGGGCTTTATCCACCTCCGGAGGATGCCTCGCCTGTCCCTGGTCTGGAAGTGTCGGGAACCGTGGCGGCGCTCGGCAAAAATGTGAGCGACTTCGCTATTGGGGATCGGATCTGCGCTTTAACACATGGGGGTGGGTACGCATCGCTGGCCATTGCGCGAGCGGATCACTGCCTACCCTTACCCGACTCAATGACGACCGAGCAGGGTGCCGCTCTGCCGGAGGCGCTACTGACCGTTTGGTACAACGTATTCGAGCGAGGTCGCCTGGCCTCAGGAGAAACCGTACTTATCCATGGGGGTAGTAGCGGTATTGGTTCCATTGGCATCCAAATGGCGCGCACTATGGGTGCTATCGCGCTGTCCACAGCCGGATCCGCAACCCGCTGCGCGGCGGCGGCAAAACTGGGGGCCCAGTATGTGGCCAATCACAGAGAGCCTGATCTTCTGGGGCAGTTCAGCGAGGCAGGTTATGCCGGCAATATCGATGTCATTCTGGATATTGCAGGTGGTGACCTCATGCAGACCAACCTAGATCTGGCTGCGCAGGACGGCCGCATTGTGTGTATTGGCGTTATGCGCGGGATGCAGAGCGAGATCAATCTCGCCACGGTGTTCATGAAGCGCCTCACTCTGACCGGCAGTACTTTGCGACGGCTCGAGACAGCCGAACGCGCACGCTGTTTCCAGTCAATCCGTGAGCACATTTGGCCAGCAATCATCAACGGCACTATCACGCCAATAGTCGACGCTAGCTACCCTCTCCAGAAAGTGCTGGAAGCACACCAGCACATGCAGTCGGGACGGCATTTTGGTAAGTTAGTGCTGGACTGCCGTCTAATCTGAGCAGGTCCGGACGGTAGCAATCCTCAATATCTTATGCATCGGGTAGATCTTTGAAAAATTACACATGACAGCGCCGTCTCATAACTTCAATCACTTTTCCCGCACCGTGACTCGTCATCTGACGCCGGCACTACTTGCAACGCTGCTGATGGCCTGTGGCGCGAAAAGTGGCCCCGAGGACGCGGCCTCTAGTTGGGCCGCCAGCATTGCCAATGCGTCGGTAGCGGAGGATCCCGCAATGGCGGGGGCCGAGAGTGAATCTCGGCCTGATGCCACACCTCAGCAATTAGCCCCGCGCGTTAATCAAGGCCTGAAACGTTTCGGGGTGATACCGCATGTGAATGATCTCGATACGATGGTGGATCGCCGGGTGATCAGGATCCTGACAGTTTATGGTCCAGGTCGCTATTTTCTAGAAGATGGCCCACAGGGCATCGTTCAAGAATATGCGCAGAAACTGCAAAAAGTCGTCAATCAGGCCTACAAAACCGGCCTCCTGACAGTGCAAGTCGCCGTTATCCCAGTTGCCAGAGATCAGCTTTTCTCGGCTTTAAAGGCGGGATACGGCGACATTGTGATGGCGGGCACAACTATCACCGAGAACCGTAGATCAGAGTCTGCTTTCACTGCTCCAGTCAGTAAGCCACTCAAGGAAATTCTGGTCACCGGGCCGAGCGCGCCGCCTCTTGAGACACTTGAAAGTCTTGCCGGGAAAACAGTGCATGTGCGGTTATCCAGCAGTTATGTAGAGAGCATTAGAGCGCTCAATGACCGATTGATAAAACAGGACTTGGCACCGGTCCGTATTGAGGCGATGGACGAGTCGCTCGAAGATGAAGACCTCATCGAGATGGTCGATGC
>JADHNP010000109.1 GCA_016779445.1 Luminiphilus sp. | reverse complement strand
GAGGTCCTCTTGCTGCATACTGGTTAATACCGTGACAGCGATCAGTAAGGGCTTATGCGAATGGTTGAGCAAAGCTTCCCGAGCAGCTGTCATCATGCGTGATCCGCCTGTCGCGTGGACGTTGACCATCCACACCCCCAAATCTGCAGTAGCGGATACCGCCTGAGCGACCGTATTGGGAATATCGTGGAACTTGAGGTCGAGAAATATCTCAAATCCCAGGTCCTGTAACTCTCGTACAACTTCTGGTCCAGCTTTGGTGAACAACTGTTTACCAACTTTTAGTCGCACCGCTCTCGGGTCGAGCTGACGGGCCAGTTGCACCGCCTCCCGGCGCGACGGGAAATCCATTGCAACGATGATTTGAGGTCCAAGATCACGCACTGGGATGCTCCAGTACCGCTCCCAAATAGTGTATCGAATCCCAATGCCTGCATCCCGGACAACGCCAATGCCGTGATCGTCCACTGAAACCACAGTGGTCGCATTGATATCCCTCGTCAGTATTAGCGAACTGCTCGAGAATCTCCCGCTCGGGGAGCGCGTCACGTCCGACTGTCTCACCGAGTAATAAGGAAGCGGCAATGGAAGCCGAGGGGTTATCTGTGAGCGTTGAGCGTAAAAAGGCGTGCGCCTTTTCCTTTCCCTCATGCGTTTCCAACTCGCAAGCCAAAGCACGAGCCAAGAGCGAACAAGGCTGTTTTTTGTAGTAGCGCTGAAGACAACTGAGCTGCAGCGTAGGGTTACTTTGTCGCGCGCAAACCTCCCCGAGGAGTGACAATAAATCCGGGGCGCTAGCCCGGCCACTATCGATTATCAGCTCAAAATACTGCAGTGCCTGATCAATATCCTCCTCGAATAAAGCCAGTCGAACGAGCCCCATCAGCGCCCGAAGCTCCTCAGTATTGTCTCGCAATGCATCCTCGAAAAGCGGGAGGGCCACTCGCGCATCGCCGCTCTCCAGTGCGGCTTCTGCCTGCTCACAAAGATAATGACTGCGTAGCTGATGAGCCGCTTGACCCTGCGAAATGCTGGCTGATTCTTCATCTCTGGACACTTCGATCAGCGCTTGTGCTATCGAGACCGCCGACTGCCAATCCCTCTGAGCCTCATGAACCTCCAGCAGATGTCTCCGGGCTGTTTGACGAAGGTCTGAAGACTGAGTAATCAAATCCAGCAACAACTTTTCCGCACGGTCATAAAGGCCTGCCGCAATAAAATCTCTGGCAAGCTCCAAATGAGATTGGTGCAGTTGAACTGCGGTTAGCTGCGGACGCGCCAGTAAACTTTGATGAATTCGGATGGCCCGTTCAACTTCCCCTCGCTTTCGCAGCACACTACCCAGTGCGATATGCGTATCCAGCGTCTCCTCGTTTACCGCCAACGCCTCGGTAAAAGCATCAACAGCGTCCTCCTCCTCACCATCGAGTAAAAAGTTAAACCCGCGGTAATACTGCGAAGGCAACTGCGCTTGCTCCGCATTACCAATGCGCAAACCCCCTCTGGCCAGCATCCAACCCGCCGCGATTGCCAACACCAACAGCAGCAGCAGAAGTGCGTTATTGAGAATCATCGCTCGACTGTTTTCCTGTTGAGGTCAATAACCGGTCGCATTGTTTACGCAGACGGCGGATTTCAGCGCTGCGGCCCATCAACAGCAGTGCGCTGGATAGCAATCCGAGACAAACGCCGATTACCATTGCAAGTAATATCCAGATAGCGAGCGCCTGCGGCGGGAGCTGCACAATAAGCAGGTCCAGCGGCACCTTCTCGGTATTCTGAACGGTAAAAAGACCACCAAGCGCTACCGCCATAACGCTGGTAATCAGCATCAGTCCGCGCCTGATCAGTTGCACGATCAGAAACCCGATCTGACAGCTCGGTTGACTCTCTCGCGCAGTTCTTTTCCAGGCTTGAAGTGAGGGACATGCTTACCACGCAGCGACACTGCGTCTCCGGTTCTGGGGTTGCGACCCTGTCTGGGCTCCCGATAATGCAGGGAAAAGCTCCCAAAACCCCGAATCTCAATTCTTTCACCCGAGGACAAAGTCTCTGCCATACAGTCAATAAGCAGCTTGACCGCCAGCTCCACATCTTTGGGACTTAACTGGTTTTGACTTTCTGCCATCAAATCAATCAATTCACTACGAGTCATGACCGCGCTCCAACTGGCACCCCTGACATTCTCGCCGACACCTCTTTTATTGGCAAGTTATTCATTTTCAAATGCTTTTTCCTCGAGTCAACAACGCCCTACACGGCACAAAAAAGGCCGGCGAATAGCCGGCCTTTGGGCATGTGCTAGTGCAATCACTGATCGTCCATTTGCGCCTTGATCAGATCTCCAATCGTGCCCGGTGAGGAAGCATCGTCTTGCTCCTTCAAAGAGGCAACCGCATCTTTCTCGTCGTCAATGTCCTTGGCTTTAATCGACAAACCCAGCCCTCGATTCTTACGATCGACATTGATGACCTTCGCCTCGACACTCTCGCCTACGCTCAACACCGACCGCGCATCGTCGATACGCTCAAAAGCAATATCGACAGCTTTAAGGTACCCATCAACTTCATTGGACAGTTTGATGGTCGCTCCTTTGGCATCGACCTCCGTCACTGTACCCGTCACCAAACTGCCGCGATCATTATCGCTGACGTAAAGAGAAAAAGCGTCCTCTTCGAGTTGCTTGATTCCCAGTGAGATACGCTCGCGCTCGGGATCGATAGACAGGATCACCGTTTCAATCTCATCGCCCTTCTTGTAGCTGCGCACCGCTTCTTCGCCTGTTTCGTTCCAGCTGATGTCGCTGAGGTGAACTAACCCATCAATATTGCCATCGAGGCCAATGAAAATACCGAAGTCAGTGATCGATTTGATACTGCCCGATATCTTATCGCCCTTTGCGTGGTCGGCAGCAAACGCATCCCATGGGTTTTGCGTGCACTGCTTGATACCGAGGGAGATACGGCGCCGCTCTTCGTCGATATCCAACACCATGACCTCAACTTCGTCACCCAATTGCACAATCTTGGAGGGGTGGACATTCTTATTCGTCCAATCCATTTCCGATACGTGAACCAGGCCCTCTACCCCTTCCTCGATTTCGGCAAAACAGCCGTAATCAGTCAGGTTGGTTACCTTGGCAACACAGCGGCTACCCTCAGGGTACCGCCCTGTAATCTGGACCCAAGGATCTTCACCGAGTTGCTTGAGACCGAGTGAAACGCGATTACGCTCTCGATCGAACTTGAGGATTTTGACGTCCATTTCTTGGCCGACTTCCACAATCTCACTGGGGTGCTTTATACGCTTCCACGCCATATCAGTGATGTGGAGTAGGCCATCTACCCCACCCAGATCCACGAAGGCACCATAATCGGTCAGATTTTTAACAACGCCCTTCACAGATTGGCCCTCTTGGAGATTCTCAAGCAGTTCCTCTCGCTCTGCACTATTTGCCGATTCCATCACAGCGCGACGGGATACCACTACATTATTGCGCTTCTGGTCGAGCTTAATGACCTTGAACTCGAGCTCTTTACCTTCAAGGTGAGTGGTTTCTCTGATCGGACGAACGTCAATCAGTGAACCGGGCAGGAACGCGCGAATGGATTCGATATCAACGGTGAAACCGCCCTTAACCTTGCCATTTATCACGCCCATGACCACTTCGTCAGCGAGGTGCGCCGCCTCGAGACCTTTCCACGCTTCGGCACGCTTGGCTTTTTCACGGGACAGTTTCGTTTCACCAAAACCGTCTTCCACGGTCTCAAGCGCGACCTGCACTTCATCACCCACAGTGAGACTGCACTCACCATTGGCGTTAGTAAATTGGTCGAGAGGAATAACCCCTTCAGATTTCAAACCGGCGTGGACAGTGACCCACTCGTTATCGATATCAATAACAACGCCCGTCACGATGGACCCAGGTTCCATGTCTACGGTTTGGAGGCTTTCTTCAAATAATTCGGCGAAAGATTCGCTCATGATGGGATTCCCAAGATACGGAGTGTTGCCACTCCCTCCGACCTCAAGACCCGGTCGGGTTCATATTCCTAAGGCTTCGGCGGGGTCTAACCGTTATCCCGAAGTCTCGCTCATTAACCCTCTGTCTACCGCCAGTTTGAGCGCGGCATCGAGGACGGCATCCGGTGACAGCTCTGAACTGTCTATCACGGCCGCATCCTCAGCTGGCACCAACGGCGATACTGAACGCGACTCATCGCGCTTGTCTCGTTCTTCGATGTCAGCCAGAAGGCGCGGGAGACTACCACCCTGTCCCTGACCCTGCAACTGGTGAAATCGTCGTTGAGCCCGCACCTCTGCACTCGCAGTCAGGAAAATTTTCAATGGCGCGGAAGGAAAAACCACCGTCCCCATATCACGCCCATCCGCTACTAGCCCGGGGAAGACAGCGAGTTCCTGCTGTCGACACAGCAGCGCCTCTCGGACGGCAGGCAAAACCGCCACCTGCGATGCATCACGACCGCCCTCCTCAGTACGAATCGATAAACTGACATCCTTATCACCGAGAAAAACAGAGACACCCGCCTCATTGGTGACAAACCTCACATCAAGCTCACGAGCCACCGCGACTACCCGGCCCTCATCGCTCAACGATATAGCCAGTTGACGACAGGCAAAACCCAAAATTCGGTACAGGGCGCCACTGTCCAGCAAATGCCATTGCAGACTCTGGGCCAATCTTTGGCTCAGCGTGCCTTTCCCCGCGCCCCCCGGGCCATCCACGCAGATAACGGGAACAGCTAGGCTCATGTATCGGCGACGTCCAGTCGCAGACCGACTCGGGCCGCCAGCTCAGCAAAGCCCGGAAAAGAAGTTGCCACATGGGCACAATCGCTGACTTTGATCCGACCTGAAGCGCGTAGTGCCGCCATGGCAAAACTCATAGCGATGCGATGATCGTGGTGAGTGGCAATTACGCCACCTCCAATATCTCCACCGATAACCGTGATGCCGTCGGCATGCACTGTATTGGAAATACCCAGCTGAGTCAGTCCCTCTGCCATACTGGCAATACGGTCACTCTCCTTAACACGCAACTCCTCTGCACCTCGAAGCACGGTCACTCCCTCGGCGCAGGCAGCGGCAATGAGAATGGCAGGGAGCTCATCGATTGCCAGAGGGACTTCCTCCACCGGAATGTCGATCCCTCTCAGCGGTGCTGAACGAATTCTCAGGTCTGCTACGGGCTCACCGCCCACATCACGCTCGTTGCTGGATTCTATGTCGGCACCCATGGCTTTCAGGATTCTAATCACGCCATCCCGGGTCGGATTGATGCCCACGTGCTCAAGCACTAGATCGGACCCCTCGGCAATAGACGCCCCGACCATAAAAAAGGCGGCGGAAGATATATCAGCGGGGATATCGACCCTCGTGCCCTGCAGGGTGCCACCTCCCTCAAGACCGATAGAGCCTGACTCCACCTCCACTGCGTAACCAAATCCCGTGAGCATTCGCTCCGTGTGGTCCCGAGTGGGCGCGGGTTCAACTACTGAGGTGAATCCCTCTGCAAAGAGACCCGCCAATAAAACGCTCGACTTTACCTGCGCACTGGCAACGGGCAGCTCGTAGTGAACGCCCCTCAATTTCCGGCCACCCGAGATTTCCAGAGGGGGGCAGCCCTCGCGAGAACTGATCAGGGCACCCATTTGTGATAATGGCGTGATCACGCGCGCCATTGGTCGGCGGAGTAATGATTGATCTCCCGTTAGCACGCTGCTGAATGTTTGACCCGCTAACAAGCCCGCCATCAGTCGAATACTGGTCCCGGAATTACCCACATCCATTATCCCTGTCGGCGCCTGCAGGCCCCTAAGTCCCACGCCTTCAATAGAGAGTCGGCCAGATTCGGGCTCGCTGATCATCACACCCATATTGCGAAAAGCACCCAGAGTGGAGAGTGCGTCTTCACCCTCCAGAAAACCACTGACGTCGGTTTTTCCCTCGGCAATGGCGCCCAGCATGATCACTCTGTGCGACATGGACTTGTCTCCAGGCACTCGAATGCTGCCGACAAGCTTGCCTCCGGGCTCGAGGTAAAAATGCATCAGACCTGAGCCTCGTCGGTGTTAGTGAGAGGATTCAAGATTCTGTCGTGGTCACGACGCAGCTGCCGACACCGGAGAAAAAACTGCTCCATCGCTTCGCCATCACCCGCCTCAATGAGCGCGCGCAATCGGCCATGCTCGTCCGCCAATGCATCCATTGCATTCAACAAGGCTTCTTGATTAGTCAGGGCAATATCTCGCCACATCACCGGGTCAGACGCCGCAATGCGGGTCATATCCCTCAGTGCACCCCCGCCGTGCGCCATAGGACCCAACTCATGATCGTCCAACATGGCGGTCAAGGCATAGGCCATCATATGTGGCAGATGGCTACTGGCAGCCAAAGCGGCGTCGTGATCAGCCACAGACATATGGGTAATCCTCGCTCCAACAGACGTCCACATCTTCTCTACCGCCACGAGCGCCTTCTCATCCGAATGTGGTAAAGGGGTAAGAATGACCTCTCGACCCCTAAACAAATCCGCCCTCGCCGCCTCTACACCACTGTGCTCGCTCCCTGCGATCGGATGGCCGGGGACAAATCCGGGATAGTCATACTGTGCACTATCTACGATAAAACCTTTGACGCTGGTCATGTCGGTCACAACCGGATTTCCATAGTGAACCGCTTTGCCAATCACTTCAGGCAGCAGGTGCGCAGTCGCTATGGGGGGTGCGCCAATGACCACCATATCGGCGTCCGAGAGAACTTCATCAAGATCCAAGGAAAATTGATCGATCAACCCCAGCGCTCGCCCCTTCTCCAGAGAGGGCGCTCTAGGACCCCACCCCAAAATTTGCCCGCGCCAACCTGCAGCTTTGAGTGCAGCTGCCAGCGACCCAGAGATCAGCCCAAGCCCCAGAAAAGCGATTGTCCAGTCGTGAACCGGGGAAGAATTCAAATCGGCGCCCGGGGGTATGAACCCAGCTTTTTAAGCATGATGGAATGCTCTTCAATCTCGGCGATCACCTCGGCCATCACGGG
>JADHNP010000108.1 GCA_016779445.1 Luminiphilus sp. | reverse complement strand
ATCGCCCATGGTGACCAGCTTGCTTACGGATAAAGCGCGCAACTTGGGCATGATCTGCTTGTGCGCCATGACTGAAGTTCAAGCGGAATACATCGACGCCTGCGGCGAGCAGGCGCCCTATCATGTCCTGACTACTGCTTCCGGGGCCAATAGTGGCGACAATTTTGGTTCTCCGCAGTGAGTTAGGCTTCGTTGAGTGGGGGGTCGTCACGAGGTCGCGAGCTCCATTTAATTGTGTAAAGCGGTTACGGCGTGCAATGGTTCGTCAAGACAAATATCAAGCACGTTTCGTCTTTGACTGCGACTGGCCTTATTCAACCGAACCGGTCATTGTTTCCTCGGAAATATTTCAGCGCCGGGCATTTTCCGGCGCGCTGTGGCAATGGTTGACTACAATGCCTTAAATTATGGCAGGATCGCGTGTGCCAGCGCTATGACACAATACCGGACTGGAGAGAAATCGTCCTTGTGAGCCACTTTCAACAATGAGCCCCATGTGATGCAGAGATGATGGCGGCCCAAGAAGCAAGACGCCCTAATCCACCCATGGGGTATGCCTGTGAGTGCACGATGTCCTATTCAAGGCAGATGGCACTGGTAGCGGAGTTCCATGTACACCGGATTCGCCCGTCCAGAATTGCCTATCGTTTGGGTATCGATATAGCGCGGGTTGAGGGTTGGTTATCGGGCGAGCAAGATGTTGAGCCATTTCAGAGATTGGTTATCGCTTGTAAAAAAAGCAATTACCAAGCGCAGATGAAACGGGCTGATCGCTTTCGTGGGCAACAGGCATACGAAATGCGCGTGGCCGCTCAAAACGATCTTCGGTAGGATCAGTGGTCCTTGGGATAAGCCATTATGCACAGTGTGCCTACATTGGGCACGGAGGACTTATGACTGGCCGCATTCATAAAGTGTTGGAGAGCTGGCACCATATTATGACGGGTGGTGCTAGCGAGGGCTTGCGCGAACTGCTCTCCCCTGACTGTACCTTTTGGTCGCCCGTGGTACACACCCCGCAACAGGGGCGCGACATTACTTTTCTCTATTTGGGTGCGGCGAGTCAGGTTTTTGGCACCGATTTTAGATACGTCCGGCAGATTATTCAGGCAGATTCGGCAATGCTGGAGTTCGAGTGCTCAATAGCGGGGATCCATATCAATGGTGTTGACATCATTCAGGTGGAAAATGGGCAGATCACTGATTTCAAGGTGATGGTGCGCCCGTTGAAAGCGGTACATAAGGTCCACGAGCGGATGATGAGCATGCTCGAAACCATGGCGCCAGCCGCCTCTGCCTGACTACCACCGCCGAGTGAGCGAGTAGCGCACTAGCATTCCCGCGTTGATTCGGTTTGAATCAGGCTCTCTACAGGCAAAAAATCGAGCCTGCGCCAGTGAGCGATCCAGTAGAGCTTGAGGCAAACTGTGACCAAAGCTACACTTTAACGGGTCTGGAACAAGGAACTCCCAACATGTCGCTGATTGTTAAAACCACCTATCGTGTACGAGACGCTGACAAGGCTTCTTTTCTGGCGGACTTTTCTGTTGTCGCTCAGGCAACCATGGCGGCACCGGCGTGTGATTGGATCTACGTTGCCGAGGACATTGAAGAAGGCACGGTAGTGGCAATGTCTTATTGGCAATCAGAAGCTGGCTTTGATGATCACCTCAGATGGCGAATCGGTACCAGTCGATGGACCGAGATGGAACAGAAGTATCTCGAGGATCCGCCAGACTATAAATTGATGCCCGTGATGTTTCGTTTCCGCGATCACGCGTAAAGTAAAGGCGCCCCATCTAGCTGGGTTGTCTTCACGCCGGCGCCTAAACTTAGTCCGAGTTCACTCGTTTAGTCTCGATCAAGTGATTCGCAAGCTCCTCCGCCTGAGTTTTTGATAGCCCCATGCGTTCGCGTAGCGCTTCGATCTCCTCGGCCTCTTCGGCAGAAATGATGCCATCGTCCAGCGCTTCGCGGACTTTGTGCTCAAAAGCGGCATATTGCTTGGACATTTGCTTGGAAAAGCCGGCACCGACAATACCCGTCAGTAGCGCCACGGTGCAGACGCCCATCATGGCGGTCATGGCGCCAATGATTTTTCCCCCTGCCGTCACTGGGGATACATCACCATAACCGACAGTGGTCAGTGTCACGATCGCCCACCACATGGTTTCAGGAATTGATGGAAAAGCATCAGGCTGTGCATCCCGCTCTGCGAGGTAAATCAAGGAGCTCGATAAAAACAGCGCAACGACCATCAGATAGAGAGCGGCCCCAAAGGCCTGCCGCTCAGAATGAATGGCTGATACGAGATCTTCCAGTGCTGTTGTGAAGTGGCTCAGCTTGAGTAGCCGCGCAAGTCGCATCACTCTAAGCAATCTAAGATCAGCGCCGACCCAAATGAATTGCAGCAGAGTGGGCAGTATTGCAATCAGGTCGATAAGCCCTGTGAAGCTAAAAATATAGTTGAGCCTTTTACCCAGCGCTGTTTTGCCTTCCAGATCGCGATTATCGGGCGCAGACCAAATTCTCAACACATATTCAACTGAGAAGAAGATGACAGAGATAAATTCAAATACCAGCAATTCCGGGGACCATTCCGCCTCAATGGCGGTAACGGATTCCAGCGTTATCGCTACAAGGCTCAATATGATCAGCAGAAACAGAAACGTGTTCAATCTGCGAGCGGCGACTTTATGTTCGGATGACCTTTCAGAAAGTGAACCAATGTATTGGCGGCTATTCAATGTTAAGTCCCTGTAAGGTAAGAATAAGAGCGATGTGCAGTTGCCGCTTTTTCAAGCATGCAGTATGTTGCCAGTAAGGCGCACTTAAGGTAAGTGCTAAATACGACAGCACCCTGCTGGTGGTGTGGTAAATAGCGGTAGGGCGTGTCCCGACACGAGGTGGGCGCATGCTTTGCCACGTGTAGAGGCAATAAGCAGACAGTATGATGAATCTGAAATTCGTGATGGCTACGCTGATGATGTTATTACTGCCTTCCCTGACGCAAGGGGAACCTGTCGCGAGCGCATCTTACAAAGACGTATGTAAGAAAATGCAGCAAGAAGGCGTGGCGAGCCGCACGCAAACGACGCCTGCTTCAGAGGCGGTCACGGATAATGTTATTGTGGTGGTTGGGGCTGGCTCGCGCACAAGTCAGCGACACAACCGCCCAGTATCTAATTCAGAAATCATTGTTGGCGCTAATATGACGCAGATTTCCATGGCCAATGGCGACGCTAAAAGTAGTGATTTGGGCGCAGCGACTTCAGCTAACCCATGTCACTAAACTGAGGTAGATCGCTGGAGATGACTGCTGAGCAACGATTGATCGGGAGCAGTGCGGTTACCCGGGAGCTTCTCGCCTACCTCGAAAAAATCTCTCCGACTGATGCTCCGGTGCTGCTGCGCGGTGCCACCGGTGTGGGAAAAGAGTTAGTCGCCAGAGAGATTCATCGTTTGTCCGGCAGGGAGTCGCGAGGCCAATTTATCGCGGTCAATTGCAGTGCCATCCCTACCGAGCTGCTTGAAAGCGAACTCTTCGGCCATGAAAAGGGCGCTTTCTCGGGGGCAGTCACGAGTTATCAGGGTCGGATGCGGCTGGCGAATGGCGGTTCATTGTTGCTAGATGAAATTGGGGATATGCATGCCGACTTACAGGCGAAGCTCTTGCGAGCTGTCCAGGAGGGCGTGGTAACACCCGTAGGGTCCGGTAAAGAAATTACCGTCGATGTTCGTATCATTTCTGCTACCCATAAACCGCTGGAGGAATTGATCGATCAAGGTCAATTCCGAGAGGATCTGTTTTTTCGTCTGAATGTCATTCCCATTAACGTGGCGCCGCTGCGAGAGCGACCAGAGGAAATTGTCGAGCTATTTGATTATTTCAGCGAGACCTATGCACTGCATGGGGAGAAGATTAAGCTCAATGCCCGATCTATCAGCCTGCTACAGACCTATCCGTGGCCTGGCAATGTCCGCGAATTAGAGAACTTCTGCCGACGGCTTTCTGCGTTGTATGCCGGTGAAACGATCAACCTTTACGAGTTGCCCACAAATTTTTTGCCGCCGCAGATGGTCAAGTTGATGGGGCCCGACTCTGTTGAGGCCGCAGGACCGTTGGGGGCTCCGTTATTTGATGTTGAACCCAAGGATTTGCTTGAATTTGGCGAAGAAGATGAGGACGGTTTGAGCCGGGTACTGGGTATAACGGCCGCTGAAACGCCCGCCGCAATGGATTTAAACGAGGCATCTTTAAAAGACCGTGTTAGCGATTTTGAAAGACAGCTGATCGAAAAAGCGCTTGCTGATGCCAATGGCAATATTTCTGAGGCCTCCCGGCTGCTGGGTGTAAAGCGAACCACCTTGATTGAGAAAATGACCAGGCTGAACATTACGAAAAGCTGACGGTAAACCGTCATTTTTTTGACACACACTGTCAAATAACCGCGATTTTGTGCTCATAGAAATCCGTAACTTCATGAAATAAATAATAAAATAAATGCTGGCCTCGCCTTTGCAGTGTTGCAGACACACGCGTTGGGAAGTAGCTCAGTGTCCAGAGACTCTATTTTAGATCTTCAGTTGAACGTTCTGGCTGTCCGTGGGACGGGCTTCCCCGAGGAGCGTCTACAGGCGTTCGTTGATAGCCAACTTGTTCTTACCCAGGCCCCGCAGACTTTTATTGAAAGAGCGGCTCAGGGTGGTCCTTCATGTATTGCGGTGGGCCCCGCTTGGTCGCTGGAGGAGCAGTATTTACGACAAGTCTTGCAGCAGGCGCCTGAGGGCTCAGTCCTGTTGAGTCCAGAAGGGGATGTCAAACTGGCGCATTTAGCTGGGCTACTGCGATTTAGTGCCTTGGAAAGTTACTCTGATGCCGCAGATTGGTCCCTCATTCTTGAACGGGTGCTGTCGGTATCGAAGACCGAAGCTACTGAGTCACTTGAACGAAGCGAGCGAGTCCCTCACGAGGCCATTGCGGCCCGTGGTCAGCGTAAGCAAGTGGTTTTTAGTGACCCTACTAGCAAAGCGATGCTGGCATTGGTTCAACGAGTGGCGCAAGTCGATGTAACCGCTTTGCTTTCTGGCCCTTCAGGGGTTGGTAAAGAGGTGGTTGCCCAGATTCTTCATAATGCTTCAAGCAGGGCCTCGGGCCCATTTATTGCGCTGAATTGTTCGGCCATGCCCGAGCACCTGGTAGAAAGCATTCTGTTTGGCCACATCAAAGGCTCGTTCACCGGGGCAATAAAGGATCAGCCCGGCATTTTTGAGGAGGCACATAACGGCACCTTGTTTCTGGACGAGGTTGGTGAATTACCGCTTCACATTCAACCCAAATTACTCCGTGTTATTCAGGAGCGCAAAGCGGCCCGCATCGGAACCACGAAAGAGGTTCAGTTTGATGTTCGGCTTGTCGCAGCGACCAACCGTAATTTGGTCGATCTGGTTAAACGAGGCGAGTTTCGCGAGGACTTGCTCTACCGGCTGAATGCGTTTCATATTGGCATACCGCGGCTCCGTGAACGCCCCGAAGACATTCGCCAGTTGGCGATCACCTTTGCGGCCTCTGAGCAGCTCGCCGGACTCAGCATGCAAATTGAAGAGGCTGCTATTCAACAGTTAATGTCGCACGACTGGCCAGGTAATGTCCGCGAACTGGACAATGTCATTTGTCGCGCCAAAGTACTCGCCATTCATAATGTTATCCAGCCAGAACATATTTATTTTGATGCCTTGGAATTCTCGCCCGATACACTCAGTTCTGCCGCGGCTGCAGTCCCATCATCCCCCGTGGCGACACCACTGGCATCCGGTCATGCGATGCAGCCGGATCAGGATCTGGTTTCCGCCAAGGAGCAGGCAGAATGGCAGTTGATTCAGGCGGCGCTACAGGAGACAGACTCCAAAAAAGAAGCCGCTGAGCGACTGGGTATTAGCCCCAGAACACTACGACATAAACTTCAGAAGCTGAAAACGTCCGAACCGGACGTCATGCAATCCATAGGTGCATCATGATCGATAGAACCAATATGCAGGGCGTGATGAACGTCATCCGGCAAGCCGAGCTCGCCAACAGTCAGGCTGCGGATGCATCACTTCGGATCAGCAACGAGCAGCAGCAATCTCGCTTTGCTTCTGATTTGCTGACGGCCATCCAGACTGTTAACGCAACTCAAATGCAATCAGCACAGACAAAAACTAATTTCGAAGCTAACGGAGATGTCAGTGTTACAGATGTACTGATTAACTCGCAGCGGGCATCGGTGGCCTTTGAGGCGACCTTGCAGGTCCGCAACAAGGTTTTGAAAGCCTATCAGGATGTCATGAGCATGCCGGTTTAAAGCACCGGCTGTAGCGACAACGAGGTAAGACGTAATGGAAGCAGCACTCGAACAAAGACCCTTAATTGAGGGATCGGCAACTGAAGTCGATAGCACAGCCAGACCCCCTGCAGAGTCTGGCAATGCGCCGGCTCCAGCCGAGCAAACCGCGGTTACTGCAAACCAGTCGGCGGCGTTGCCCGCGATGAAAGATGTGATGTCGCAGCCGGCGGTAAAGCGTGCGATGCCAGCAATCGTCGCGCTGTTGTCGCTACTGGTGGTGCTGATTTTTTGGTCGATTATGACTTCTACGCCCTTTCGCAGCGTGTCAGATGGCTTTGAATCCGCCGATGTGCAGCTGGCGTTTGAGGCCTTGAAAAGCGCGAACTACGACGTAAGGATTAACAAGTCGACTGGTCGGCTTGAGGTCCCTGAAAACGACTTCCAGGCCTCCCGTATCTTTCTGGCCTCGCAGGGAATCCCTCGCGCCGCAGCTGATGGGGGCATGGGGAGCCTGGCAGAGGGCAGCTCCATGACGACCAGTCAGTTTATGGAGCAGGTCAAATATAACAACGCTATAGAGGTCGAATTGGCGCGCACGATTACTGAAATCGGCACTATTGAGACGGCGCGAGTGCATCTCGCAGCGCCTAAACAAAGTGTCTTTGTCCGTGATAGACAGCCTGCTAAGGCGTCGGTCATTGTAAAGCCGTATCGCGGTCGAGTCGTAGACCCCGCGCAAGTACTCTCGATTGTTCATTTGGTGAGCGCCAGTGTTCCCTACTT
>JADHNP010000107.1 GCA_016779445.1 Luminiphilus sp. | reverse complement strand
ATCCCCTTATCCTCAATATCCGAGGCAGAAATAGCGGTCATAGACAGCGGGATTTCAAGAAGTTTTTCATCTCGCTTACGAGCAGTAACGACCACCTCCTCGTAGGCAGCTCCATCGGCCTGCGCAAAGACGGGTGAAGTGTGAAGCAACCCAGCAGATAAAGCCGCTGAGGTTACTGCCGCCAAGCTGCTTGAAAGGCGACCATTCTTTCTAATCTTTGGATACTTCATCTTCTTCCCCCTGCACAGATCTTGTCTTTGGCCAACTAAATTGCCGTAACGTTATTCCGGGCTATCGCAACTTCAACAAATCAATATTGCGCCTCTTCGCCAAAACTACGCAGTCCAGTTGTGATTCAACAAGCGGTCTTTCGGCATTGTCTCAATAATGGACGCCAATCGGCCAAATCGTCGAAGTTGTCGGTAATGGCAGGAGCAATACGGCCTCCCATCAGAAAAGACTGAAAAGCTAAGCATGCGAACGATGCAAACGAACACGGGTGTTTCCCGCAGCCCCGTTAAAAGCCTAGAAAACTCAGAGGAGATTTAGCGGCTCGCTGTTAAACAGCACGGTAGCTACTGTCACAGCGAAGCCTGGAAAGATAGTGTCAATGGGCCTCCAACAGGCGTCCCATGTTATCGAATTGATCAATGACTCCGCATGATCGAAGTGCATGCCAAATAGTGGCCGTATTAATGGAAATCATGGGCTTTTGCAGGATCTTCTCAAACGTTGGAAACACATTCGATGTACTCAGATTTGTCCCCACTTGGATAATCGCGTCAATATCGCCAGCGTCGACAGCGCGAATTACGTTCGCGACCTCCACCTCAGAAACCAACGCAATCGCATCGTGGGCATTTTCGCAACGTAAGCCGTGGATTTCACCGACCTCGTACCCCGACTCCTCGAAGAATAAACGAACATTTTTATCACCGATGGGTTGATAAGGGGTGATTATCGCTAGCTTTTTATTCGCATGCGCCGAGACATTCATCGCATCTAGAGCAGCAGCAACCGAGTTGGCGCCAGTCGTCAGTTTTATCTCCGAGCCAATTTTCTGTTGGACTCTATCTACGAAACCATCGTTGCCGTCAACACCGCCCCAAAATGTTTCCGCTGACATGCCCATTAGAATGTGGTCGGGTCTACAGGTCAGCAGGGACTCAATAGAACTGCCGATGGTCTCTCTAAGATCATCGAGAAAATTTACAAAGCTTTTATCACTGCTCAAATCAGCGTTATTGATCATGAATCGCGCAACATGCCAGGTTACGCCTCTAGGAATCACTTTCTGCAGATCATATTCCACCGCCGTATTGGTAGACGGCACCAGCACACCTATCCTCGCGCGATAACTCAAATAATTATCACGATAACCACCAGTGAGCTGGTCACGATCTCGCAGTTTCTCTTTTGGCATTTCATCACCAAATTTCATGATCCAACCCCGTCAAATTTTACCCATGGTTTCTCTTACCGAATTGATCATGGATCGTTCCATCATAAATTCTTTCGCGAGAATCGGATCAGCAGCAGTCTTCATGAGATGTGCCTGACGGCTCTTCTGGATGTCCGGATCAGTCGACTCCATAACAGCTTTGTTAGCGATCGTATGCTCTTGCACAAACCGGCTAGCCAGTGACCTTCTTACCAAGTCGTATTTTTCAAACTCAGTAACATAATTTGCTTCGCCTCTGATCACTCGAATGAGTCTCGAGGCGAGATCATAAGCGTCATGGATGCCGCCATTCATACCCATACCTCCGAGAGGGTTGTTGATATGACACGCGTCACCAACCAACACTATTCTTCCATCATAAAAGCGCTGAGCTACTCGTTGATTCACCGTATAGAGGGACTTGTAGCGGATGCTGTAATCACCCTCAATTTTGTGCAGGTGTTGCAAACGCTCTTGCACAAATTGTTCCGATAAAAAAAAGGCGTCATCCCCTACACCGTTCTTTGGCGTTGGAAATAACACTCGCCAAGTCTTTTCGGTTCTCAGAATCACACACCATTCTTCTGGGTCAGAGACGTAATTAACGTAAGAGAAATCTGCAAATATTTGCTCAAAAGGAAAGTCGGTTCCGATCACCAAGAATTTTTCTTTGTACGTAAAACCCTCGAAAACAAGACCCGTCTCTTTCCTCACCTTGCTACGAGCGCCATCACAGCCAATAAGAAAACTACCGGCCAACTCGATATCCCTCTCGTCGGTTCTTACCAAGATCTGTACATGGTCCTCACACTCCTTGAACCCCACTAGTTCATGGCCAAAAAGAATCTGAGCACAATCACTCTTTTCTAAAAGCTTTTGTATCAGTCTTGTAAGTTCGTATTGCTCGAGCTGGAGTCGAAAGGGGAACTGCGTCTCTCCCGCTAAAAGCGACAAATCAAAGGTGGCTGTTTCATCTGACACCCGGTCACGATACTGATACCTGTCTGCTTTAAGCCCCATTTGGACCATTGTGCTCGTAAGTGACGTGTCAATGGCGGCCAAAATATCCAGCGTGGGGGGATGAAAAGTAGATGCGCGCAGGTCTGCAGCGACCGTGCTGTCTTTTTCGAGAACGAGAACAGGGATGTCGGCGCGAGCCAATGCCAGGGCTAGCACGGCACCTGAAGGCCCTAGTCCCGCGACAACTACAGGCCGCTCATCCACTGGTGCCATTTTATCCAGACTTTCCATTAAGAGGTTTGTTTCGAAGCGGCAAGCAGCCAAACAAACTCAGCACGCCTCGCAGTAATCATTACGCATACTTCCGCGCTGAGGACACTACCACAAGGCCCCATTTGCCCCGCGTATTTTATAGGCTAGTTTCAAATATGGACAAAACCGAATCTCTGCTAGCGTAAAACATGCTTAGTTAAGATCTTTGTTGAGCTGACTGGCGACAGACCAAAAAAAGTGTCCTAATCAATAAAGTTAGCCCGAACGGGGAAAGCTAAACTATGAACTATCCATACTCTGCGTATCCCAATCGAGGCAAGCTGACGTTGCCCGGCGGTTGTAGGCTCGGCTTAATTATGACCATCAACCTCGAGTATTGGGACCTAACCAAAAATAGTGAACAACCCTACTACGCAGGCGGCCCGGCAATACTCCCAGATCCGCTACCCGCTAACGTTGCTGACTTTCCGAACTTTATGTGGAGGGAGTATGGGCAGCGTGCCGGTGTTTGGCGGCTCTTCGAAATTTTTGACACTGCCAAAGTGCCCGTTAGCTGCACCATCAATGCCAAGACAGCGACTGAACGACCGGAAATTGTAAAAGCAGCTGACTCAAGGGGCTGGGAAATCGTGGCGCATAATTATGAGCAAGGGGAATTACTCACCGACCATGCCCACAATCGCGAAGCCGAAGCCGAAGTGATCAAGAGCACGCTAGCTGTCTATCACGATGTGCTAGGGCGACCAGCTAAGGGGTGGTTGTCTTCATCTATGCGAGGAACCCTGAACACCTGCGATATCCTGGCCGAAGAGGGCATATTGTTTTACTGCGATTTTATTAACGATGATCAGCCTTACATGATCAATACCTCGTCAGGCGATCTCGTCTCGGTGCCCTATTCCAACGAAATCAATGATTTCACTCAGCTGATGAGACGAGGTCACACCACCGACGAGTTCTACACTGTTCTCAAAGACGAATTGGATACGTTATTGAGTGAAGCGCAAAGTGACGATACAGCTAAAATCATGAATGTTGGTCTTCACCCACACGTCGCCGGTCGAGCATACCGCAGCAGAGCGATTACCCAGTTTCTCCAGTATGCACTAGGACAACCAGAGGTCAGCTTTCTTACCAGAGAGGCAATAGCCGAGCATTATTTATCGCACCATGAAAGTCATATTCCAGCATGAACAGTTCACCACACCTAATTAATCATGCGCGGGTGACATCGCAATTCGAAGCATCGTTTTAAGGGACAAGCATAAAAATTGAGTGAATTTTCTGCAGGTTGGCGTGCTCTCGCAGCGTCCTTAATAGGAGCAGGTTGCGGCATTGCCTCGATCAGCTTCTACTCCAGCAGTGTTTTTATCGCCGCGATCTCCGAGGATACAGGTTGGTCAAGAGGATCAGTCCAGATCGGCGTGAGTATCATGATACTGAGCGCGATGATTACCGCACCAATCACGGGAGCGCTTGTCGATAAATATGGACCACGGCGTGTAGCGTTAATCAGTATTCCGTTATACGCGACGGCTCTTGGCATCTTTGGATACTTGAGCCATACCTTGACGACTTTTTATTTAGCCTGGCTGATCATTTCCTTTGTCGGTGCCGGCACCCTGCCTATTACTTGGACAAAGAACGTGAATTTCTGGTTCGACAAGAACAGAGGCCTGGCCTTGGGTATTTGCCTCATGGGAACTGGCATAGCCGCAACGCTCGTCCCGGTTTATGTTGTGTCACTCATTAGCTTCTTCGGCTGGAAGCAAGCTTACGTATTTCTCGGTCTCACCGTATTAGTCATAGCCTTTCCGTCTACTTTCTTTTTTTTTAGGGCGCCCGAGGATCACAACCGCCATGGTTTGTTAACAAAAATCTCTCAGTCAAAAAGCATTAACAGCGGGATGTTATCGAGCAGTCATGGAGGAAATCTCTTCAGCGATAATCGATTTTGGTTGATTGGCATCAGCATCTTACTGATTGCCGCCGCCGTTTCCGCGTTCATTACGAGCCTAATACCATTATTGATGGATCGTCAGATGACCCTCGCTGCTGCAGCGAGTTATGCCGGGTACATGGGCTTGAGTGTAATTGGAGGCCGAATTTTTGCTGGAATTCTGATCGATCGCGCTTGGGCACCAGCAATCGCGGCAGCTTTTTTCATCATGCCCGGGATCAGCGCCATTGTTCTATTATCTGCAACCGGAGCTAATGATCTTACCTTGCTGGCCATTTTAGGTGTTGGTCTGGCTGCGGGCGCAGAATTAGATTTGATGGCGTTTTTAATTAGTCGCTACTTCAAGATAGATCAGTATGGGTACGCGTACGGCTGGATTTACGTCTTTTTCTCTCTGGGCGCCGGTACGGCACCGGCCATAGCGGGCTGGAGCTACAGCGTTTCAGGTAGCTATCAAAGTACTTTAATGGCGATCTCTCTCGCCGCCACGCTATCGGCTGCTGCCATTTTATGTCTGGGCCCTTACCCAGTTCGCAGCAAATAATCCAATAAGGGTTTCATCAAGCGTGTGGGAGAGGCCATCGGGGCGCACTACCCAGCCCTCAGCCTCGGGTTGCTCACCAGCTCACGCCACTTGTCGCTGTTCACCAGTTCCGAGGTCATTTCGTCCACGCCCTTCAAGTTCTGCCATTGCTCCCTCATCTCGGGCGGCATATACAGGCGGGGCGAGGTTTCCATATCGATCACCGACTGTGCGGGGAAGTTATCCAAGGTCAGCACCGAGTTGGTGATGATCTCAAGCGTCGCGTCGGGGTTGTCCTCCAGCCATTGGATAAATTCTTCCGCGTCATCGTGGACGGTCTCGCCATCTTCGGTCTTGTACTCCGCCAGAAACAAGTGAGGATCCTGCGTTGAGTGCAGCGCCGCGGCCCGCCCGCAACCCCGTATACTGAAGGCCATGCCCACGGCCCTCGACATTCTCCAACACTCCTTCGGTTATCCCAGCTTTCGCGGCCCGCAAGAAGCCATTATTCAAACGGTTGTCGAGGGCGATGACGCCCTGGTACTCATGCCCACAGGGGGCGGCAAATCGCTGTGCTATCAGATCCCTGCTCTCGTCAGGCCCGGATGCGGCATTGTGATCTCGCCACTCATTGCGCTGATGCAGGATCAGGTGAATGCCATGCGCGAGCTGGGTGTGCGGGCCAGCTTTCTCAACTCAACGCTCGACCCGGCCACCGCTACCGAGGTCGAGCGTGCGCTGATCGAGGGGGAGCTGGACCTCTTGTACATCGCCCCAGAGCGGCTCACCCAAAGCCGAACGCTGGACTTACTCAAACGCTGTGAGATCGCGCTCTTTGCCATTGACGAGGCGCACTGTGTCTCGCAATGGGGCCATGATTTTCGGGCCGACTATTTGGAGCTCAGCCTGCTCCATGAACAGTTCCCTGATGTACCGCGCATTGCCCTCACCGCCACCGCCGACGAACAAACCCGGCTCGAGATCGCCGCGCGACTGCAGCTAGAGAATGCAGCCCGCTTTGTGGTGGGATTTGATCGCCCCAATATCCGATACCGCATTGGTTTAAAGCACAACGCACGGCAGCAGCTGCTGGCATTCCTGAAAGCCGAGCACCCGCAGGACGCGGGCATCGTGTACTGCCTGTCGCGCAAAAAAACCGAGGAGACCGCGAGCTGGCTAACCGCTCAGGGCTTTACCGCCTTACCCTACCACGCCGGGCTCCCGGCCGAGGAGCGGGCGGCGCATCAAGCGCGCTTTCTTCGTGAGGAGGCGATCGTGATGGTCGCCACCATTGCCTTTGGCATGGGCATCGACAAACCCGACGTACGCTTTGTGGCCCACCTTGACCTACCCAAAACCATCGAGGCCTATTATCAAGAAACGGGTCGTGCCGGCCGCGACGGCGCTCCCGCCAACGCCTGGATGATTTATGGCCTGCAGGATGTGATCAAACTGCGGCAAATGATGCAGAGTTCTCAAGGCAGCGAGCAGCACAAACGCATCGAGCAGCACCGGCTGAATGCCATGTTGGGCCTGTGTGAGATCACCAGCTGTCGACGCCAGGCGTTGCTCGACTACTTTGGCGAGGCCTACCCCGAACCCTGCGGTAACTGCGACGGTTGTCTGGAGCCCGCGCAAACCTGGGACGCCACCGAGGCCTGCCGCATGGCGCTGAGTGCCGTGGCCCGCACCGGCGAGCGCTTTGGCGTAAACCACTTAATCGATGTACTCAAAGGCAAGGAGACCGAGAAGATCTGGCAGTTCGATCACCACCACCTACCCACCTTTGGGGTGGGTGATGCGCTGGATAACAACCAGTGGCGCTCGGTATTCAGACAATTGGTGAGCCGAGGCTATTTATCGGTCGATCTGCAGGGCTTCGGCGCGCTCAAGTTGCAAGAAAAGTGCCGGCCGCTCCTGCGCGGTGAGTGCGACATTGCGCTGCGGCTAGACCAGAAGCAAAAGG
>JADHNP010000106.1 GCA_016779445.1 Luminiphilus sp. | reverse complement strand
GTTCAGCTTCCATTCGAAGAGCCCGTACTCTGCGGCCACGATGGCGGGGCTGCTGGGTGCAGGCGTCACTGTTTTCGTTTCAAGGGCTGGGGATAATCATGCTATCAGTTGACGAAACCGCATCAGCATACGTGCTGCTGGTCGCGAGAATTTTGATTTCGGCGGTTTTCCTTATCAGTGGCGTCCACAAAGCCTTATGGCGCGAAAAGGTTGCGGCTGAATTTCGGCGTGACGGAATCCCAGCCATCAATTTTACGCTCCCCGCGACAGTGATCCTCCACATCGTGGCCGCAGGGTGCATTATCGTTGGATGGCACACCCGAGAGGCAGCACTGGCTCTGGCGGCGTTTACAACTGTTGCGTCTCTCAAAGTGCATGCCTATTGGCGACTGCCAGAGGTCGAGCAACTTGCCCGCAGCCGCGTGTTCTTTGCCAACGTTGCGATTATCGGTGGGCTTTTACTTCTATGCGTTGTTGGCCCAGGGGACATATCAATATCGAATTGAATCTACCTTAATATCGATTATTATAATATAATTACTATATTATCGATAACAAAAAGGGGTGTCCTTTGGATGTTTCTGTTGGACCGCTAATGGTCGCCGCACACCAAGCATGTGCGCCCGAAAAGGACCTGCAATGCGAGCTTTACCAGCATATGCAGGCGTGTCGAGTCATGGAGCAACGCGCCTACGATCTTTTTATGGAAAACCTTATAAAAGGAACGTCGCATCTTGCTTTGGGTCAGGAGGCTATTGCGGCAGGCTTCGGCGCAGCGATGCGCGACGATGACTACACTTTCTGTACGTATCGCGGACACAACCACACTCTGGTTCGCGGAGTCTCAATGACGGCTATTCTCGGCGAACTAATGGGTCGCGAGTGCGGACTGCTGAGCGGCAAAGGCGGCTCGATGCATCTCATGGATGTTGCCAAGGGTGTCATGGGTTCATACGCGATCATTGGCGCTCACCTGCCCATGGCTGCTGGAGCAGCGTGGTCTGCCCAGTATCGTAATTCAGGTCAAGTTGCGGTGTGCTTTTTTGGGGACGGCACCACAAATATTGGGGCGTTCCACGAAGCGCTGAACTTCGCAGCAATTTGGGATTTACCCGTCATATTCGTCTGCGAAAACAATCTCTACATGGAATACACACCGATCGGTGATGTCACCGCTGTCGAAAACCCGGCGGCGGACCGCGCAAGCGCGTACGGGCTAGAACGCGTTGTAATCGATGGCAATGACGCTGACGTTGTCTACGCTGTTGCCAATAAAGCCATTGAGCGTGCACGCGCCGGCGAAGGGCCTAGTCTCATAGAGGCGCAGACCTATCGTCACGGGGGTCATTCACGCGCAGACCCCGGCAAGTACCGTCCCGAGGAGGAGGTCGCAGCTTGGAAACGTCGCGATCCCATAAAAATCTATCGAGCCAGAATGCTCGAGAACGGTGTTGATGAGTCCGACATTATTGCAATTGAGGAAGCGCAACTTGTACGTGTAGACAAAGCAGCAGAAGCGGCAAAAAACAGCGGTCCTCCGCCATTGGAAATCGCAAATACCGACGTTTGGGCTGACGGGAGTTCAACATGGCGCAACTGAGTTACAGGGAGGCAGTGGCGGCCGGTATCGCTCAGGAAATGCGACGTGACGAGTCAGTATTATTTATAGGCGAGGACATTGCGGCGGCTGGCGGCGTGTTCAAAACCACAGAGGGTTTACTGGACGAATTTGGCCCTCTTCGCGTCCGTGACACGCCGATCTCAGAGCAAGCCATTCTCGGTGCAGTGGCTGGCGCCGCTATGACAGGCCTGCGCCCTATTGCAGAAATTATGTTTTCCGATTTCTTCGCGGTCTGCTGGGACATCGTCGTAAATCAGATTGCAAAGACGCGCTTTATGTCGGACGGACAATGCTCGTTCCCTCTGGTCATCAAGAGCGGGAACGGCGGGGGGGCCCGATTCGGGGCTCAACATTCCCAATCCATCGAAAACTGGGCGATGGCCGTGCCCGGCCTCAAGGTTGTTGCCCCCTCAAACGCCGCAGATCTGAAAGGTCTGATGGCAGCATCGATTCGTGACCCTGACCCCGTATTGTTCTTCGAGCAAAAGTCACTTTACGGGACCAAGTGTGATGTGCCAGACGGCGAGCTCCTGATTCCGCTTGGAGAGGCCGCCGTTGCGCGAGAAGGGACCGACGTGACGATAGTAGCTCTAGCAGCGATGGTGCCTCGAGCTCTCAAAGCAGCCGAAACGCTACAGTCGGAGCACGGCATATCAGCGGAGATTGTTGATCTGCGGACTCTTGTACCACTAGACACGAAGACGATTTTCAAATCGGTGTCTAAAACTGGCCGTCTGGTCACCGTCGAGGAAAATCCACGACTTTGTGGTTGGGGTGCTGAAATATCATCGCTGGTGTCTGAAGAACTGTTTTGGGATCTAGACGGCCCAATCCTCCGGGTTACGACGCCACATATTCCTTTACCGTCCGCAGACGCGCTGGAAGACGCTGTGCTACCGAGCCCCGCGCGCATCGTTGAAAACGTGCTCAAGCTGGCAGATTAGGAGGCGGCAATGAAAGTGCTGATGCCTCAGTTAGGCGAGACTGTCACAGACGGCACCATTGTTGCGTGGCATAAGCATATCGGTGACACCGTTGAGAAGGGTGAGGTGTTGCTCGACATCGAAACTGACAAGATTTCAACAGAAATTGAAACGCCGATATCAGGTGTGCTGGTTAGCATAGATGTCGCCGAGGGAGAAACGGTGGACGTCGGCACAGTCCTCGCGGAAGTTGCAGAGGTTGCAGAGGTTGCAGAGGTTGCAGAGGATAGCGTTGCAGCAGTCTAAGAAACTGTTGAAACCGACGAGGGGATCAAGAGCGACACACCAAGCAAGAATGCTATGTCAGACGCGCCAGCGGCGATTTCACGTTTGAGTCGAGGGGAAAATCTATCGCCGGCCGTCCGACGCTTGGTAACGGAGCATAATCTAAAAATAAACGACATCGATGGCTCAGGCCGAGACGGGCGCGTTACCCGCCAAAATGTACTGGACCATATCGCTGGACTCGACTCCTCAGCACCACCAACACAAGCCAAACAAGACGAGCACACAGAGCGAATTGCATTCAACCGGATGCGAAAAGTAACGGCCGCCCATATGGTCAAATCCAAGGCCACGTCACCGCATGTACTGCAAACAATCGACGCCGACTTCAGCGCGATTGATCGTTCGCGGCTGAGTCGAAAGGCGCAGTGGAAGGACACCACCGGTTATTCATTGAGTTATCTGCCGTACATCGCCCGGGCTGTTTGCAAGGCGATAGCTGAATTCCCGCTCGTGAATTCTACTGTTGGTGATGAAGAGCTGATCGTGCACTCCCGTATCAACCTGGCAATCGCCATCGATCTGAATTTTGACGGACTGGTTGCGGCTGTAACCCGCGACGCAAACGATTTGTCGGTGTCTGAGCTGGCGGAGCGATTCAACCACCTAGTGATGCGCGCGCGCGCGAAAGAACTCCAGCCGGATGACTTACAAGGGGGCACTTATACACTCTCTAACCCGGGACCATTTGGCACCTTGTTCACGGCACCGATCATCAACCAACCGCAGGTAGCCATTCTGTCAATGGATGCCGTTAAAAAGCGGCCTCACGTTATCGAATCCGATTCGGGAGATGCGATTGCTATCAGGCCGGTGGGGATTCTTGCTCATTCTTTTGACCACCGGGCAATTGATGGCGCCTACTCAGCGGCCTTCTTGCAACGACTTCAGTCAATTATTCAGAAAGCCGATTGGGATAGTGAGTTTTAATAAATGAAGTTAACCGATACGGAATTGCTGCAAACACAAGCTTATATCGATGGCGAGTGGGTTCCCGCTGACAATGGTGAAATGCAGGACATAATCGACCCTGCAAGCGGCGCTAGAATCGTTTCAGTAGCCAGATGCGGCTTGATTGAAACCCGGCGCGCTATTGAGGCAGCAGAAAGAACGCAAATCGATTGGCGCAGTCGAAGCGCAAAAGAGCGGGCAGGATTGTTGCGCCGCTGGTTCGAATTAATAATGGAAGCGCAAGAGGATCTGGCTCAAATTCTAACCGCTGAGCAAGGTAAGCCTCTTTCGGAAAGTCGTGGCGAAATTGCATACGGTGCGAGCTACGTAGAGTGGTTCGGAGAGGAAGCCAAGCGTGTTTACGGCGATACGATTCAGCCGCCAGCCAGCGATAAAAGGTTGGTAGTCATTAAACAGCCAGTTGGTGTTGTTGCCTGTATAACACCTTGGAACTTCCCCCACGCGATGCTCACTCGTAAAATCGCACCGGCATTGGCTGCTGGCTGCTCGGTCGTCTGCAAGCCTGCAAATGAGACACCGCTGTCCGCTCTTGCTCTAGCAGAATTATCCAGACGCGCTGGCATCCCGTCGGGTGTCATAAACATCCTGGCGGGCAAGACGCACGAAATCGGCGCGGAACTTACGCAAAATCCAGGTGTTCGCAAGCTTACATTTACGGGATCGACTCAAGTCGGGAAGCTCTTGATCGAACAATGTGCCGGGACAGTAAAACGCACGTCGATGGAGCTTGGGGGTAACGCACCCTTCATCGTTTTTGATGATGCCGATATCGATGCGGCTGTTCAGGGCGCAATAGTCTGCAAATTCCGAAACGCTGGTCAGACATGCGTTTGTGCCAATCGGCTGATGGTTCAAGACAGCATATATGACGAGTTCTGCGAAAAATTCGCCGCTGCCGTAAGTTCCCTCAACATGGGCAAGGGGCAGCAAGAGGGTGTAACGATCGGCCCACTGATCAATAAGGACGCAGCTAATGATGTGCTGACTTTTGTGGAGGATGCGGTTGCCAAAGGGGCGAACGTTATGCTGGGCGGCGGTCGTTCTAATCTGGGAGCCTGCTTTTTTGAGCCCACTATTCTCACAGACGTCAACGACGGCATGCGGGTCTTCCATGAGGAAATCTTTGGTCCCGTTGCACCCGTATTCCGTTTCAAAACTGAACAAGAAGCGATCGACCTCGCCAACAACACAGCGTTCGGACTCGCGTGCTATTTCTACTCTCGGGACATAGGTCGAGTCTGGCGTGTCGCAGAAGCGCTTGAGTACGGGATCGTTGGAATCAACGAAGGCATTATATCTAACGAAATGGCGCCTTTTGGCGGCATAAAAGAGTCAGGCCAGGGTAAAGAGGGGTCCAAATATGGCCTGGATGACTACTTAGAAATTAAGTACCTCTGCATGGGTGGTATTGATACCTAGCTTTCTCACTGCAAAACACCAATCGACATGGAGCGGCAGGCGACGCTACTCCACTAAAGGTCGATATCAAGTGTCGCGCAGGGGTTTCTTCATGCCCGCGGCAAGGTTACCCCACGCTGCCCCTGATACTTGCCTCCCCGGTCGGCATAGCTCGTCTCGCACACCTCATCGGATTCAAAAAACAGCATTTGGGCAACGCCTTCGTTGGCATAGATTTTTGCCGGTAAGGTGGTCGTGTTGGAAAACTCCAGCGTGACATGCCCCTCCCACTCCGGTTCCAGCGGGGTGACATTGACGATGATGCCACAGCGCGCATAGGTGGACTTTCCCAGACAAATAGTCAGCACATTGCGCGGGATACGAAAGTACTCAACAGTACAAGCCAATGCGAAGGAGTTGGGTGGAATCACGCAGACATCGCCCTCAACATGGACAAAACTGTCTTCGTCGAAGTGCTTGGGGTCCACGGTCGCAGAGTGGATGTTGGTAAAGACTTTGAATTCTCCGGAGCACCGCACGTCGTAGCCATAGCTAGAAGTCCCATAGGAAATCAGTCGCCGGTCGCCGTCCATACGCACCTGGTCGGGTGCGAAAGGTTCGATCATGCCTTGCTGCTCAGCCATTCTGCGGATCCATCGATCTGACTTAATACTCACAGTTCACTCCTACCTGCTCGATCACGAATGTTGTTTCACTCAATCAGTCATACTGATTGTCGGTGCGACTGCCGGTGTTTGCGCCGCTAGGGCCTCCATTAAACCCCGCGCGGCTGCCTGATAAACGCCTGCCAATGCCCCCTCCGGCTCCGCCAACACCACAGGAAGACCCTGATCAGAATAGGCCCGAATTGCGGATGCAAGCGGAACTTGTCCCAACAGCGGCAACCCGTACTGCTCGGCTAAGCGCACTCCACCTGCTTCGCCAAACAACGCCTCGGTGTGGCCACACTCAGAACACACATAGGCCGCCATATTTTCGATTAATCCCAATACGGGCACCTCGACCTTTTCGAACATCTCAATGCCCTTGCGAGCATCCAACAGCGCGATGTCCTGAGGGGTCGTCACGATGACCGCGCCTGAAAGCGTGGCTCGCTGCGCCAGCGTTAACTGAATATCACCCGTGCCCGGAGGCATATCAACCAACAGCACATCGATGCCGCCCCAGAGCGTTTTCTCGAGCAACTGACTCATTGCAGAGCTTGCCATCGGTCCCCGCCATACCATGGGCGTGCTGGCAGAAGCCAAGTAACCCATCGACATGGTTTTCAGACCATGAGCCTCGACAGGCAACAAAAATTCGCCATCTTGCTGGTCGGGGGTAGTGCTTGCCGGGACACCCAGTAGCTGCTGCTGACTAGGACCATAGATATCGGCATCGAGCAAACCTACCGAATACCCCTGTTGGTGGAGTGCCACGGCTAGGTTTGTGGTGACCGTGGATTTACCCACTCCGCCTTTGCCCGACGCAATCGCTATTACCTGATAAGAGGCTGACACCCCACGCTCCTCGTCTTGATTCGACGCGAGAGTATACTCTCTGGACACCGCTAGCCGATCACTTACTGACAGCGAATTCACGGAAAATCCGGTAAACTTCGCGCCTCTCCTTTGACGACCTCTATCACCATGACTGGCTCCCCAAGACAAATACTGGTGACTTCGGCATTGCCTTATGCCAACGCGCCGCTGCACTTGGGACATATGTTGGAGCAAACCCAAACCGATATCTGGGTAAGGTTTCAACGCTCCAGGGGAAACCACTGTCGCTACGTTTGCGCCGACGATGCTCACGGCACTGCAATTATGCTGTCTGCCGAGGCAGCAGGCCGCACTCCCGAAGATCATATTGCCGCTATTAAAGCGAAACACGAGGATGACTCGGCTGGCTTCCTCATTCATTTCGACCAATATCATTCGACCCACTCTCC
>JADHNP010000105.1 GCA_016779445.1 Luminiphilus sp. | reverse complement strand
CTCGCTTCCATGGATCGTCAGCACTACGCTACCGCAATGCGCGCTTGGTACGACCTCGCATCGGCGGGAGATCCTCAGGCTCAGCACAATATTGGCTACCTCTATGAGGAAGGTTTAGGCGTCACCCAGCAATACGATGTTGCCATGGACTGGTATCGACGTGCCGCCGAGGGTGGGCTTTCGGAAGCTAATCACAATCTGGGCATGATGTATGTCGAGGGTCGCGGCGCTGCAAAGAGCTGGGCTCAGGGTTTGATTCACTTCCGCAAGGCGGCGGCCGAGGGCCTAATCGAAAGCCGGTACATGATTGCGCTGAGTTATTTTGAGGGAGAAGGGCAGATTCGTAACCGGAGGTTGGCGTTCGAGGGTTTTAGGGAAACAGCGATAGAAGGCTATGCCGATAGCCAGTACATGTTGTCTTTCATGCTCTTGGATGGGACCGATGTGAAGCGGCGCTCCGGGCAGGCCTATGTCTGGGCATCGCTTGGCTTGATGCAGGGGCAACAGCAAGCTCAGGAAATCCGCGATGCCGCGTCAATGCGGATTGATGAGCTGGAAACGAGTGACGCGCTTTTTGTGCTCTCTCAGTGCGAAGCTGCCGGCGTTAAAGGGTGTTTGCCTGCTCTGGATTCCTTGCGCTAACGCTTTCAACAAGACAAAAAAAGCGCCTGTTCGGCGCTTTTTTTCTTCCCAATTCTTGCTGACTTTGGTGGTTAAATAGCCACGAATCGGTTTTTAACTATCAGACCGCCATCAATTGCCGCGGCTTGGACAAATCCATGTTCTGCCATGCCTCAGAAATGGGCTCAAGCAAGCTCTTCACTTCTGTGACGTTATCTGGCGCAATGTCAATATTCACATTCGCTGCGAATAGCTTGCGGATTGAGTAGCCGTAGAGCTCCCCCAAGTTCACCGCAATATCTCCTCCACGCTCATAATCCAGGCTACCCTGCAGGCCGGCGAGAATACGACAGGCTTTTGTTAGATATTCTCGAACCTGGTCTTTGTTGCCATGGTGGTGGTGTACCTCTACACCGGCCAGTGCGCCGATCAGCGCTTTGAACAGCAACGTAATCAGCTCATGTTTATCGGCTGATGCAACGGCGGATTCGATATCAATTCGCTTATAGGCGGCGGCGGCTCTTACACGCGTCATGGCTTACCTCAGGTGACTGTTTCATTGCGATACTCTAAATATCGGCAGAAACGAAGCGAACTTTACTATCTGGCCCACAACCCGATATAAACTTAACTATTTGTTTTATATGATAAATCGTAAAATATGGCGTTTTTTTCTCTGGTTTTTACAGTCACTTTTGTGAAGATAAAGCATGCGCTGGCAACATGGTTGGGAGGTCTGCTATGCAACGGACAGTAAAAAAGCACTTGCGCTGCCAAGCGATGGTTTTGCTGGCCTGTTTGTTACCCCAAAACGACGCACTTTCAGGCAGCACTGTGCTCGCCCCAAAGACCAATACCGGATTGCAAAATATCCAGTTGAAAGCGGTGAGGTGTAACGATCAGGGGTTCTGGTCTTTCGATATCGTGAACAACGCCTTTGTAGATGCCCATGTCGAGTACTTTTTTTGGTTGGAGGACGCTGATGCCGACGCGATTCAGGGTGATGCCGGGCAGGTTAGGCTTGCACCCAAGAGTCGCGATACCTTAGAACTGGTTTTTTCGTGTGAATTACCTTTTACCGAATTAAGGCAGCGTTTCCAGTGGGCCCCCACGGGATTCACCCGACAGTAACCAGAACAAAACCAGGGTCGGTACCTCGCCGTAAAGCCGGTACACTGCTGCTTCGGCGATAGGGAGTTGCCCAAATGGAGAGGCTTATCATTGGTATCAGCGGCGCATCTGGAGTGCAGTATGGTGTGCGCGCGCTGGAACTCCTCCAATCACTCCCAATCGAGACACACTTGGTTATGAGCAAATCGGCAGAGCTGACCGTGCATCACGAGCTCGATCGTTCAGCGGAGGAGATCCGGGCACTCGCCAATGAATGGCACCCTGTGCGAAATGTGGGTGCCTCAATTGCCAGTGGCTCATTTAAGACACTGGGCATGTTGGTGGCGCCTTGCTCCATCAGGACCATGGGTGAGATTGCCTCTGGCGTCACCTCGTCACTCCTGACGCGAGCAGCCGATGTCGCACTAAAAGAGCGGCGCCGTGTGGTACTGATGGTCAGGGAGACGCCGCTGCATATGGGCCATTTGAGAAATATGGTGGCAGTGACGGAAATGGGCGCCATTGTTGCGCCGCCGGTGCCCGCTTTTTATGCCAAACCTGAATCACTTGAGGCGGTCGTCACGCAAAGTGTCGCCCGAGTACTGGATCTTTTTGGTCTGGCCTTGCCGGAGACCCGTCGCTGGACGGAGTCTTGATCCCTTTCTTATCACGATGGCGTCAGCAATCGCTGGCATGGTTGGTATTTTTTGTCATCGTAGTCGATCTGATCGGCTTTGGTATTGTGATTCCAATACTGCCTTTTTTATCGCCGCACTTAGGTGGTGGCACCGACGACGTTGCTTTTATTTTGGTCAGTTACAGCATCACGGCTGCGCTGGTGGCGCCGCTTTGGGGTAGATTATCGGACCGGTTGGGACGGCGCCTCATTCTTTTTATCTGTCTCCTTGGCGGAGCGGCGTCCCATTTCCTACTGGCAGCGTCGACTGAGCTGTGGATGGTCTATCTGTCTCGCGCCGTCGCCGGGGCGATGGCAGGTAGCTTGCCGGTGGCCACCGCACTGATTGCCGATGCAAGTACCGCTGATCAGCGTTCCCGCGCAATGGGCCTAATTGGACGGGCTTTCGGTATAGGCCTGGTTTTGGGCCCCGTGATTGGGGGTGTTTTGGCGCGGAGCGAGACCGACTTTGCCTTGCCCTGTATTGTTGCGGGAGTGTTGTCAGCGAGCGCAGCGTTTTTGGCGCTTTTTTTATTACCTAAGCCGGCTTCAACCACCGCTCTTCGGGAGAGCGAGCTAACCGCCGATGTTTCTGACGCTGTCCCCTCAATGCGCACGATGCTGGGTCACTCTGGTGTGCTGCTGTTTGTCGGCCAGTTTGCGCTCCATACTTGTGCGGTAAGCGCCTCTATTTACCTATTTCCTTTGTGGGTGTCCATGGGATTGGGGTGGACGGCCCACGAGGTCGGTTTATTTTTCGGTTTGGTGGGCATCGTGATGATTGTGACGCAGGGTAATTTTCTGGGTCGTATGACTGACCGGTTTGGCAACATGTGGGTCCTGCGTGCGGCCGCGATCGTCTTTAGCCTCTCCTTGCTCTTATCAACGCTCGCGTCCGGAGCACTTGCTATGGGCGTGCTGGGGTTGCTGACTTTTTCGGCTGCGACACTATGCCTGCCGGTACTCAATACCATTGCCAGTCATGTCGTACCCCCGCCATGGCGAGGGCAGTTCTTCGGCGTAACCGCATCATCAGCATCTTTTGGTCGAGTCGGTGGTCCGTTGATTGCGGCTACGTTGCTGACCCACGGTGACTTTGGCCTGGCATGGTTTGGTACCAGTGCCATTGTGATGCTGGTCGTGGTTTGGGCGGTGCTAAAGGGCAGCAACCCTGTGAGTGATCTGCAATTAGAAGAGAAGCCTTCCCCTAAACCAGTCGGAAGTGGCTTATGAAGCCAAAATGTGTCGTCGCCTTGGCGTTGCCGGATGACATCATTGAACGGCTGGCGACACGCTATGAAGTAGCCGCATGGAATGGCTCTGACGCAATGAGCCAACAGCGGCTATCTGATGCGCTGGCGGGAGCGGAGGGTTTGCTGTGTGCACTTTCCACGCCTGTTAGTGCCACGATCATCGATCAAGCAACTGAGCTCAAGGTCATCTCTACCATATCGGTAGGCGTCGATCATATCGCTATGCCAGCTGCGACACGGTGCGGTATCCCTGTGGGTCATACCCCCGGGGTGCTGGTAGACAGTACCGCTGACTTGGCAGTGGCACTGATGTTGGCCTCGACTAGGCGGATTGCTGAGGCTGATCAATGGGTGAGAGAGAGCCAATGGACCCAGGGATGGCAGTCTGATTTGCTTCTGGGAACGGATATCAGTCAAGCGACAGTTGGCTTGGTGGGATTGGGGCCTATAGGCGAAGCGGTTGCCAGGCGATTGAGGGGATTTGGCTGTAAATTGGTTGGGTGGAATCGCACCCCCAGGGTGATCGAGGACGTTGAGCCCATGACCTTGGATCAGGTATTTGAGCAGGCTGATGTTGTCTCGTTGCATACGGCCTTAACGGAAGAGACCCGACACATTGCTAGCCGAGAGAGACTTGCTCTTATGCGAACTGGTGCAACATTGATTAACACCGGGCGAGGGCTTTTGGTCGACGAACACGCGTTGATAGATGAACTGGGTTCGGGACGTCTTAGGGCAGGACTCGATGTTTTTAGGGAAGAACCTTTACCACCCCACCACCCTTTTTTAGCGATGAGAAATGTCGTGCTCTTGCCACATGTAGGCAGCGCAACCCTGTCGACGCGCAGCGCCATGTTGCAGCGAGCGCTTGAAAACCTCAATGCAGGCATGAGCGACCTGCCATTGGCCTGGTGCGCCAATCCTGAGGTTTATCACCGTGAGCCTTATATTTAGGGGGCGTCTGGTAGGACGCGGAGTGCTTTGGCAACACCGGGTTCAATTTTGCGCCGCACTTTGGCGAGATCAGGCTGGTTGCGATTCTCTACCACCTGGCTGATGGTTGCCGACCACACTGGGGCCAAGTTTTTCCCGTCCTCAAATATCAGTAACAAACTGGCAATTTCCCGTGGACCCGCGAGTGCCTGCGCATTGGCAGCTTCGGCTGGATCGACTCCCCGATTGATGACAGCACTGGTGGTGTTAAATTCAGTAGCCGTAGGGTCTACACCCGCCTCCAGAGTTGCTTTAAACGCATAGCTGATAACAAAGTCGCCGTCAGATTCCACGCTGCGATAACCTTTTTTGTCGAGTTCCTGTGAAACCACTTCGCGGACGATCGTAGACAACCGGTATAGTTCATCCATTGACCCTGATATGCCCGATGGGAGTGCCGCCCGCCAGCTATACGACTGGTATTGTTCAGCGCTGAATCGACCGGGAGGCTGAGACTCGACCTGTACCGAACTGCAACTTGTCAGCGTCAAGGTCAAAGACAAAAGGCTACTGACGGCGTATCTGTTCCATCCTTTCATTGTCGCTCCACTCCTACATGACTTCTCAGGGGAACCATACCAGTTTCACAATCATCACTGCGATGGCAAAGACGACAACTTTGCGGATCAATCGCTCGCCGCCGGCTAGCGTAAGTCGAGCGCCCAGCCAGCCACCTGCAGCGTTACCGATAGCCATAATGGCACCGACCCACCAAAGTAATTCTAACTGACTGCCGAAGACCATCAGGGCAGCAAGGGTATACACCAAAATGATGAAGACTTTATAGATGTTAGCCGTCACCAGGTCCAGCCCCAGCACTCTGTTGAGAATAGGTAACAGCACAAACCCCATCCCGATCTGAATAAAACCACCCCAGAAGCCGGCGAGCACCATCAGTATGTGGCCCCAGATCAGTCGGCGTCGGGAAAGATCGTTGGCAGCGGTCGCTGGACTCGCACCTGTACCATTCAACATCATCACCAATACCATACCCATAACGCCCGCGAGTACGATATTGAAGGTCTCCACGGGTATCTTTACTCCGGCGATAGCGCCAATAACGGCCCCCGGTATTGCGCACAGAGAGAGAGAAAAAATCATCCCGCTTTGGGGTAACCCGTGCCGCATATAGGTAGCGCAGGCACTGATATTTTGCACCACGATGGGGAGCCGATTGGTGCCATTGGCGATGTGCCCCGGCACCCCCAGAAATATCATGACCGGTACCGTAATAACCGAGCCCCCCCCGGCTATGACATTGATTGCGCCCCCAGCCAGGCCTGCCACAATGAGCGCTGCCACTTTCCATACTTCCACGTCCATCGCTCAGGACCGGGGCGTACGCATGGTCACAAATTCCTCAGCGGCGGTAGGGTGAATCCCGATGGTGCGGTCAAAGTCAGCCTTGGTAGCACCCATTTTCATCGCGATAGCCAAACCCTGACAGATTTCGCCGGCGTCGGTACCCACCATGTGAGCTCCCAATACCCGACCGGTATCGGTATCGACCACTAGTTTCATCAAGGCGCGATCCTCGCAACCACTGACAGTATGTTTCAGAGGCCGAAAGTTTGACTCGTAAATGGTGACTGAATGGCCGTTAGCCACAGCGGCCTCCTCTGTCAGGCCCACTGTGCCAATAGGAGGCTGGCTAAAAACTGCGGTGGCGATATGGTCATATTCCATTGACTTGGGTTGATTACCAAATTGCGTTTCTGCGAAGGCCATGGCCTCGGCAATCGCTACCGGTGTGAGTTCGGGGCCTCCCGTCATATCACCCAGCGCATAGATGGACGGCTCATGGGTTTGGAACTGAAGATTAACGGCGACGTAACCTTCAGGTGTGCATTGCACTGCGGTATTTGCCAGGCCGAGGTGTTCAATCAGTGGTTTTCTTCCGGTTGCACACAGCACTGTGTCGAACACCTCCATACCATCGCTCAGGTGTGCTGCGATCCCACCTGTTGGGTGGGGCTCCAGCGCCATAACGTGATGGTTGAGCCGGAGATCGATTCCTTTTTTACGCATCTCCTCAGCGAGAAACCGACGGATGTCTTCGTCAAAACCTTTGAGAAAGAGGTCGCTTCGATAGCTTTGCAGGACTGACGCCCCAAGGCCCTCGAAAATACCCGCAAACTCGGTGGCAATGTAGCCACCGCCAACGATCAAAATGCGACTGGGAAACCGCTCCAGACTGAACACTTCGTTTGAGCTGATCGCGAGCTCTTTGCCCTCTATGTCGGGCAGCACAGGCCAGGTTCCGGTGGCTAACAAAATCTTTTCAGCGCGAATGATGCGCTCGCCAACGGCGACTTCCTGAGGCCCCTTGAGGGTGCCGTGACCCCGGATAATGTCTACCCCGGGCGCTTCCAGCAGGCGTTCGTAAATGGCGTTGAGACGCGCGATTTCCTGTGATGCGTTGTCGCGTAGTGTCGGCCAATCAAACGGAATCTCGTCTGGGGTCCACCCAAAACCTTTTGCCGCTTTCCATGCCTCACCGAATTCGCTCGCGTAAACAAACAGCTTTTTTGGGATGCAACCCACGTTGACACAGGTGCCACCCAGTGCACGTTCCTCAATGACTGCTACCCGAGCACCAAATTCAGCACTTTTGCGTGCTGCCCGCACGCCCCCAGAGCCTGCCCCAATTACCAATAGGTCGTAGTCAAAAGCCATTTTCATCTCGTATGTGAATCATTTAGCGGCAGTGTGATCAGCCTGCATTTCTATTCGCTGAG
>JADHNP010000020.1 GCA_016779445.1 Luminiphilus sp. | reverse complement strand
ACATAAGGATTCAGAGAAGAAACACTGTCTACCCAAAAACGACTCATAGAAGAATTCCGACGTTGCGGCGCACATGCTAACCGCTGCCGTAGCCAATGTCAGTGCGGCAATCAAAAATCAGCGTCTGGGGAACCCCTTTCTTACTAATCAGGGTCAGCGCATCGGGAGCTGGGGAAAACCACCCTAAAACAACTTCCCTCGCCCAGCTGGCTTTCAACGAACAGCTTAGCCTCGTGAGATACGGCTACGTGCTTGACAATCGCTAGTCCTAGCCCGGTACCGCCAACCTCCTGGCTTCGACTCGTGTCCACACGGTAGAACCGTTCTGTCAGTCGCGGAATATGTTTAGCCGCAATACCCAGCCCCTCATCCTCCACAATCAGTACTGGCCCGACAGCCGAGTCCAGCCACTTAACACTTACTGGACCTGTCACACTGTATTTCAGAGCGTTAACAACCAAGTTACTGATTGCGCTGTGTAACTCACGTTCATCACCAAGGAGCCGTCTCACTGAAATCAAATGCAATGCAATATCACGGTCAGGCCATGCAGAACGCAGCTCCGCCGCCACCGAGGAGAGTAGCGCACATACATCTACCAGATCCTCCTTACGCTCACCCTCCACCGTCTCGATCTGAGCCAACCAAAGCAAGTCAGCAATCAAATTCTCCATTCGGGTCACCTGCGTCTCCATAGAAGCAAGCGGTTTTTGTAGCCTAGCGTCGCGCTCCGACATCAAAGAGGGCAAGGTCTCGATATACCCCTTTATCACGGTAAGAGGCGTGCGCAACTCATGTGATACGTTCCCGACAAAATCACGGCGCATACGCTCCAATTTGTCCTGCTCCGATACATCTTTAATAAAAACGAGGCGGTCGCTGGCCCCAAAACGCGAAAACTCAAACTGGAGACAGTACTCAGGGTCTGAGCCAGGCCTGAACCTCAGGGGTTTTTGGAAGTTTTCTTTCCGCATGTACTTGGTAAGGGCCTTTCCAGGAAGCAAATTTGAGAGGCGGTTGCCCTCCTCTTCTGCTAATTCTATATTCAATAAATATTCCGCAGCGTCATTACACCAGAGCAATTCACTGCGAGAATTGACAATCATCGCGGCCTCTCGCAGCGAGCCGATAGAGTCATCTCGATAACCCCGAGAATCCGGCGTAACGGTTTCTTGAGCTAATCCGCGGCTTCTCAGAAGGTAGACATCCCTTAGTATCCCCCGGACAGCCGCATCGCCCAACGGCGGCATTTCATCTGGATTGGCAAACCAGCGATAGAGGCGAGACAACTGCCACCCCCACAAGCTCAGCAACATTAACAGGGCGGCCGCCGCCCCTATATAAGGATTCCCCATGGCGATCCAGCACGCCACGCCCACCGCCATTGACAGTAAGACACGACGGAATTCCAGCGCGAGGAGACCAGTGTGGGTCACGACACCACTAGATCTCTTGGAGAAAATCGATAGCCTGTGCCACGCACAGTCTGAATTAGGTCACTATAGGCAGGATCCACCTGGTGGATTACCTTTCGCAGACGCCTTATGTGAACATCGACAGTACGCTCCTCCACGTACACATTAGTCCCCCAAACGCGATCTAACACTTGAGCCCGGGTGTAAGCCCGCTCGGGGTGTGCCATGAAAAAGTGTAGCATTTTGAATTCAGTGGGGCCCATATCCAACGCCCTAGATCCCAAGGTGACCCGATGGCTATCTACCTCAAGGACCAGCTCTCCTACCGTCAGCGTGTTCGAGGACTCACTGTCAGATAACCGCCGCAATATCGCGCGCATTCGTGCTATCAGCTCTTTTGGTGCAAAAGGCTTGGTAATGTAATCATCTGCCCCGACGTCTAACCCTTGGATAACATTATCCTCATGGGTTTTGGCAGTCAGCATAATCACAGGTATGTCTTGGGTGGACTCCTCCTTCTTGAGACGCTTTAAAAAATCAATACCGCTACCACCGGGCAGCATCCAGTCAAGCAGTATGATGTCAGGATGCGTCTCAGCCAACAGATGATGGGCTTGATGAATATCACCAGCCTCCAAGCATTCAAAATCTGACATCTCTAACGCAAGTCTGAGCATCTCTCGAATGCTAGATTCGTCATCGACCATCAATACTGTCTTTCTGGTCATGGGTTAAACGTCCTCAGTCCGGCGTGGTGCCTTTATTACATGGGCAATATGACATTACGATGACATCCGAGCGCGACTTGGCCTTATATCACCACCAATCAAACCAACCCCGTGGCTCGAGTTCTTTCGAACAGCCCTGCAGCTGGGTGTTATACCTCTGCGCTTGCCTTTCAACTTTTCTTGCGACATCCACCAGCCAGCTCTTACTTTGGTATGTTTGCCGTTTGTAGCCCCCATGCCCCTCGTGATACGCAAGATAGAGCCGAAAGGCATCTTGTTTATCAAGCCCTAGCTGCTGATGCGACATATCGTTGTACCAGCCAATAAAATCGATTGCGTCGCCAAAATTGTCACGATCCGCACCGTAATTGCCCGAGCTCCGCTGATACCACTCCCAGGTGCTGTTCTTTGCCTGAGAATAACCGTACGCGTCGGAAGGCCGAGGGCCGGGAATGACGCCAAACAGTTTTTTGCGCGGCGGCTTTGCCGTCGCAACAAACCGCGATTCTTGATACATGAAAGCCATTGACACCGAGACCGGTACATTCCAACGAGCCCGAGATTCTTTCGCATCCTCATACCAGCCAGACTTTTCCAGGAAAATATCGCAGACATTGTCGACTTGTTCAGGAGGCGACGTCGTGCATGCACTGAGCAGCATCAGCGCGAGAAAGGCACCCAGTAGGCGCCCATAATGAGCAGTCACTTTCATAATCGACCTCCCAATGTCCTAATCAGCTCTTCTTCATCAACCACGGGAATATTAAGCGCCTCAGCTTTCTTTTTCTTGGAACCCGCGCCCGGACCGGCGACCACCGTCGTTGTCTTGGAAGAGACACTCGCTGCGGTCTTTGCCCCCAGCGCACGCAACTTAGCTTCCGCCTCATCACGACTCATGGTAAGGAGTTTTCCCGTGACCACCCATAACATACCGGTCAGCGGGCCATCACCAGTGTCCACCTGTACCGCTGGCCATGTGATGCCCGATTCGATCAAAGAGGACAACAACTCTTGGTTTAGCGGGTTACTGGTGTACGCTTTAATGTGGTCTGCCACGACCGGACCGACGTCATCCACCCCCTCCAATTCCTCTGTAGTCGCTTTGAGCAATGAATCGAGATCAAGAAAATGAAGCGCCAAAGCTCTTGCCGTCGCCTCCCCTACTTCTCTTATACCCAGCGAATAGATAAATCGCGCAAACGAGGTCGATCTAGCCCTTAGCAATGCCTCAAAAACATTTTCACTCGACTTGACGCCCATTCGGTCAAGTCCTTGCAGCTGACCGATATCAAGATGAAACAGATCATTCAACGACTGCACTAGCCCCTCATCGACAAGCTGCTCAATGAGCTTGTCACCCAAACCTTCGATGTCCAGCGCTTTTCTGGAGGCAAAGTGTCGGATCGCCGCTTTTAACTGCGCGTTGCACTCGAGGCCGGCGCCACAGCGCATGACCGCCCCATCCGCTGCTCTTTCAACACGCGAACCACACGCGGGACAACTCGCTGGAAAGACGATGCTCTCCCTATTGTGCGGCGGAGCATCTGCATCAAGCTCCGGCACCACAGATACGACCTGAGGTATCACATCACCGGCGCGTCGGACGATAACCCGGTCACCTATTTTCAGTCCCAGCCTATGAATCTCATCGGCGTTGTGGAGTGTTGCGTTGCTTACCGTAACACCCGCTACCAATACTGGCTCTAATCGAGCGACCGGTGTGATTGCTCCGGTTCTACCCACCTGAAAATCGACGCCAAGGAGCCGAGTCCCTACCTCTTGAGCCGGAAATTTCCTAGCGATAGCCCAACGTGGTGCGCGTGAAACAAAACCGAGGCGCTCCTGCAGCCCCAGATCATTCACTTTAAATACGATGCCATCAATATCGAAGGGCAGCGCATCTCGCTGAGCGCCGAGTCGGCTGAAATAATCTCCACAAGCCGCCACACCGCTAACGGTTTCCATGTATTCCGATATCGGCAGCCCCCATCTCTTCAGAGAGCGCAATACCTCGCTATGAGAGTTGGGCAGCTGGCCCTCCACGACGCCGACAGAGTAGGCGGTGAAAGACAGCGGTCGTCGTGCCGCCACCCTGGAGTCGAGTTGACGTAAACTGCCCGCCGCAGCATTTCTTGGGTTTGCGAAAACCTTATCGCCACTCTCACGTGCACGCGCATTCAGCCTCTCAAACGCCATACGAGGAATAACGATTTCTCCACGCACTTCGAGATACGCCGGAATGTTGTCACCTGCCAGTTGCAGAGCGACATTAGCGATCGTTCTCACATTTTCAGTGACATCCTCACCCGAGCTCCCGTCGCCCCGCGTAGCAGCCTGCACCAGCTGCCCTGCCTGATATGCAAGACTCACCGCAACACCATCCAATTTTGGCTCGCAGCAATACTCCACCACATCGACCTGAAGTTTTTCGGTTACACGCCTATCAAAGTCTACAAGTTCCGTATCGGAGAATGCATTATCCAGTGATAACATCGGGAGCCGATGTGCCACCGTTTGAAACGCAGCCAGTGGCGCAGAGCCGACGCGCTGCGTGGGTGAATCTGCAGTGGCCCATTCTGGGTGCGCTGCTTCAAGCGCCTGTAACCGACGCATGGCGGCATCGTATTCAACGTCAGGAACTTCTGGATCATCCTGCTCAAAGTAAGCCTGAGACCAACGCAGCAGCGCCTCTTTTAACAGTGACATTTCCTTTTCTGGAGAGGTCATGGCGAAATCAGGTCCGGCGAACGAGCAGGCGTCTCTCCAACTCTCGAATCTGCTGCCGCATATGCTCTAGGCTTGAGTTCGTAATCACGCTCCGCTTCTCATCCTGAATATCGCCATCCAGCGCCTTTTTCATGACCTTTGTCGTTTCGTACATATAGTCGAACGCTTTAAGCATGTCTGTGGGGCCGGGCAGCGTCACAAAAAACATCAACCCGCGGGTTTGCAGTGGCTCCATGTTGTCAATATCAAAAACGCCGGGCTTCATCATATTGGCGACACTAAACTGTATCGGACCCCTGCCAGAGGCGAGCTCATGACGATGAAAGAAGTCCATATCACCGAAACGTAAATCACAAGCCAGTAGGGTCTCCAGAATGTCCATTCCCGCAAAGCCCTCCTCAGATCGCGCTACCACATAAAGAATAAACACATGTGTGTTAGCACCCCTAGGTAGCCGTCCCTGCTCCACAGAATCGCTTTCGGAAACATCCCCAGGCGGCATCGTATCAAGCCAATCAACTGTGCCCTGCGCGCGCTCGGCGCTCTCTGCGTGATGCGAAACGTCGCCAGCAGGCTTTACCGTTCGTCGTCGTGGCGTCGAAGCGGGGGCGGGGGCCTCATCCACCTGTGACAAATCCGTTGTCTCCGCTTCTGGCGCGGCACTGGGAACCGTCTCACTATCAACGTCTTCACGCTCCAGAGCGACGTCTATGGGATCAGGTGCTGAAGTGAATGCCCGTACCTGATCATCTGACGTCGTGTCCAGATCCCTCATTGTATTGAGTCGCGTCGGTGTCTCCTCACCAGCAGCCTCTTCTTCGATCAAACTGTCACCCGGGTCAATTGTCTCGAGTGCCTCCCCGGCGAGATCATCACGGCGCACAATACGAGCGCCACCATTGGGCAATTCAGTCAATAAATTAAAGGCGTCGTCTTCATTCGATGAAGACTTGGATCGTTCGATACGCGCATTCAACCGTATTTCAGCGTGGCGCTCTTTCAAAAATCGTCTGCCGGCGTCGACCAGCACAGCAGCAATCATTACGCCGCCGACAATCACCATCCAGTCTCGAATCGATAGCTGCTCCATTAATCGAACCTCTAACTCGCTGCAAGTTGCGCAGCTTCCTCAACATCAACGCTGACAAGGCGAGATACGCCGGGCTCCTGCATGGTCACCCCCATTAATTGGTCAGCTGCCTCCATCGTGATCTTGTTATGAGTGATGAAGACAAACTGTACTTTTTCTGACATTTCCCGGACCAGTCTCGCATATCGACCAACATTGGCATCATCCAGTGGCGCGTCGACCTCGTCGAGCATACAAAATGGAGCGGGATTGAGTTGAAATATGGAAAAAACCAGCGCAATCGCCGTCATTGCTTTTTCACCACCCGAAAGTAAATGAATCGTCGAATTTTTCTTGCCCGGTGGCCTGGCAAATATGGCAACACCTGTGTCGAGCAAGTCGTCACCCGTCATCTCCAAAGAAGCAGTGCCACCCCCGAAAACCCGGGGAAAAAGCTCCGCGAACCCCGCATTAATCTGATCAAAGGTGTCTTTGAATCGCTGCCGTGTTTCCTTGTCTATCTTCCGAATGGCGGTTTTCAGTGTCTCCAAAGCCGCTTCGAGATCCGCGTTCTGGGCATCGAGGTAATGCTTTCTCTCAGCGGCCTTCGCGTGTTCGTCAATCGCTGCTAAATTGATGGGGCCAAGACGATTAATGCGATTAGCGACGCGCTCAACTCGGGTGAGCCACTCGGCTTCATCGGCTCCCTCAGGCAACGACGACACCACTTCTTGCAACACGGCGTCGCGTTTGACAATCTCCTCCTCAAGGGTCTGGAGCCGCACTGCACTTTCTGCCTCCCGCAGACGAAGTCGCTCCATTTCACTTTGCACCGTACTCACAGACTGCTCCTGAGCCAGCCGCTGAGTGTCATACACGCGCAATGTCGCATCGACTTCACCGGCTAGAGTGCGCTGGCTATTGAGTTCGGACTCAGCTGCTATCCGCTGCTCGAGCAGCTCCGTCAACTTAGCTTTGTTTTCTGCGTCAGGGTCTCCCCCCGATGGCAGGGTGTGGTGGAGTTCAGTCTCGCGAGACTCAAGCGTTTTGAGCTGCGCTTCCATACGAGAGATCGTTTCTCTCATCGTGGCGGCCTGTGTAGAAATGCTCTGACCCTGCAACTCACCGCGCATCAGCTCATCGGCGGCCAAGCGAGATGCCTCTCGCTGGTTAGCCTGCGCTGAAGCCAAACGCTCACGCTCACTTTGAAGTCGGTCTCTCTCGATCCGATCCAGCTCCATTTGATCCAGCGCAGCGGATAGCTGCGACCGCGCCTCTGCGAGGTTGCTCTGCTCCTGATCATACTGCCGCTCACCCTCGGAGATATCGTCCTTCAGCCTTTTTAAGCGCTGGATTTGTTGCTCTCGCTTAGTTGTCTGTGCTCTTTGCTCAGCTACCCATTCAGCCCTATCGTTCACACCCGCCTGCAGCGCTTGCTGGGCACGGGTCAATGATTTTTCAAGCTCTGCTCGCTGCAGTAGCAAACCACTGATCACGTCCGTTACTCGGTCCGCCTCACTGCGGCTGCGCTCGAGCTGCTCGTTGAACGCGTCTAACTGCACTTGCCGCGCGATTACTCCCGCCGCAGGGTCTGCATCAGAGTGGCGCCGGTACCATCCCCGCCCCAACCAGTGTCCATCTCGAGTCACCACTGACTGATGCGCTTCAAGCTCCGCAAGCAAAGCTCGCGCCGCACCCAGATCAGCCGCTGTTCTCACAGAAGATAGCCATTGCATAACGGTTGGCGGCCCCTTCACATGATTTGCCAGTGTTCCCGCGACGTGCTCAGGGGCGACCCCACCGGCATCCAGCAAAATCGCCCCGGCAGGTACACCTTCCATGTGCGATAGATTATTGACGTCGGCATCCGCTATCAGCAGCGCGGAGAGCTTCTCTGCCAGCACCTGCTCTACTGCAGAGTCCCAGTCCGGCTCCACTTCAATTGCGGTGTAAAGCCCCCCAAGAGATTTTAGTGCAGATTCGAGAACCCAATCATCCAGCGCGATTCGTTCTCGGTCGTCCGCTGTCGCCTGTTGGAGTGCGGTAAGAGAGGCCACCTGTCCACGAATTTCTTGGATCGAAGCACGCACGTCATCTTGCTCGCCCCGAGCCTGCTCTATCGATGCTTGAGACTCAGTCAACTGGCGCTGAAGATCTATAATCTGCGATTCGAGCTCCGAAATATGCCGATCTGCTTTCTCGATATCCGATGCAAAGGGATTTTCGTTGGCATCAACCGAAGTGTCGAGGGATGCCTGCTCTTCCTGCAGCTGCTGCCTGCGCTCCTGTAACTTACTGAGCACCTGCTCCAGATAAACAATTCGGCTCTGCTGCACCTCTGCCGCTTTACTAGCAATCTGTGCACCTTCATTAAAGCTGTCCCAGGTTTGCGACCACTGCTCAAAAGTCCGATCAATCTCCGAGAGCGCCTTGGCCGCCTCTGCGGCGTGAGTTCTGTGGTCAGACAGCGCTGGCTCTAATCGGTTGAGATTAGCCTCCCACTCCTGCAACTGCTTCCGATCGGCCTCAAGATGATCTCGGGTTTGGTCCAGAGAAGCCCTCGTCTGGTCTAGATCCCGCTGCAACTCACCGCGCCGCTCCTGAGCAAACCGCAAGGCCTGCTCAACTCGGGTAACCTCCCCCCCCACGGTGTAAAAATTTTCCTGCGCCGCACTCAGGGCGTCCGCAACGACAACCTGTTTTGCGCGCGTTGTCTCGATACCGGAGAGCGTATGTGCAACATCAGCTTTGGCGGCTTCGCGCTTGATATCCAGCGCGGCAAGCTCCCCCGCTACTTCGCTCCGATCCGCGTTGAGTTCACGCCATTGAATCGCATAAAGCTCACTCTGAGTTATGCGCTCCTCTGCCTTAAAGTCCGCGTATCTTTCGGCGGCTCTCGCCTGTCTCTCAAGATGCGCGAGGTTGCGCTGCAGTTCGTCGCGAAGATCAGTCAACCGCTCCAGATTCTCGGTCGTGCGGCGCATGCGACTCTCGGTTTCGCGCCGACGCTCCTTATACTTGGAGATCCCCGCTGCCTCTTCGATGAACACCCGCAACTCTTCAGGCTTGGACTCGATCAGGCGCGATACGACGCCCTGCTCGATAATCGCGTAGCTGCGAGGCCCCAGACCCGTGCCCAAAAACAGATCCGTGATATCGCGCCGGCGACACTTTGCGCTATTAAGGTAGTACTCTGACTGCGCCTCACGGGTAACAACACGGCGCACAGAAATTTCGCTGTAGGCAGCAAACTCCCCAGCAACCTTGCCTTGTGTGTTGTCAAAAACAAGTTCGATGGACGCCTGACTGACTGGCTGACGACTGGTAGTGCCATTGAAAATGACGTCGGTCATCGACTCGCCGCGGAGGGTCTTGGCTGAGCTCTCGCCCATAACCCAACGCACAGCATCGATAATATTGGACTTTCCGCAACCGTTGGGGCCGACTACCGCGCACATATTGCCCGGGAATGGGACTGTCGTGGGGTCCACAAAAGACTTGAAGCCCGCCAGCTTTATGGATTTGAGGCGCATTATGGTATCCGTGTACCCGTCGAGTTCTCTAGCATCGCTAAGGGACGGCTAGCAACACTAAAACACAACATGTAGTGTATCTGCTTCGGCCCGACAACACTATGTTTGGATGCTAATTAACGTGAGCCTGTCGGTTCAAGCACCACAGCAACTGGCTCAGAAGCACCGACCGTCGCCGAATTCACTACCCCCCAGGCGATGCTGTTGTCTCTGCCGGGCTGTCCATTTACCGAGACCTGCACCTCTACGGCAACGGTATTGAAGTTCGAGAGCTTCTGACCGGCCATAGAGTGCCCGTCGTCCAGTGGAACCACCAGCGGCCACTCTTCCGCCCTTATCCTGACAACCGCAATCGGCATACCGCCTTGCTGCTGTTCTGGTCGCGCCAAGACGTATACCGTCGCCTCAGGGTCAACCTCAAAGGCATCAGGGAGAGTAGCTCGAACCACGAGCCCCACCGGAACCTCGGGAAGTGTGTTGGAGTCGGCCATTTCGCTGCGGGCGCGCTCGATCACCTGACCCAGCATCTGATGGCCGGGGGAACCCTCGGGCTCCAAAGATCGCAGTGTCTCCCAATAACGAATCGCTGCTGCGAAATCCGCAGCCTCGAAAGCCGCCATCCCCAGCGTGGCCAGCGCAGCTGAAGCCATAGGATCGAGAGCCAGCGCCTGTTGAGCTCGCGATCGAGCACGTTCACTGAGCTGGCGATCAGCAGATAAGAACTCGGCTTGAGCCGCCTTACCCAGTATTTCAGGCGATGTCGCACCGCCCTCAATAAGCCTGTCGAAATAGCCTAAGGCGAGTAAAGGCTCATTGGTCGATAAGTGGTACTCAGCCAATAGCAGCGAGTAATCGGCGTTCTTTGGCCGCACGTCAGCGCGACGCCCAATCCGTTCTATCAGTGCCGAGATATCTGCGGGGCTGGCGCTGTCTAGCCCATCAAGCGCCTCTGTAATCACCACATCTTCAAAACTTCCCAGTTTCACATAGAGACCGGCGACCAAAATAAAGAGTGCGGTTACACCCAAGAGCTGACGTTTTGTCGAATAGTGTGCTGGCAGCGCGACCGCTGGCGCGTCCGAGATAAACCCATCCTCAATGACCCTAAGCGCTGCTTCTTCCCGAAGTTCGGGGGCGCTATCCAACAACTCTCGCTGTCTAAGCCGCAACCAGTCGGCATTATTTTCGGGTGCTGCTCGGCGTTCCCAGCGCTTCGGCAACATCACGACGAAGACCGTCGCGACAGTCAGTAGCAGGGCCGAAAACACCCAAAAATACGAATTCATAGAGAATCGTTTTCCATGAGCTTCTTTAACTGAGCGGCTTCGGTAGCGGTTAGTGCGGGTGCGGCCACTCGGCGGCGTCCTTTAAAATGGAACGCCAGTGCAACGAATCCTGCGCCGATCAATAAACCAGGTGCCCACCAGAGCAAGGCTGTGTTGCGATCAACCGTTGGTCGATAGCGAACAAACTCCCCGTAGCGCGCCACCATGAACGCCAAAATCTGCTCGTCGGTCTGACCTGCTTCCAATTGCTCAACGAGCACGACACGAAGATCGCGGGCGATGGGCGCATTCGAGTCAGCAATGTTCTGATTTTGACATTTAGGGCACCGTAACTCTTGACTCAGCACTTGGTACCTCTGCTCCAAAGCAGGCGAAGAAAATTCATAGGTTTCGATCAATGCGTGAGCAACCGGAGTAAGGGCCCACAACAACAGTGACCATGCGAAGCTGATACGGCCGTGTCTCGCTAGTACAACTCGACTCGCCGTCATTTTCCCTCCAAAGCGCGCTGCGCAACAGGCGCTTGCGCATCCATCAAAGCGGGAAACCATGCACTAAAATCGGCGCGGAAAACACTTTGATCAAGAATGCCGACATGCCGATGGACAATTTTGCCATCCCTATCGATTACATAGGTCTCCGGCGCTCCATAAACCCCCAGATCCAATCCAAGAGACCCCTCATCATCGACGATGTTTAACCGATAGGGATCACCCAACTGGGCCAACCACCCTCTCGCTTTCACCGGGTCATCTTTATAGTTAAGGCCGTAAATAGGCACCCCCGATTTCGCTAATTCCAATAAATAAGGGTGTTCGATGCGGCAGGAATAACACCAGGTTGCCCAAACATTGACGAGGGCAGGACGCTGATTCAAATCCACAACTGATATTACGTCACCGGATTGCAACTCCAGTTTTGCAAACTCGGGAAATATCTGTCCCAATCTGGCCGCCGGCAATGAAGTGGGATCCAGCGACAAGCCCCGGAACAACAGCACCGACAGCAATACAAACCCCAGCAGAGGAATAAAGCGCCTAGCGTGCAAATCCAAGGCCCTGGCCCTTGACAGGACTGGGCTCTTGCCCGCTGACGACCTGCACCCGGTAACGCCGATCCAATGACGTTAGCAGCGCACCAAAACCGATCAGGAAAGCCCCTATCCAAAGCCACCGCACCATGGGTTTATATTGCAGTCGCACCGCCCATGCGCGCTCTCCAATAGGTTCTCCCAACGCGATGTAGAGATCGCGCAGAATTCCTGCGTCGATGGCCGCCTCAGTCATCACTTGACCACTGGCCAGATAACGTCGCTTCTCCGGAACCAACGTCGCGATTATTTTATCGTCATAGCTGACTACAAAAGTGGCCTGATCTGCAACGTAATTGGCGCCAGGCTCCTGACTAATGTGTGTCATCTCGAAGCGATATCCCCCCAACTCTGCGCTCTGACCCTCAGTCATCCTCAGATCTTGCTCCTCCGAGTGCTGAGTCACAACGACCGCCCCCAGCACCACGGCCGCAAAACCAATATGCGCAAAGGTCATCCCAAGGAAGCTGGGAGACAGCCTCTGCCATTGCAAGCCTCCGGATCCGCCCACAGCAAGCCGACGCCAAACATCGCGTAGAACACCCAAGGTTACCCAGCCGGCCAGTAACACAGCCAGAGCAACCCACAGATTGAAGTCAAACAGCATCATGGACAACAGCGGCGCGAGGGCTGCCATAGCGATTGCGGGAACCAGCAGCTCATGCAGCCAGCGTCTGGGGGAATCCTGGCGCCATCGTGAAATGGGCCCGATACTCATAAATGGCATCAGCAATGCCATCAACGGCACAAATACTGCATTGAAATAGGGGGGGCCCACAGAATATTTACCCAGCGAGAAGGCGTCCATCACTAGCGGGAACAGCGTGCCCAAGAGGACAATCGTCGCCGCGACGGTGAACACCAAATTATTAACCATTAAAAGCGACTCTCGGGAGATCACGTTGTATTCGACCCGACTGGCCACCGCGGGCGCCCTCAGTGCGTACAAGAGCAGAGATCCGCCGACTACGAGAGCCAGAAACACCAGAATGAACAGGCCTCGCTCTGGATCGGCGGCAAATGCGTGAACGCTGGTCAGCACGCCTGATCGAACAAGGAAGGTTCCCAGCAACGATAAGGAGAAGGCGAAGATAGCCAAAAGGACAGTCCACGATCGGAACACGCCACGCTTTTCGGTTACCGCTAAACTATGCACGAGCGCTGTACCCATCAGCCAGGGCATAAATGAGGCGTTCTCTACCGGGTCCCAAAACCACCAGCCTCCCCACCCTAATTCGTAGTAAGCCCACCAACTACCCAGCATGATCCCAAGCGTGAGAAACCCCCAAGCGACGTTGGTCCATGGTCTCGACCAACGTGCCCAGGAAGCGTCCAACCGTCCGCCGATGAGCGCAGCAATGGCAAAGGCAAAGGGAACGGATAGTCCGACATATCCCATGTAGAGCAGTGGCGGATGAATAATAAGGCCGGGATCTTGTAATAGTGGATTGAGATCGCTGCCATCAAGCGGCGTATTGGGCAACAGCCTCTCAAATGGGTTGGAAGTGAGGAGCGAGAAGGCCAGAAACCCAACCGCTATTAAACCCATGACACTCAACACACGAGCGATCATCGTCAGCGGCAAAACACGACACAAAAAAGCGACGGCCGTCATCCAAGTGGAAAGGATCAACACCCATAGGAGCAAAGACCCCTCGTGATTCCCCCACAACGCGGAAAATTTAAAAATAGGTGGCAGCAGGCTGTTTGAGTTGGCCGCCACCACCGCGACCGAAAAATCGTCCTGCAAAAAGCTGGTTGCGAGCAGCCCAAAGGCCGTCGCAGTAAACACCAAAATGCCCACCGCCAGAGATGGCGCAAGATTCATTGCGGCGACGTTAGTCCTGAAGCTGCCCCAAAAAGGGATCACTGTCAGGCCAATAGCGAGTACGAAAGCAATAATCAGCGAGATATGACCGAGTTCTGGGATCATGGCAGTAGCGAGTCCGCCGGTGCGCTGCTCTTGCCTTCCAGTGCTGCGGCCACCTCAGGAGGCATGTAATTCTCGTCGTGCTTCGCCAATATCTGCGTAGCAATCAATTCTCTCGATGCATTCAACCGCCCTTCAGCGACCACTCCTTGACCCTCGGCGAAAAGATCGGGAAGGATTCCTGTATAGCGTACCGATACGGAAGCCTCGTAGTCGGTAACCAAAAACTGGGTTGCCAAGCTGGTCTCGCTGCGCTCAATACTCCCTTCGACCACCATACCACCCAAGCGAATATTTCTGTCAGCTGGCGCATTGCCTGCAGCAACTTCGGAGGGGGGGTAGAACAAATTGATATTGTCTCTCAATGCAAAAGCGACCAGTCCAATGGCTGCGCTTGAGAGCAAAACGATCAGACTCACCCCGTACAACCTCTGTTTGCGGAGCGGATGCATCAGCCCTGAGTCTCCATTTGCGCACGGTCTGTTGACATTGCCTGCTCACTTTGCGTTTCCGCTTCCGGGGTAGCGTTGGTCGATGCGGCGCGCCTGCGTGCTTCTGCGACAATCCACAGTTTTCGCTTGCGCAACTCGCGCGACGGAGACCACAGCAACCAAGACAGCAGCACCATCGTGATGGCATAGGCCAGCCAGACATAAATGCCATGGCCATCCATGTGCGCGACCGCTGTTAGGGAATCAAAATACATCACTCAAATCCCGCCCACTGCCTTACCCAAGAAGATTGTCGGTGATGCCAAACCAAGTCAGCACGCATGTTCATCATGACCACCAGTGCAAACAAGCCATAAAACGCCGTAATCATGAGGAGCAAAGGGTACAACATGCTCGCATCAATCGCCGACTCGCCCGTAAATTTAATCGATGCAGGTTGATGCAGGGAGTACCACCAGTCGACTGACTTATAGATGATAGGAATATTGACCGTCCCCACGAGGCTCAAGACGGCACAGGCTTTGGCCGCAGCCGCCTTGTTCTCGTAAGCCTCAAACAACGCCACCACCCCGAGATACAAAAAAAACAGAATCAACATCGACGTAATACGAGCGTCCCACACCCACCAAGTACCCCAGGTGGGCTTCCCCCATATAGCACCCGTTACGAGCGCAATGCCGGTCAGCACCGCGCCGACGGGGGCTGCCGCTTTCATCGCGATATCCGCCATCTTTATCCGCCAAATGAGACTGATGGCGCCCGCCAGAGCCATTACGTAATAACCCGCCAGCGAGACAACCGCCGCAGGCACATGTATGTAGATGATGCGATAGGAGTTGCCCTGACGGTAATCAGGCGGAGCCACCAACAAGCCCCAGAAGGCGCCAACGAAGAGCACAGCGATGGTCACCGGCAGCAACCATTTCACCACGTTGCCACTGAAGCGGAAGAACCAGGGGGGAGAACCCAGCTTGTGAATAAATGACCACATAACTCAAGTATAGCGCCTAAGTAGACTTGTTGAATCGCCCTCCCATCGCTGGGCTGATTGCATTAAGTCCCTGACAGTGGTCAGCCATTATCAAGCGAGATTCGCAAGGCCGCCCCTATTGCCAGCGGCGCCAGCGCCAAAGACATCAGGACGAGTGCTGCGAGCAACGCCAACCAGCTCACAGGATTACCATCTCGAGCAGCCTCTACTACCGCCGTGCTGCCAAATAACAAAACAGGTACGTGAAGTGGAATGATGATCACCGAGAGCAGCACTCCTCCGCGCCGGATGCTGACAGTCAGCGCACTGCCCACGGCGCCAATCAGCGTGAGGCACAAAGATCCGAGTAATAGACTCATAAACAATACGGGTAGCGCCTGAGTGGGTAACCCCACCAGTACGGCAAAAAGGGGGGAAACCATGGACAGTAAAAACCCCGTGCCAAGCCAATGCGCCAGCACTTCCGCAAGAGCCAAAATTGCGAGTGGCTGAGGCGCAAGGCACAGTTGCTCGAGGCTGCCATCCTCAAAATCTGAGGCGAAGAGCTTGCCGCTGACCATTAAACTGGCAAGTAAAGCAACTACCCACAAGATCCCCGGTGCCATCTGCGACAGCCGCTCAGGGTCTGGACCCAGACCCAAGGGGAACAAGGTAATCACCATGAAAAAAAACAGCAGTGGATTGACCAAATCGGCGGGACTGGAGATCAAGGCTTTGCCATGCCGGAGAAACTGCCGATAGAAAGCGGCTCCCAAAGACAGGCTATCGGAATCAGGCACTGACATATAACGAGAGGTCAAGGTTGTGTTGTTGCGCGCCAAAGCGACTTTGCTGATGGCTGGTAAATAGCACCGCGCCACCAAGCTGAATGTGCTCTGCAATCTGCTGCTCCAACCACTCACAACCCATAGCATCCAGCGCTGTAAACGGCTCATCCAAAAACCATAAGCGCGCATCACTAAGGAGCAATCTTGCCAGCGCCACTCGCCGCTGCTGCCCCGCAGACAAGGCGCCAACCGGTACTGATTCGTAACCCGCTAGACTCACAGATTGCAAAGCCTGTGCGATCTGCTCATCTCCCACCGTGACGTCACATGCGGGATGACAGCGCAAATTGTCAACCGGTGTTAATGCACGCTTGAGCGCAGAACTGTGGCCAATGTATAGCGCCGCGGCGGAGCGACAGATATCGCCGTCTACGCCCAAACGCGCCAGCCCCGCTAAGGCGCGTATCAAACTGCTTTTACCGACACCATTTGGCCCAATGAGCTGCCACAACTCGCCCGCCTCGACGCTCAGGGATATGCCCCGCAATAGCGAGCGGTCTCCTCTTTCAATCGCAACATCCTTTGCATCCAGCAGGCTCATCAGAGGTTCACAACACCGATTTCCGGCAGCCCCAAACTGGCGTCCACTTCGACTGCCAGCCCCTCGAAATCAAACAAAGCGCGGTCCAGCAAATGCGACGGAGCAACATTCCCAAGCGCCCGAAATATTGTCTCCGTGCGCCCTGGGTAACCTCGCTCCCACTCCCGGAGCATTTTCTTTATCTCCTGACGCTGCAGATTTTCCTGAGTACCGCATAGGTTGCAGGGAATAATCGGAAACTGCATATCGCTCGCGTACCGCTCAAGATCAGACTCTTTGCAATAAGCCAGCGGTCGAATCACGATGTGTCTGCCATCGTCACTTTTCAGTTTGGCAGGCATCGCCTTCAGCTTTCCGCCAAAAAAGAGATTCAGGAACAACGTTTCCACGATATCGTCCCGATGATGACCGAGCGCGATCTTACTCGCGCCAATTTGATCGGCAAAGCCATAGAGTGTGCCCCGCCGCAGTCGAGAGCACAGTCCACAAGTCGTTTTCCCTTCGGGAATCACCGACCGCACGACACTATATGTATCTCTCTCGAGAATATAAAAAGGAATATTGAGCGTTTCCAGATACCCCGGCAGTACTTCCTCGGGATACCCCGGCTGTTTCTGATCAAGAGTGACCGCCACAATCTCAAAATCAATCGGCGCACTGTCGCGCAGTGCCATCAGGATCTCCAGCATCGCATGGGAATCCTTCCCGCCAGAAATACAGACCATGACACGATCGCCGGGTTCAATCAGCTCGAAGTCAGCGATTGCTTTACCCACCTGGCGCCGCAGACGCTTTCTCAATTTGTTGAACTCAAGCCGACCCTTGCGTGGATCTGCTCGTCCCGATTCATCTTGACTTGTTTCAAGCACAGTCGCCGCCCATCCGCTCCACCTTGCTGCCCGCGATAATAGGAGACACCGCGTCGACACGCAAAAGTCAAAAGCCATTATCGAAACGGGATTGCTCAATGGCGGTGACATGTCCCAGTCCACTGCTCGCCCCGACACTTGTCTTTTCCAGCTCCTGCAAGGACAATCCGCATCGCTTTGAGCCACGACCAACGCATTAACGAGGGAATAGTCGATGAAATCACCTGTCCGCGTCACAGTCACTGGAGCAGCTGGGCAAATTGGGTACGCGCTCCTTTTTCGGATCGCATCTGGGTCAATGCTGGGCCACGACCAACCGATCATTCTGCAATTACTGGACATCACTCCCGCGATGGAAGCATTGAATGGCGTCAAAATGGAGCTGGATGACTGTGCGTTTCCTCTACTGACAAATGTCATTTGCACCGATGACCCGGAGGTTGCCTTCAAAGATTGCGACTTTGCATTGCTGGTCGGTGCGCGCCCCAGGGGTCCGGGCATGGAGAGGAAGGACCTGCTCGAGGCCAATGCCGCCATCTTCGGCGTTCAGGGCAAGGCCATCAATTCTGTTGCCAGCAGAGCTATCAAAGTGCTGGTGGTTGGCAACCCTGCAAATACCAATGCACTGATCACCCAGCGTAACGCGCCCGACATTGACCCACGCCAGTTTACTGCCATGACCCGGCTCGACCATAACCGCGCCGTCACACAGTTGGCACAGCGAACGAGCACCACCGTTAATGATATTCAGCAAATGACAATCTGGGGGAACCACTCTGCAACCCAATATCCAGATCTTCATCACGCTCTGGTCAAGGGCGATTCGGCGATGTCGCAGATCGACACGGACTGGTATGAAAGTGAGTTCATTCCGACTGTGCAACAGCGCGGGGCAGCGATCATCGCGGCCCGCGGCGCGTCTTCTGCAGCGTCAGCCGCCAATGCAGCGGTTGATCACATGCGAAGCTGGGCGCTAGGCACTCCCTCAGATGATTGGGTCTCTATGGGCGTTCTCTCAGATGGATCTTACGGTATCGCGCCGGGGCTCATTTACTCATTCCCATGCCGGTGTCAAAACGGCCAATGGGAGATCATACAAAATCTGGAGATTAACGAGTTCAGCCGGCAAAAAATGGAGGCTTCTGCCACAGAGCTCACCGAAGAACGAGATGCTGTTGCCCATTTGCTAGGCTAAGTGCTTGCCGAGAAGGCACTCCGCTAGCGGTGTGAATATTAAGTCTCTCGAAGCAACACAACGGGTGGGGTACGCACAACGTGTCGACATGACCAGACGCCCAGGCACCCTACAACCACTGCCCCGATAACGGGCCCCAGCCACCACATCAATGGTGTCGGGGTCCAGGTCATATCGAACACCCGGGTTTGTAGAGCGTAAGTGGCTGCCTCCGCACCCACCCCAGCGAGGCCACCGGCCAGCCCCCCCAGCACCAAAAACTCAATCCATAAAGTGCCGAGCAATAATCCCCTACTTGCACCGAGCGCTCTAAGCAGCGCCGCTTCCCGGAGCCTGCCATCCAAACTAGATTGCACACCCGCCACCAGAACCAGAGCCCCGGCCAAGAGGATAACACCCAGCACCAATTCCAATGCCCGGGCGACCTGGTCTACAACCGCACGCATTTCTTTAATCACAATATCCAGCTCAATCACCGTTACTGTGGGTAACTCTCGCACCAGCTCATTTAATAGATTTTTTCGGTCCGGCGTGAGCAGAAAGCTGGTCATATACATCCCTGGATATGCGGCCAGCACCGAGCGTGGAAAAACCATGAAGAAATTGGGGCGCATCGACTGCCAATCAACACGACGGATATTTCTAACGGCCACGGTGAAGCTATCTGCACCAATACGGAGCGTAAGCTGGTCACCTAAAGAGGCGCCGATATCGCGAGCAAAACCCTCCTCCACCGAAACCCAAGCCTCTGTGGCGTCTGCGGGCCACCACTCTCCGGCGGTCAGTTGATTGCCCGCAGGCTGCGTGTCGGACCAAGTGAAATTGGCTTCACGCTGCCGAGGTGCGGTCTCCGTCTCCGCTTCTTCCCAGCGTGGTAAGGCCGCACCATTGAGCTCCATCACCCGACCGCGTGTCATGGGATACAGTGTCTCGGTTTGCAGGTCACGCTGGGCAAAGAAGGTCTGCAATTGCCCGCGCTGCTCGGGCGCCAGATTGAGCAAAAAATGATTGGGTACGTCGGGCGGCAATTGCGCTTGCCACTGAGAGATCAACGAAGAGCGCACTACGGTCAGCATCAACATCAGCATAATCGCGATGGCGAAAATGACCATTTGTAGCGAATTAGCGCGACGGCGGCGCTGCAGTCCCGCCAAGGCCACCCGCCAAATACTGCCTGCAAAGCCGCCAAATGAATGTCCCCCGGCCAACAGAGTGCGGCCGATCATCATCCCTAAAAGGGTGACCACCATCAGCCCCGCGACGACTGCAAAGGTAACCATGGCACTACCGCTGTACCACCACATTAAACCGACGACAGCGGCCCCACCGAGAACTAAATCGCGCACTCTTTGCATTCTCGCGATATCCACTTCCGCGCGCAAAACATGGAGTGGAGATGCGTCCGCCAAACGACTCAAGGGAGGCCAAGCAAAAAAAAGCAGGCAGACCAGCGCCGTTACTGCGCCCATCATTAGAGGCTCCCACCCTGCGGGTCCCGGCGTCGTAGGCAACAAAGAACCCAACGCCCATATGAATCCCGCCTGAATTGCCCAGCCAACCGTGCAGCCCAGCAGGATTGCCAGGCAACCCAGTACAAGTAGAAAGCTCCCATACAACCGACTGATTTCTTGAGATTGAGCCCCCAGACTCTTGAGGATCGCAACATATTGCGTGTGGCGCTCGCCAAATCGACGGCTCGCTAACAATATTGCAGCCGTCGCGAGCACCACCGCAAGACTGCCAGCGAGTAACAAAAAGCCCTGAGCCCGATCTAATGTATCGCCAATTCGAGGCTGGGAGGTGGTAACAGAATCCACACGCTGCCCCTGACCGAGCTGTGGCGTGAGCCATTCCAGAAATGCGCCTATGACATCGGCCTCTCCACCGAGCAATAAACGATACTCGACCCGACTACCGGGTTGCACGACCCCGGTTGAGGGGATATCAGCTACGTGCATCAAAAGCCGAGGACCAAACCCAAATACAGCCGTGGTGGCGTCAGGCTCACCTCGCACCGCCCCAGATATAGTTAGCTGTCGCTCCCCGACAGTGATGGTTTCTCCGGACGTTACCTCGAGCAACGAAAATAGTCTTGGCGCCAGCCAGATCTGCCCGGGTAAGGGGATAGCCCCATCACTCTGAACGGCGCCATACGGATCACCAGACCATTGCAAATTGCCCTTTAACGGGTATCCCGCTGACACGGCTTTTACGGATACCAAAGTCATTCTTTCGATGTCCGCAACAGCCATCGAAGGAAAGCCCAGAGATGCGGATGTCTTCAACCCCAGCCTCTCTGCCTCGTTTGTCCACGCTTCGGGCAACTCGGTGCGACTGACGATCACAGCATCGGCCGCTAAAAAACGTGCACTTTCTGAGAGGAGTGCAACCTGCAACCGGGAAACAAAACCGCTGATGCCCACGACAACACAAACAGCCAACACCAGCGCCATCAATAGAATGCTCAGCTCGCCACTGCGCCAATCTCGCAATAAGAACTTCCAGGTCAATGTCCGGGTCATGAGCTTAAGCGCCGAGGGAGCGTAACTCGCCCGCATCCATAGCGAACCGCACATCACAGCGCCGCGCTAAACGCTCGTCATGTGTCACCAACACCAATGTTGTTCCAGCGCCCGCATTAAGCCGAAAGAGCAAATCGATGATTCGTTCGCCGGTTCGAGTATCCAGATTACCAGTAGGCTCATCCGCGAAAAGGATTTTGGGTTCGCTGACAAAGGCTCTGGCAATCGCAACCCGCTGCTGCTCTCCACCCGATAACGTGGTGGGATAATGATCGAGACGCCCGGCCAGACCTACCTCTCCAAGCAAACGATTTGCGACGTCACCAGCGTCTTTCCTTCCCGATAATTCAAGAGGGAGCATCACGTTCTCACGTGCTGTCAGGGCGGGTAGAAGCTGAAAACTCTGAAAAACAAATCCAACTTTTTCCGCTCGCACCCTTGCTCGCTGATCTTCATCAAGATTACCGAGCTGCTCTCCATCCAGCATGATCTCACCACCCGAGGCCACATCCATACCCGCTAGCAGCCCCAGCAGGGTAGACTTACCCGAGCCAGAAGCGCCCACGATGGCCGCTGAAGTGCCTGCGGCGATCTCGAGATCGATACCGCGGAGTATGTCCAGGTCGCCATCGGCAGTGGACACCGTTTTAAGGAGTTGATTGACTTTGATCATTCTGCGTTACCTCAGCCGACGCTTACGAGCGCTTGCGTGGGTCGGATTGCTGCTAGCCGGCACTTCGACTCCAACTGTTTCTCAAGCATCGCTGCAATCCATTCTTGTCTTGGGTGACAGTATCAGCGCCGCCTACGGCATGTCACTGGAAGAGGGCTGGGTCGCGTTACTGCAAAATAGATTGCAGGCCGAGGGAGTCTCCTACACTGTCGTTAATGCAAGTATATCAGGCGACACCTCTGCGGGCGGCTTGCGAAGACTACCCGCGTTACTCGCTGCACACACTCCTCGCATCGTCGTTATCGAGTTGGGCGGTAATGACGGGCTCCGCGGATACCCCATCAGCCAACTCACACAAAATCTGCAACGCATGATCCAATTGTCCGAATCAGTGGGGGCTATTGCCGTCATTCTGCCAATGGAAATTCCGCCCAACCTTGGAAAATTTTACACAGATGCCTTCCGTAACAGCTTTGCAAAAGCTGCCGAAAATACCGACGCCCACGTTGGAGACTTTCCGCTTGAGTCAGTGGCACTCAACCCAACTTTGATGCAAGCAGACGGCATTCACCCCACTGCCGACGCACAACCTCTTATCATGGAGAGTGTTTGGCAAGTTTTGGAGTCTATACTGTGACGATTGACTCAGACACGACCAATAATCTGGCCGCGAATATTTCCAATGGCCTGCGACGGCAAGTAGAAGTCATCATTTTTGGGACGGACACACCAGCGGGACGCACTTTTGATATTGCACTCCTGGTAGTCATTCTCGCTAGTGTCCTGACGGTCATGATTGACTCTGTTCCTCATATCCATCGCGATCACGGCGACCTGTTGTGGCAACTAGAACTGGGCTTCACCGCGATATTTACGCTCGAATACCTCGTGCGCATATGGTGCACACAGCATAGGCGAGCGTACCTTGGCAGTGTCTGGGGCATTGTGGATCTCCTCGCCATATTACCCACCTATATCGCATTTTTTCTGCCTCAAACCGCGCCCTTGGTTGTGGTCAGGCTGTTACGGGTAGTGCGAGTCTTCAGGGTGCTCAAGCTCATGGCGCTTTTCACCGAGCTCAATGAGATCCTTACGGTACTGAAAAATACCGCACGCTCTATTTTTGTTTTTCTGATCATAGTCATGATTGTCGTCGTGGTGTTTGCCTGCATTATCTACGTCATAGAAGGGCCTGAAAACGGTTTCGATAGCATCCCCATGAGTATCTACTGGGCGGTCGTGACGATTACAACCGTCGGCTATGGTGATCTAGTCCCGCAGACCCCGCCAGGCAGATTTATTGCCGGTTTTGGCATGCTGGTGGGCTACAGCATTATCGCCGTGCCCACTGCCATCATCACGCGAGAGCTCTGGGAGCGCATCAATGAACGGCAAGACTCCCATCCGACGTTAAACTGGAACTGTCCGGTCTGCGCTAAATCAGGGCACAGTCTCGAGGCAGCGTTTTGCCAATACTGCGGTTCCGAACTAGACGTTCCCAAGGACGTGAGAACACAGGCGGTGACCCATGCCGGATAACCCCAAGGCGCTTTATGACTATCGGAAATATTGGGCTGAATGTCTGGGCCCAGCCCCATGGTTACCCATGTCCCGAGAGGAAATGGACCAGCTTGGCTGGGATAGCTGCGACATCATCATCGTTTCGGGAGACGGTTACGTTGATCATCCCAGCTTTGGCATGGCTGTGATTGGTCGTGTTTTGGAGGCGCAGGGATTCCGAGTGGGCATGATCGCGCAGCCAGATTGGCGGTCGGTTGAACCCTTCACGGCGCTGGGTCGCCCAAATCTCTTTTTCGGTGTCACAGCAGGCAACATGGATTCGATGATCAATCATTACACCGCGGATCGAAAGCGTCGCAATGACGATGCCTATACTCCCGGGAATGCCCCGGGGAGGCGCCCAGATCGCGCCGTCACCGTATATAGCCAGCGATTACGGGAAGCCTACCGAGATACCCCGATCGTCATTGGCGGTATTGAGGCCAGTCTTCGGCGAATCGCCCACTATGACTATTGGAGTGACAGGGTGAAACGTTCCGTCTTGCTTGACAGTCGCGCCGATCTGCTCGTCTTCGGCAATGCTGAGCGCGCGATTGTTTCAATCGCTCATCGCCTTGCAGACAGCGAAGGTATCGACAACCTTCGTGATATCCGGGGAACCGCGTACGTCACAACCACGCTCCCCGGGCAACGCACTATCATCGATTCCTCAGCAGTGGACCAACCCGGGCCTGTCACACATCACCCCAACCCCTATGAAGGAATGGAGCCGGAGCCCTGCAGTGCAACCGCCTCTGACAGCCCGACCCCTGCTACTGAACCCGTGCGACTGCTGGCCAGTCCAAACTCCGAAACCCATGCCATACGACTCCCCTCTGCAGAAGCGGTCACCGAGGACCCTGTGCTGTACGCCCACGCCTCACGGGTCTTCCATAAGGAAACCAATCCCCACAACGCACTCCCTCTCGTCCAAGCACACGGTGATCGCGACGTATGGCTTAATCCACCGCCGATTCCGCTGGAAACCGAAGAGCTGGACTGGGTATTCGAGCTGCCGTATCAAAGGCTACCCCACCCTTCCTATGATGGTGCTGCAGTACCCGCAATGGAAATGATCCAGCACTCTGTCAATATCATGCGGGGCTGTTTTGGCGGGTGCACCTTTTGCTCCATTACCGAGCACGAGGGCAGAATTATCCAAAGTCGGTCGGAAGACTCTGTGATCAGAGAGGTTGAGCGAATACGCGATACTAGCCCGGCTTTTACCGGGGTCATCTCTGATTTAGGGGGGCCAACTGCAAATATGTGGCGCCTCGCATGTAAAGATAAAGAAACAGAAGCCGCCTGTAGAAAGCTAAGTTGCGTTTATCCGGGCATTTGTAAAAACCTCAACACCGATCAGACCCCTCTCATCAACCTTTACCGCAGAGCACGGGAGACCAAAGGCGTAAAAAAAGTACTGATTGCCTCTGGGCTACGATACGACTTGGCTGTGGAGAGCCCAGAGTACGTAAAAGAACTTGTGACGCACCATGTAGGCGGATACTTGAAAATTGCGCCGGAACATACCGAAACCGGTCCGCTCTCTAAAATGATGAAGCCGGGCATTGGGAGCTATGATCGGTTTGCCGCCATGTTTGAGCGATTCTCAAGAGACGCCGGTAAAAAGCAGTATTTAATCCCTTACTTTATTGCTGCCCATCCCGGCACCACAGACGAAGACATGGTTTCGCTAGCACTGTGGCTGAAACAGCACCGGTTTAAAGCTGACCAAGTACAAACTTTTTACCCCTCGCCAATGGCGACCGCGACGGCGATGTATCACACCGGGCGCAATCCTCTAAAGCCGGTCAGGAGAGAAAGTGAGACCCTGAGCACGGTAAGAAAACTCAGTCAGCGCCGTCTACATAAGGCGTTTTTGCGGTATCACGACCCCGACAACTGGCCCCTGCTGAGGAAAACGTTGAAACAAATGGGACGGCGCGATCTGATTGGCAATGGCGTTATGCATTTAATTCCGCCCCGGCAGCCACCGAAACGTCACCGTGTCGTGCCTGCTGACGGGAAACCGTTCCGCACACAACATACTCAGGGACAATCCTCCCGGAAAGGCAAACGCCGCTAGCCGGGCAGCATCACACCGCGATCAATCCACTGATGACATCGCCGAGCTGCCGGAACTCTACGGTTCTCGGCGTCTTTTTACGCCACATCAGTCCAATCCTACGCGTGACCTTCGCCTGCTTGAACGGCTTAATCACCAAGTCTGTGCTGCTGGCTATTCCCGCCCCTACTGCCATTTGGGGCAGCAGTGTGATTCCGATGCCGTTCGCCACCATTTGCACAATAGTAGTAAGACTGGTCGCCTGATAAGGGACCGTAATTTGCGAATCACGCAACTTACAGGCCTCCAAGGCGTGATCCCGCAAGCAATGTCCCTCCTCTAATAGCAGCAGCGCCTCTCCCTTGAGATCTGCGATTCGAAGCGTTCCTCGGGTCGCCAGCGCGTGAGATTTCGGAAAGGCCAACAGAAACTCATCCTCAAACAGCGACATGGTTTCTACCTGCTCGGCAGGAAAAGGCAGCGCCAGGAGCAACACGTCCAACTCCCCCGCCTGAAGAGCGTCGACCAGGGGTTGGCTGAGATCCTCTCTTATAAAAAGCTGGAATTCCGGATATCGATGGCGAATCTGTTTCAAAAGCCCCGGCAGCAGATAAGGCGCGATCGTGGGGATAACGCCCAGTCGCATTTTTCCATGAAACGGCTTTCCTGCTCCCGCACAAACCGAAACCATGTCTTCGATACCGACCAGCAACTCCCGTGCTCGATCGACCGCCTCGTCGCCTATGGGAGTCAGAATCACTTTGCGGTTATTTCGCTCCACCAAGCTCACACCCAGTGTTTCCTCCAGTTCAAGAATGCCGGCACTCAAAGTGCTCTGGCTCACATGAGAGGCAGCCGCAGCCTGACCAAAATGCTGGTGGTCGGCGACCGCGCACAAGTAGCGAAGTTGTTTTAGTGTCGGCTGTCTCACACGCCCTCCTTAGCAGTTCAATTACTCTCCAGAGATATAGGGCCCGCGCACATTAAACGAAATGCCAAGCGCAATGCTGTTCGGTCACAGATACTGCCTGGCGGGTGCGGTCCGGTCTCTAAAAGTGGTGACGCAAGCATAATCGGTTTTTTCGATTAAATTTTTTTATATTTTCAGTAAGCCAATTGGCAATCACATCGGTATATTGAGTAGTTAGTGCGGTATATGTATAAGTGATGCCGCCACATCGGTGCGATTCAGGCCATAACAGGAGTGAGAAATGGAATTGAAAGGAAGTGCAACTGAACAAAATCTCAAGGACGCGTTTGCTGGCGAATCGCAAGCTAACCGCCGCTATCTCTACTTCGCCTCAAAGGCAGACGTCGAAGGCTACAATGATGTTGCGGCCGTGTTCCGTTCAACTGCCGAGGGTGAGACAGGGCACGCCCACGGACACCTGGAATACCTAGAGGAGGTTGGTGATCCGGCTACTGGGCTGCCTATGGGCGACACTAAGAAAAACCTGGAGGCATCAATCGCAGGCGAAACCCACGAGTACACGGACATGTACCCCGGCATGGCAAAAGCTGCCCGCGACGAGGGTTTTGACGAGATAGCGGACTGGTTCGAAACCTTGGCCAAGGCCGAGCGTAGCCACGCCAACCGTTTCCAAAAAGCGTTAGACACCCTCGACGCCTGATAAGGCATCGAGCGATCAGCTCAACCGATAAACAAGGGGAGCAGAAAGTGCTCCCCTTGTTTTTTCACCTAAGCATATTTCGGCTCCGGTAAAGGCGACAGCTTTATACCGGGTAAAGCCTTGCCAATTAGCGAGAGTCAATTGCAATGAGAGAAGGCAGCATCGACGCCCCAACCCGGCATCCGCTGGGCTGGCAAGACGATAGTTTTTGGAACAAGGACGCCTTGAATGACGAGCTCGAGCGCGTGTTTGATGTCTGCCATGGCTGTCGCCGCTGCGTCAGCCTGTGCGATGCGTTCCCGACATTATTTGATCTGATCGATGAGTCAGAAACCATGGAGGTTGACGGTGTTAATAAATCGGATTACCAAAACGTCGCAGAGCAATGCTACATGTGTGATCTCTGCTACCTGACCAAGTGCCCTTACGTACCACCACACGAATTCAATGTCGACTTTCCGCATTTGATGCTAAGAGCCAAAGCTCAACGCTTCAAAGAAAACGGAGCGTCTTTGCGCGATAGGACGCTAACCAGCACCGACCGACTCCTTTCCGCAACCTCCATCCCCTTGGTCGACGTTACAGTGAATGCTCTTAATCAGACCGGTGTTTTCCGCAAAGCCTTATCAGCCGGGCTCGACATACACCATGAAGCGCCACTGCCAAAATTACACAGCAAAACTTTGCGTAAACGAGTCAAACCGTTAATCAAGGACATTGCGCCCACACCGGTTGGCAACACGACAGGTAAAGTAGCGCTCTACGCAACTTGCTACGGAAACTACAACAGCCCCAGCTTGGGAGAGGATTTCGTAAAGGTGTTTCAGCACAACGACATACACATCGACATTGTCCCGAAGGAGCAATGCTGCGGTATGCCTAAATTTGAATTGGGCGACCTCGATAGTGTTGATGCCCTCAAACGAGCCAATATTCCCGTGCTAGCCAAACTCGTTGATGAAGGGTATGACCTTACGGCACCGATTCCCTCCTGCGTCTTGATGTACAAGCAGGAGCTCCCGCTCATGTACCCAGAAGATCCTGACGTGCTCAAAGTGCAGCAGGCCTTCTATGACCCCTTCGAGTATCTTTGGGCGCGGCACCGCGGTGATGCACTGAACACGGACTTCCAGACCATGCTGGGGAGCGTTGCTTATCAGGTAGCGTGCCATCAACGCGTACAGAATATTGGCCTTAAGACACGCGACGTTCTCAATTTGATCAGTGGCAGCGACATCACGCCCTATGAGCGCTGCTCGGGACACGACGGGACCTATGCGGTTAAAAAGGAAACGCGGGATAAATCTGTAAAGATTGCTCGACCGACCGTAAGGAAAGTAGATGAGCAAGCGCCAGATCGGTTTATCAGCGACTGCCCTATGGCCGGCGAGCACATTGCCCACTTATCGGAAAAGGTAGATCGCGCAGAGCACCCGATGACGTTGTTACGTGAGGCCTATGGCCTATAAATGTTTGAGCGCGCCATCGTATAAGGCACGGCGCAGAAGTGTATTCAAGGAGACCAACATGACACAATTGACGAGAAATGACCTCTGGAGCCTCGAGGAATATGCGACCCGACGAGCGGATTTTCGTGCTGAGGTAATGGCGCATAAGAAAAACCGACAGCTTGCTCTGGGGGAGCACGCGCGTTTGTACTTCGAAGACGCCACCACCATTCGCTACCAAATTCAGGAAATGCTGCGTATTGAGCGGGTTTTTGAACCAGAGGGTATCGAGGAAGAGCTGAGCGCCTACAACCCGCTCATACCAGACGGGCAGAATTGGAAGGCGACTTTCATGATCGAAATCCCAGACCCAGCACAGCGCGCTATTCGTCTGGGAGAGATGATTGGCATTGAAGATCAAGTGTGGTTGCAGGTGGGTGAACTAGATCGGATTGTCCCGATTGCAGATGAAGATCTCGACAGAACCACGGCCGATAAAACCGCCTCAGTACACTTTTTACGTTTCGAAGTGACGCCGGAGCAAATCAATGCGCTAAAGGATGGCGCTCCGCTGTATGCGGGCATTGATCATCCTAGTCATCAGGTGGCGCGGCATGCAGTGGCTGACTCGATAAGAGAATCTCTCACCGCCGATTTGGTTGTCACAGAGCATTGATCCCCGTCACGCGCACCGTTACCAGATCCATGACAAAGTTGGATCCGCTATGACTTTGGTGGTATTTGATCTTGATGGGACATTACTGAATAAACAGTCGCGCATCTCATCATTCACCGCTGACACCTTAGAGATGATGCGAGCGCGTAATATTCGCTATACCGTTGCGACGGGGCGTACGCTACAGGCGGCGGTCGGCCCCCTAACGCACCATCACTTCGTGCTGCCAATGATTCTTAAAAACGGTGCAATCATCTGGTCCCCGGAGGAAGCGCGCTACAGCCACCATCACCTGCTGACGCGCCAGGAGGTATGGCATGTATTAGCAGCCTTCACCCTCAATGAACTCACACCCTTTGTATTTGCACTTGATGACGGATACCGGCATGCCCTCTATCACGGCCCCCTCAGAAGCCGCAGCGAGGAAAAGCTGGCGGAGCTTTTTGAGGCCGAGCGCAGTCTCCCATTGGAGCCTCTGAGCAAACTCCCGGAAGAAGTCCGTGTCATCAACGTTTTCTCATTAGGAACCCTTACCGCAGTGGATCGCGTTAGGGCCAGCATTTCCGGGGAATCTCATTTGGTCGCCTACTCAGGGGTCGCCATACATGAACCGGAGCTCGGCGGGCGCTCGACAAAAGACCATGCCCTGCACTGGATCGATATCCATCACAGCAAGGGCAGCAAAGGAAATGCAATCAATCATCTCCGTTCTGAACTGGAGATAGACCATGTGATTGCCTTTGGGGACGGCGACAACGACCTAAGCATGTTTCAGTGTGCTGATGAAGGATACGCTCCCCAAAACGCCGACCCGGCGCTTTTAGACATCGCGGACAAGATCATCGGGCACCACGACGAAGACGGCGTAGCGCATTTTCTGCGAGAACGATTCGATCTCAATTAGCGTAGGGAAACTGAATTTACTCATCGTATCGGAGCGCCGCGACCCACCGCTCTCTCAGTCCGCCCGGCGCGCCTGAATTAACCCAACACCCATCAGAATCAGCGCCAACGCAATCAGATGCTTTACTGACCATGGCTCTGAGAGCCACAGCGTGCCGGCCAGAAACGCCACCGCAGGAATCAAATAATTGATCGTCGACAAAAATCCCGGGCCACGCTCCGCTACCACGACAAAGTAGCTCCAGGTAGCGAGGCCTGTACCCATTACCCCCAATACCATTACTGCGGCCCAGTCCTGAAAGGGTATCGCCCAACCAAATTGAGCACCTTGCAACGCAATAGCCGGGAAGGCCAAAAATAGCGCGCCTGTGGAAAGTGTCCCCAAAGACAAGACCACGGGGTCAATAGGAGAGAGTCGCTTTGCATAGACTCCGTTAAAAGCGTAGCTCAGTGTGGCCAGCAGCGTTGCCAGTTGGCCCGGTAGCTGCCCGTTACCGCTCGACAGTAGCAGATCGTCGCCCACCAACAGTCCGACACCGACAAAACCGGCTATTACACCTGCCACTCGCCCAGTAGTCAGCGCCTCGTCGTCCAGCAGCCAATGCGCGAGCAGAAGCGTCGCAATGGGCATCAATGCCATGAGAATGCCCACCTCTGCCGACGGCACCGTTTGCTCAGCCCATGCAATCAGCGAAAACGGGATGACGTTGCCTGTCATACTCAGCAAGGCGAAGCGCGTCCACCACTCGCGCCCCACATCCCATATTCCCTCGCGCCACCGCCACACCATCCACATTACCGCGGCGCCCATCCACAGACGGCTCCAGACAATAAAAAGCGGATGAATCGTGTCGAGAGCGATCGCAATCAAAGCGAAAGCAAATCCCCAAACGAGGACGAGGTAACCGAGCAAAAACCCATGTTTGGGAAGCGACTGGGACATATCTATCGTAAAGCCCAACAAAGAACCGGAGGAGGCAATAGTGCCGCTAAAATATAGCTTAAGTTTTGCTAAGCTCTCGACTCTTTTACAGGAGAACGCAATGGTTGAGCACGCGCCCTGTCCCAGTGCCGATCCCGACAGCTACGTCGACTACATCGAGCAGTTTACGGTACCGACCGGCCCACAGGTGGCGGCAGCCGCAGGACTGGCCAGAGCTTGGTTCAAACCGAGATTTGTGGGCCTCGAAAATCTGCCCGATGGGCCCGCTTTGTTCATCGGTAACCACGCATTTATGGCCATTGATGCGGCACTCTTTCATCTCTACCTTTATTATGACCACGGCCGTTATGTTAAAGGTCTGGGAGATAAAACGCTCTTTGCCAATGCGCGCTATGCCGCGATCGCTCATGCCATGGGTGGCGTTTCAGGGCAGGCCCAGATTGTGGAGCGCCTGATGGACCGCGGCAAGGACTTATTGCTGTATCCAGGGGGTGCATATGAATCGATTAAACCACCTGAGGCACGGTACCAACTCCAGTGGAAAACACGGTACGGATTTGTGCGACTCGCCGCGGCAGCGGGATATACGATCGTGCCCGTCGCATCCGTGGGCCCCGACGAATACTACGACCACGCCATATCATCCGAAGCCTTGCTGCATTCTCCGCTGGTAAGGTACTTGATGAAATTGGGGATGATCCCCGCAGACCTCCGCGCTGATTTGGTGCCTCCGATTCCCACGGGGGTATGGGGGAGCCTGCTACCCAAGCCAAAGACAACCTACTTCGCGATTGGTAAACCAATCTCACTGGCTCAGTACAAAGGACAAAGCTTGACCGCTCGACAACTGGGAACGTTGCGACGCAAGATAGCCAAGGCAATCGAAGGCGAAATTGGAGACCTGTTGCTCCTGCGCGAGCAAGAACGGCATCGCGACGGCTGGTTGCGGCGCATTCTATCTGTCTAGGCTCCACATGATCACAATCACTGGCAGACCACCGAGATACTTTTTACTTCTTTGCTTGGGCGCAGCAATCTGCTGGGCGTTACTCTCGGTATTTTTAATCCCCTCCTACATGGTGGCCATCACTCACTTACCCGTGACCCAGAGCCCTGACAGCCGCGGACAGCCCTTCGAAGACATCACTATTCGCAGCAACAAGGTTGGGCTGGCGGGATGGTGGCTGCCGGCGCCTAACCCTATCGCCCAGTTGATCTTTGTCCACGGTGCTGGCTCCAACAGAACGTCCAAGTTCGTTGGATCTCTCGATTTCTACCGTATGCTTCATGATCTGGGTGTATCCGTCGTCACAATGGACCTGCGTAATCACGGCAACTCACCGATCACAGACGCAACGATTCGCATGGGCGCAACAGAATGGCCAGATGTCATTGCTGCGGCCGACTGGCTTAAACAAAACCATCCGAGCCAACTACCGCGGTATGTTCTTGGTGCCTCGATGGGCGGCAGTGCTGCAATCCATGCGCTGCATCACGGACTTCAGGCAGATGGACTGATTTTATTAGATCCCCAGCTGAATATCTTTGATAGCTTGTCGCGCGGCGCTCAAGTCTCTACCGGGCTCCCCGCATGGATTTTTAGCTTGGCGACGCGTATCGCCATCTGGCGATACGGATTACCAAGCGGCGAGCGAAAGCCACTCTCTATGGCTGTAAAACTTTCCTTACCCATACTGTTGATACAAGACTGGGATGATCCCGTGACGCGCTCGGCGTTTGCCAGAAGCTTGCAAGAGATTAACGCCAACGTCAGGCTCCAGCGCGTTCCTCGGATCGACAAAAGCGACCCCTGTCTCGACAACAAAGGCGCCTGGGGAACTCATGTTGCAGCACTCCCCTGCCACCCGGACTGGACCCGGCGCACCATTAGGCAGTTTATCGAGTCGATTTTTCCACCATCTATACCCCGCTCATCTGAAAGGCCGGTATCAACGTAAATACCCCAATCTGATGGGGGCCTTTAAAAAATGAAACACTCGACAACGTTTGTGATGCTGCTAACCTGTATTTCATTTTCAGGATTCTTGGTGGCATGTCCGGAGTTCTTAAATCATTCCATGCGAGCGCTGGGATCAACTGAGAGGATCCAATTCTGCGAGGCGTATGATGGCAAAGCGTTACTCATCGTCAATACCGCCAGTTATTGCGGCTACACCCCTCAATTTGAAGGTTTGGAGCAACTCCACCAAACATATGAAAACAAGGGATTAGCTGTTCTAGGATTTTCTAGTGATGATTTTTGGCAAGAGGACAATGATGAGGAAGACGCCGCGGAGGTGTGCTTCGAAAAATACAGCGTATCTTTTCCCGTGATGGCCACCTCCGCTATCAAAGGTAAAGATGCTAACCCGATATTCCGCGGCCTGGGTGAGGCCGCTGGCTATCCACGATGGAACTTCAACAAATATCTGGTTTCACCAAATGGTGAAGTGCTCGCGCATTTTGGAAGCGGCGTCACGCCAGACAGCGAGGAAATGACGGCAGCAATAGAGGAAGCACTGCCTTCACCGTAACGTTGACAGCTCGCAGCGGGAACACCTGCCGATGCTGCAAACGTAATGTGCCCCTGACGTTTCACCATCTCATCCCAAAAAAGGTACATCGACGTGCACATTTCAAGAAGCACTACGATAAATCAGCGTTGCGGGGCGGCATTAACGTTTGTCGGCTTTGTCATCGGGGCATTCATCAGCAGTATGACGAGATGGTCCTCGCGACGCGCTACAACACGCCTGAGGCTCTGTTAAAGGATGAGACACTTGCTCGCCATTTCGAATGGGTCGCCAAGCAGCGTGAAAAATAAGGCCTGCAAAACGGGTGTCACA
>JADHNP010000104.1 GCA_016779445.1 Luminiphilus sp. | reverse complement strand
TCTCCAGAAAAGGGTACCCTGTCGTCCCAATCGATACAGTGTTGCGGGCTGGTCCCCCAGCTCAACTGCGGCTTTAATCCATCAATCGACAGTGTCCGATTACAATCAAAGCGTGCGCCCCGATCAGTCTTCAGGGACTGCCAATGCGCACAGGCCTGAGTCCAGCTAGCACCTGAGGGCGCGAATTGCCTGCCGCTGCAGTATTCGACCACTGCCTTATCAGGCGCAATCAAACCCGTAAAAGCCGAGAGCTCGGTGGTCATATTGCATAAGGTGAGTCGCGCCTCTACCGGGAGTGCTTCAACGACTTGACCAGCAAACTCAATGGCGTAACCCGCACCACCAGCGACCGATAATTCGCGAATTGTATACAGCATCAAATCTTTTGCTGTCACACCGGAAGATAACAACCCTTCATATATCACCTGCATGGTTCCGGGTCGGGTTACGCGAAGCGTGCTGGTGGCGAGCGCATGTTCTGCCTCAGTTGAGCCCACCCCCCAGGCCAATGCACCCAGCCCGCCCAAAGTACAGGTGTGACTGTCAGGACAGACCAGAGATAAACCGGGCAGGGCAATACCCAACTCCGGAGAGATTACGTGAACGATCCCCTGATCTGGATCCTGTATATCGAAGAGGCGAATGCCCGTTTCTTGGGCGGCACTTCGGGTTGCGATGATGAAATCTTTACCACTGGGCATGAGTGTTTCGTCACCACGCCCGGGAAGCGTGTCAACAATGTGGTCCATTGTACAAAAGGCGTGCTCTCGCTGGCGCACCTGACGACCGCGCTCGAGTAGACTATTTAGGGCGACGCTGCCAGTCCGCTCATGCAGAAAAATACGATCGATATAGAGGAGCGATTCTCTCTCGGAGAGCGTCTCTACTTCGTGCTCTTGCCAAAGCTTGTCAAATAATGTCTTGGCCACAATAGAATTGCCCGACTCCCGGCTGCCTTAAGGGCGCTACACGCATAAGGTCTATAATTATAACAATAAGCTTAATTGTCTGGTGGTAGCAACAATGGTTCTGTAAACGAGATGTCGAGTGGTGTGCCGGATGGCAAGCTAACAATACCGCCAAGGACCGCACCCTGCTCGTCTATAAAAGTTGATGCCCACTTTGGCAACCGCTTGAGACCCTCAGGGTCCGCGCTGACACTCACAAGAATAACCCCCCCTCTCTCGCCCACAGCAGCGGGCATGGGAGATGCACCAGACGGATATTGGTCAATTTCAATCCCATAGCCATCGGTCATCGACAACAACGCCAGTGCATGTTCAGTGTCCTCGGGCAGACCGTAAGCTTGAGATAACACGCCGATGCGATAGGGCAATGGTCCTATTACCGTATTGCCAAAGTGACGATCAAAAAATGCCAGGCTGTCGGATAGGTCGTGACTCCCCATCACCATGATAAAGGTATGTCCAACAGGAGCCGGGCTGGTTTGTGGCTGAAGAATTGACTGAGAAGGATCAACCATGTGCGTGAGGTAAAAGAGCTCTCTGTTGGGGCCGCCCACCTGCATCGCTAAAATATTTCTTTGGTCGGTCAAATAGTCGGGCCCCTGCAAGTGGGTAAAAGTCGATCCACTGAGTTTTTGCTTCAGCTCCACTGGATCCTCTACCAGCAGTTCGATTGCGCTCCAACCAATCCGACGCATCGCTTGGTAACCAGGCTCCGCACCGTTCACGAGGCGGATACCCACTTGGGGCCCCGCAGCGGGCATTAAAGTAACGTAAGGCTGCCCGGACAGTTCGGGCCGCTCGATGGCCAATGCCACGGTGTCTTCAACATACCCCTTATCCACCACGCGGTAACCCAGATACTGCTGATAGGCATCTTGCGTAGCGGCGAGGTTCTGTGCCAGCACCCAAACCATCAGAATTGACTTCAGCATACTGAGCGCCTCAATCCGGACATTGATACAAGTCCAGCCGTCCGCCGTCTGGAGCAGCCACCGAGAATATATCGGTATTCAGCTGCCCAGGAAGCTGGCGATGAGACAATGGATGAATCAGCCTATCCGACCACTCGCTGCTCATGAATCGCTCATAGCACCGCTCTACATCCTCCATCGGGATACAGAGCGCTCTTAACCCCCGCCCCCCCAGCTTAGCAACATCAATAGAGGGTAACGGGTGAGCGGGCACGTCAATCAGCTCAATCGAACCGTCCATGGCGCCGTCGGGATGCGCAATACTCAAACGCACATGTGCTGTCTCTTCAGGTTGATCCTCGAGCTGCAGCACTCTCGCACCTTCCCCGGGCAAAGGTCCGCGATGATCAACAAACTGCTCGAAGTCAAAAAGCTGAAGAAACGCCAAAGTGCGCTCGACACTAGTCACCATCTGCGTGCTGTTAAAAATATCGCTCATGCGATCGAAGTTGATGCCTTGAAGTGGGGGATGCAGTCGCTGCATGACCGCCATCACGATACCGTCGTCCTGTATAAAGAGGCCTTCTTTGGTCTCGACCTCACCAAAGTGCCAAGCGACCGGGCTCACTAACTCACGCCATCCATGTGCCGCAAGGAATCCACAAGCCCAATCACTGTCATCGGTGCGCATATTAATGTCAAAGATCCCACCGGGTGTCGCCACCGGGCAGGCCACCGGACGCAAAAGCGGCTCCTCAATCGAAGCCGGCAGGAGGATCACTTCGGATCCGCCGTCGGGTAGCTGCCAGCGGTGCAATGCCCCGTGGGCGTCGGTGTTGCCCCAGAAGGCCACGGCAGCATCATCCAGTGCTTCTGTCTGGAGTTGCCAACCTAATGCAGTGAAAAATCCGCCCAAAGTGTCTGCGTGGGCGGTATTGATCACCACGTGAGAAAAACCTTTGCGCCGCATTCTTTACTCCTCCAGCTGGAATAGGACGATCATACAACCAAAGGTATGCCGCTAGTGGCGGGCATTTGTTGTGAACCTCTGCTACCCTTTTTCGTGAGACCATCCTTCAGAAGAGTAACCTTGGGCGCACCAAGGAGGCATATATGAACGCTGTAGTTTCTAGTATCTCGCAACTGCTCCCGGCAGAAATTCTCGATACCGACCCCGAGCGCATTGCGCTTTATTCTCAAGACGTATTTACCATCGGACCGCCCATCGGCGCGATCGTCAGGCCCCGTTGCATCGAAGAGGTGCAATCGCTGGTTGCAGCCTGCAGAGAGCGCGGCACACCTATCGTTACGCGAGGCGGCGGTATGAGTTACACCAGTGGCTACCTCGCCACTGCCCCAGAAAGCATTCTTATTGATATGACCTCGATGGACAGCATCGTAGAGGTCAACCTTGAAGACCGCTACGTTACTGTCGAAGCGGGATGCAGTTGGCAGAAGCTCTACGAACATCTGATGCCCTTGGGCGTGCGGACGCCCTACTGGGGCACGCTGTCGGGCCGCTTCGCCACCGTGGGTGGCAGTCTGTCCCAAAACAGTATTTTTTGGGGCAGCGGCCAACGAGGCACGGCGGCTGATAATGTGCTGTCCGTCAGCGTGATCACCGGCACTGCAGAACTCATAGAAACGGGCGCCGCCAGTCAAATCAATGGCTCGCCTTTTATGCGTCATTTCGGCCCGGACTTAACAGGCGTCTTTCTCAGTGACTGCGGTGCGCTGGGCATAAAAGTGCGCATAACCTTGCCATTGGTGCTGCTGCCAGGGGCAAAAGGTTTCACCAGCTTTGCCTTCACCGAGTCAGGACCCATGCTGCGCGCAATGGCGCAGATCTCCCGTGAGTCGCTGACCAGCGAATGTTTCGGCTTTGACCCCTATCTTCAGCATCAGCGGATGAAACGCGCAAGTCTGGCCGCCGATGCGCAGCAACTCTCAGGTGTCATTCAAGCTGAGACAGGGATAGTCAACAAGGTCAAGCAAGGGGCCAAGGTTGCCCTTGCGGGTCGCCGCTTCATGGACGAGGTGGAGTGGGCCATGTTCACCATTAGCGAGGGGCGAACCGAAGCTGAAACAGCCCACCAGGTAAAGCGGATCCGCACGATATGCGTAGCCGAGGGAGGCAAGGAATTACCAGACAGCATCCCCCGTATTCTGGCTGCCAATCCGTTTGGACCAGTCAACAATATGGTGGGAGCCGAAGGCGAACGCTGGTTGCCGGTTCATGGATTGGTACCACACTCGAAAGGTGAGAAGGTATTAGCAGCCATAGAGGCAGTGTATGAGCGGAATCGGGATGTGCTGGAGCAATATGCCATTGAGACCGGCTATCTAATTGCAGTCGTGAGCGAACAGATCACGGTGTTGGAACCCGTCTTCTTTTGGCCAGACGCGCTCAATGCCCTGCACAAGCAGAGCCTTGAGCCTGACCACCTCGCGCGAATGAATCAGTTCGAGGCCGTTCCTGGCGCGCGGGAAGCGGTATACAAAATCAAAAGCGAAGTGGTAGATCTCCTATCGGCGGAAGGCGCCAGCCATTTTCAATTAGGCAAGGCATACCACTATCGTCCTGCACTCAAAGCACCAGCAGAAAACTTGTTCGGCAGCATCAAGTCAGCACTCGATCCCAATGGAATCATGAATCCCGGTGTACTGGGCTTCTGATCGTCGCACAGAAACCCCAGAGAGAACGTTCAGCGAGCAAAAGAGCAAGCAAGGCCACAGTTCGAAGAGGCCTTTCACCGTAGGAAAGCCGGGGTGCTTATAGACTGCCCCCAGTCCAAGGCAGCGCATGAGTTGGGCACAGCGTGGTATATTCTCCTACCGGCTTTGCCGCTCAGGCCACTGAATCAACGAGGCCAATATGACTGCTTACATCATTGTAGAGGCGATTGTTCACGACCCCAAAGCTTTTAGCGCCTACGCGCAAAAGGTGCCCGTTATCGTGGCGCAATTTGGTGGTGAGTACCTAGTGCTGGGTGGACCGCAGGAATCGCTTGAAGGCGACTGGAATACCTCGCGCGTGGTGATGCATCGCTGGCCCTCGGCTGAGCAAGCGAGGGCTTTTTGGGAAAGCGATGAATACGCTGCGGCGAAACCCCTGCGGGAGGGCACCGGAGATTTTCGGGTGATACTCGTTGAAGGTGTGCAGCAGACGGTGCTGGAATAAGTCCTGATGAATACATATTCCGCATTGGCGTTGCAAATGGATTGCTCGGCTGTCAACCATCTGCCAGACCGCGCGGCAGTTCAGCAGGCCATGATGAGTGCACTGGAGCGGGTGGATAACCTGATCGCGGGCAGCAAGGGCTTCATCAGCACCTTCAGCGGCGACACATTAAAACTAGTCGTACTACCGGAGTACTTTTTGACCGGATTCCCAATGGGCGAGAGTATCGATGCCTGGCGTTCAAAAGCCTGCATCGAGATAGACGGCCCAGAATATCGGCGCCTCGGAGAGCTTGCCAGCAGCCGTGGTGTCTATATCTCAGGGAATGCTTATGAGCTTGATCCCCACTTTCCCAATCTCTACTTTCAGACCAGCTTCATTATAAATGACGAGGGCCAGGTGATACTGCGATATCGCCGCTTGATCTCCATGTTTGCGCCGACACCCCACGACGTCATGTCAAAATATCTTGAGGTATATGGAGAGGACAGCCTGTTCCCGGTGGTCGATACGCCGCTTGGCCGTCTTGCTTGCGTGGCTTCAGAAGAAATTTTGTATCCGGAGGTAGCCCGTTCACTCGCCACCCGAGGCGCCGAAGTGCTGCTGCACTCCTCCAGCGAAGTCGGCAGCCCAAGACCCACCCCTAAAAATATTGCAAAGTGTGCGCGCGCTTACGAGAACATGTGTTACGTGATATCGAGCAACACCTCTGCGATTCTTCACTCACCCGTGCCACAGAACTCGACTCAGGGGCATTCTCAGGTGGTCGACTACAAAGGTCAGGTGCTGACCGAGGCCTATACCGGAGAGTCCATGGTGGCGCACGCCATGATTGATATTGAGCGACTTAGGGAAGCCCGCACCAAGCCGGCCATGACCAACCTGATCGCCAGACAGCGACTGTCTTTGTTTCGCTCCACATACGAACTGAACGGATTTTATCCAGAAGATACGTTGATAAACAAAGACGGAGACATCGTCACACCGGATCGCTCACATTTTATGGAACAGCAGTCTTTGGTGATAGCGAAGCTTAAAAAAGCTGGACTCATCTGACGCGTCAATCCAGCGTTAAATCCATCGAGTACTGAAAATGCTCAGGGTTATAGAGTACTTCCAGAAAATCCATAATCTGCTCACTCTCGACTCCGGTCTTCTTGTATGAACGCCGGGTCAAACTCAGTAATGGGCTTCCCTGCGCAACGCCCAGTGCCTGTGCAACGGATGCGTCAGCGGCGACCGCAGACAGTGTCTGAGTAACATGACTGACCTCAAGTCCCTGCTGACGGAAGTAACTTAGGCGAGGTGTGCTTTTAAAAATGGCAGGGTCAGCCGGCATACTCACCCCCGCGGTCCAACTGTTGTAGTGGCCAAATTTCAAGCCGTCACGCTCGCGGACTCTGAGAAGGTGAAGCGCTACCTCGTCATTCGCCAATTTCAAATCCTCGCGAATCGCCTGAGGTGGAGCGCGCATGCCGCAGTCGAGGATATGCGCCGTGGAGTTACGCGCCATGCTCTCTATTTCCTGCAGCATACCCGTTAGCGGCGCATAAACCGGCTTGGGAGAGTATTGGTAGATTACATGGGTGCCCCTGCCCCGCCTTCGCTCTACCAAATTGTCTTTGGACAAATCATCCATCGCGCGCTTTGCGGTAATCCGCGATATCTGAAAAAGATCAGCCAACTGCTCCTCGGGCGGTAAACGCGTACCGTAGAGCAAAGTTCCGTCAAGAATGCGCGTTTTCAATAAGGTGAATAGCTGATGGTACAGAGGGGTGGGGGACTGCTTGGATAACTGACCAACCAGATGTGGACCAAAAAACTGTTCCATATATTCGCTTTTCCAGTCAGACGCCTGATCAACGCCTAATGATATATCAAAATAGGTGTATTGTTGGCGCATTATAGTGTGGCGCGGGCACCCGATGGGCCAATTATGTCTTGCCCGACTGCCACACCGGGACATTTTGAGCTATTGTTATATCTTTAATCTGTGGGGGCAGAGCTATGGGTATCACCGAACTGGCCGTCTTACGCTGGCTACACATTATCGCCATGGTCTACTGGTTGGGTGGCGAGTGGGGAGTCTTTAACACGTCCACCCACGTGATAAACCGGAAGCTGTCGATGGAAGAACGGCGGCGACACATGCAGACCGCCTACCACATCGACATACTCGCGCGCATTGGCATTATCAGCCTGTTGCCCCTCGGCCTGCATATGGGCCACCTCTGGGGCGTACAGCCTTACGGGGGCCAATTCCTTGTCGCGGTGTGGGTGCTCGCTATTTTGTGGCTCAGCCTGTGTATCTCGGCTTACTTCTTTCGGGAAACTGACCGCGGCATCCAACTGACACTGTGGGATG